>NZ_VPEB01000015.1:0-80474 GCF_013417415.1 Acinetobacter sp. YH12254 | reverse complement strand
GTTTAATCCGGCAATATCTGCCAAAATCATCATCGTTTGATGACGTGTCAAACGAACAAATAGAGCAGATAGAATTTGCACTCAACCATCGTCCTAGAAAAACACTAGGTTGGTATACGCCTAGTGAAGTTATGGCTAGTTTTTATACTGTTGCACTTGCCGCTTGAATCCGCCTTTCATAAAGTCCAGCCTGCCCTCAAAAATACAAAAAATAGCAGGACTAAACTCTTAAAGCATATAAGGATTATGTCTGGTATTTTTTAGGTCATTTTAAAATCAAGATAAAATATATTTTATAAAAAATCTTTATTTAAACCTGACATATTTTAACTGAACTATTTAAAGTATCTAGTGTTCTGTATTCCGATCTAAACAAATTTAAAGCATACTCCAAGGATGTTCATCTGGCTTCATTTTAACTCAGGATGCATAAGTGAAATATTCATTTATACAACAGGCTTTCACTGGCCCCGTGGATATCGTTGGGGATATTCATGGCGAGATTGCAGCACTGGAACAACTGATTCATGTGTTGGGTTATGACCGACACGGTCGTCATCCTGAGCAGCGTAAACTGATTTTTGTTGGTGATCTGTGTGATCGGGGGCAAGACAGTGTTGCGGTGATTAAACGGGTCAAACAACTGGTAGATGAAGGCTATGCACAATGTGTGATGGGTAATCATGAATTGAACCTGTTGATCGATACTTTTCGGGAAGGCAATGGCTGGTTTTTTGGTTCACCGCATCAGGATGATCTGAAACCTTTTGATTCCATACAGGCTTCAGCCACAGACCATAAGTGGATTCTGGATTTTTTAAATCGCTTGCCGGTGGCGCTCGAGTCTGAGCAGCTGCGTGTGGTACATGCCTGCTGGCATCAGCAATCCATTGATCGATTACGTGATTCTCATTTCAATTCGCTCAGAGAAGCCTATGCTAAATTCGTTGAGCATACAGCGCTGGATTTGCAAGCCTTAGGTATTAATGAATTAATACAGAATGAACAGCAACAATACCAACACCAGTTCAAAGACCCAGCTGCAACTTTACCTTTATTGCAACACCTCGCAGAAAAAGAGCTGCGTGAGCAGATGCATAATCCAATTCGGGTCATCACTTCAGGTGCAGAACAGATCGCGGTGCAACCCATTTACGCCGGTGGCCGATGGCGCATGATCGATCGTTTGCCATGGTGGGACAGCTATACCGATCAAATTCCAGTGATTACTGGGCATTATTGGCGAAACTTTAAAACTACTGAAGAAAAGGCCGGACTATTTAAATCGATCGATGCATTGCAATGGTATGGACAGCAACAAAATGTATTTTGTGTAGACTATTCAGTGGGCAAACGCTATCTCGATCGTCAGCAGGGCGTCGCGTTCAGACATCGACTTGGCGCTTTAAGATTTCCAGACAATATTCTGATCTTTGAAGATGGCACCCATTACCTGGTTCAAGGGACTTAATCAGATAGAGTCTTCAGAAGTTTTGCTCGGCAATTTGTTGGGATAAAAAAGCAGCCATTCAGGCTGCTATTTTTAGAAGATTTCAGGTTTATTCTGCTTCGATAATGTCATAATCATGGGTAATTTCAACGCCGCCATCCGAAAGCATTTTGCTGGCAGAGCAATACTTTTCTGCAGAAAGTTCTACGGCTTTTGCCACCTGTTTCTCTTTAATGGCTTTGCCTGTCACGACAAAATGTAAGTGAATTTTCGTGAAAACTGCCGGAATTGTATCCGCACGTTCAGCCTTTAACTCACAACGTACATCGCTAATATCCTGACGGGCTTTCTTCAAAATGGTCACAATATCAAAAGATGCACAGCCACCCAGACCGGTTAAAAGCAGTTCCATTGGACGGGGACCACGGTTTTCACCACCATATTCCGCTGAACCATCCATAATGATGGTATGACCACTTTGAGTTTTTGCTTCAAAAGCAACATTCTCTAACCAATGAACGCTTGTTTGCATTGCAACTACCTAAAAAAAGCTATAAATTTGTCAAGTAACTGTACACTAACATAAATTGGGTTGATACGGAATTTCAATCCCACTGTGTGACAAGTTCACATTAGGTCTTGTGCGATCTATACATTATCCATATTCGGAACCGTAAGCATGACTTCAAACTTTTCACAATTGAGCACAGATGCGCTTTCTCCGGGGCAATTACCAGAATCCGTGAAAGCACTGTTAAAACGTGCATATATTAATCGTTATCCAAAACGTACTACGATCATTGATGCAGGATCAGAATCTAAATCTTTGTATTTGATTTTGAAGGGGTCTGTATCCATCATTCTTCGTGAAGATGATGATCGTGAGATTGTCGTGGCATATTTAAATCCAGGTGACTTTTTTGGGGAAATGGGTTTATTTGAGGTAAATCCACAACGTACTGCAGAAGTTCGTACACGTGATGTGTGTGAAATTGCTGAAATCACCTATGAAAATTTTCATGAAATCAGCAAGCAATATCCTGATCTGAGCTATGCGGTATTTGCTCAGCTGGTACGCCGTCTGAAAAATACCACACGTAAAGTGACTGATCTGGCATTCATTGATGTTTCAGGCCGTATTGCACGTTGCCTGATCGACTTGTCTTCTCAGCCTGAGGCGATGATTTTACCAAATGGCCGTCAGATTCGTATTACCCGTCAGGAAATTGGCCGTATTGTCGGTTGTTCCCGCGAAATGGTCGGCCGTGTACTGAAGACACTTGAAGAACAGGGTATGATTGAAACTGATGGTAAAGCCATTCTGATTTTCGATGTTTCTCTGGAGGAGCCAGAAACGGTCAGTGCCGGTGAGCTCGAAGACGAATAAGTCAAAAATAAAAAAAAGCAAATCTTCTGATTTGCTTTTTTTATCCCTACTTTAAAAGCACAAATTCATTCGAACATAACAATTTGGCACAAGCTTTTTAGAAAAGATAATTTAAGTCCCCTTATCATTCCGATAGGCTATAGCGCATGTGATCGCAATAAACGACCGATAAATTTTAAGGATATTTTTTTATGCAGTTCAGACCATTGGCAGATACAGGCATTCTTTTGCCGGAAATTTGTTTGGGCACCATGACATTTGGTGAGCAAAACACACAGGAAGAGGCTTTTCAGCAACTGGATTATGCTTTGGATCAGGGACTGTATTTCTGGGATACTGCTGAAATGTACCCGGTACCGCCAAAACCTGAAACGCAAGGTGCAACCGAGCGTATGATTGGTAACTGGATTGCCTCTCGCGGTGGCCGTGACCAACTTTTTCTGGCCTCAAAAATTGCCGGTCCTTCACAAGGCGGCAGTCATATCCGGGATGGCAGAACCCGTTTCGTTGCAGATGAAATTGCATCAGCGATTGACCAGTCCTTGGCACGTCTGCAAACCGATTATATCGATTTATATCAGCTGCACTGGCCGCAACGTCCAACCAATTTCTTTGGCAAGCTGGGCTATGGTAATGCAGAAGCGGCAGAAGCTCGTGCAGTAACAGATCTGGAAGAAACCTTAACCGCTTTACATCAAGAGATTCAAAAAGGCCGCATTCGTTATATCGGCCTGTCCAATGAAACCCCATGGGGCACCATGAAATTTTTACATCTGGCTGAAAAACTTGGTTTATCTAAGTTTGTCAGTGTGCAAAATCCCTATAGCTTATTGAATCGTACTTATGAAATGGGCATGTCAGAAATTGCCAAATACGAAGGTGTAGGCCTGTTGGCTTATTCACCTTTGGCATTCGGTTATCTGACCGGTAAATTCCGTCATGGTGCGCGTCCTGCCAATGCTCGGGTTACTTTATATTCGCGCTTTAGCCGCTATAGCAATCCGGAAAGTGAATGGGCGACCGAACAATATGCACAACTGGCCGAGCAGCATGGTCTGACTTTGACGCAATTGGCTTTGGCCTTTATCAAACAGCAGTTCTTTGTAACCAGTACTATTATTGGGGCCACCAATCTGGATCAGTTAAAAGAAAATATTCAGGCCTTTGAAATCGATTTATCTGAAGACGTACTGAAAGGTATTGAAGCGATTCACTGTCAGCAGCCAAATCCGGCTCCATAATTTTTATCGTTATTTAGACGCACCCTTGATTGAGGGTGTTTTTTTATTGTTGATTACATGCTTATTTTAATGAAAAAGAGTATGGGAAAGGATCGTCAAATCCGCATAATTAAAACATCATCCATAAAAGATGCTCTTATAAAAATGAATCATGAAACTACTTTGTCCCAAACAAAAGTATGAGCGAAAGCCATACGGAAGTTGCTGAACTAATTTTTCTTTATCAGTGATAAGGCCATTAATCACCTCGAGTATTGATTCAAACTGAACAGAAACTCTCTGAAGTTCTTCATTTGGTAGAAGGGTTAGGACAGCATATGTAAGCCAATTTTGTTTTAAATTATCCCGATACAACTAAATAGCTTAATCAAGATGATGAGTTAGCGCTAGTCTTGGGGTCTCATTAAAAATTCTCTTTCGCTTACTTGAAATATGATTTGACTACACCAATATTATAATTGAAATCTGTATATTTTTTGATAATAAGTTTTTGAAAAATATACAAAAATAATTTGAAATCTGATTAATCGCACCCATATATCCATCAAGTAGAAAATTTGTTGTGAGGAATAACAAAAATGCGTTTTGAGAAATTTACCAATCGCCTGCAGCAAACCCTTTCCGATGCACAATCATTGGCCATGACTAAAGACCATAGCTCGATTGATGGGATTCATATTCTGGCCACCTTGATGGATGAAGCATCCAATGTCAGCTTGCTGCAGCAGGCCGGCGCCAATCTGCGTGAATTGCAAACCAAGCTGCAAACGGCCCTAAGTAATGCAGCAACCCTGAGCAATCCCTCCGCGGATATCAATCTCAGCCCTGAAGCGGCAAAAGTATTACATTTGGCAGACAGCTTCGCGCAAAAAGCCGGAGATGAGTTTCTATCTACAGATTGGGTACTGTTGGCGCTGGCAGAAACAGGTAACACAAAAACCTTATTAAACAGTGTTGGCCTAAAGGCAGAAACCTTAGGCCAGATCATTAATCAATTTCGAGGCGATGAAAAAGTCATGAGCAATAATCATGAAGATCAGCGTGATTCACTGAATAAGTACACCATTGATTTAACTGAACGTGCTTTGGCAGGCAAGCTTGATCCTGTGATTGGCCGTGATGATGAAATCCGCCGTACCATTCAGGTTCTGTCACGCCGCACCAAAAATAACCCGGTACTGATTGGTGAGCCGGGTGTGGGTAAAACGGCAATCGTCGAAGGTCTGGCACAGCGGATTATTAATGGTGAAGTACCTGAAGGACTGAAAGGTAAACGTGTTTTATCGCTGGACCTGGGATCTTTACTGGCCGGTGCCAAATACCGTGGTGAGTTTGAAGAACGCTTAAAAGCCGTTCTGAAAGATATTGCCAAACACGAAGGCGAAATCATCTTATTCATCGATGAGCTGCATACCTTGGTGGGTGCCGGTAAGGGTGATGGTGCGATGGACGCCGGTAACATGCTGAAACCGGCGCTGGCACGTGGCGAGCTGCGCTGTGTCGGTGCGACTACGCTGGATGAATATCGTCAGTATATTGAAAAAGATGCAGCGCTCGAGCGTCGTTTCCAGAAAGTCTTGGTCGATGAACCGAGTGTGGAAGACACGATTGCGATTCTGCGTGGTCTGAAAGACCGTTATGCAACGCATCACGGGGTACAGATTCTGGACTCTGCAATTATTGCCGCAGCGAAAATGTCACATCGTTATATCACCGATCGTCAATTGCCGGATAAAGCCATCGACCTGATTGATGAAGCAGCATCACGCATTAAAATGGAACTGGATTCCAAGCCCGAAGCTTTGGATAAACTGGAGCGCCGTCTGATTCAGTTAAAAATGCAACTGGAAGCAGTGAAAAAAGACGAAGACTCGGGTGCCAAAGCTGAAATTCAGTATTTGTCTGACCAGATCGCCACGGTTGAAAAAGAGTATCAGGACCTAGAAGAAATCTGGCGTGCAGACAAAGCCTTGGTTGCTGGTAATAAAGACATTCAGGTCAAACTGGATCAGGCCCGTATTGCACTGGACAAAGCGCAACGTGAAGGTGATCTGGCTGAAGCAGCACGGTATCAATATGGCGTCATTCCAGAGTTGCAAAAACAGCTGGAACGTATTGAAGCAGCTGAAGAAAGTGAAGCACCGAAACTGCTGCGTGACAAAGTCACCGACAATGAAATTGCCGAGGTGGTCAGTGCGGCCACCGGTATTCCTGTGGCGAAAATGTTGCAAGGTGAACGTGACAAACTGCTGCATATGGAAGAGTTCCTGCATAACCGTGTGGTGGGGCAAGAAGAAGCTGTGGTTGCGGTGTCGAATGCAGTGCGCCGTTCACGTGCAGGCCTATCAGATCCGAACCGTCCAAGTGGCTCCTTCCTGTTCCTGGGTCCAACGGGTGTGGGTAAAACAGAATTGACCAAAGCATTAGCCAACTTCTTGTTTGATAGTGACGATGCCATGATTCGTATTGATATGTCTGAATTCATGGAAAAACATTCGGTCAGTCGTTTGGTCGGTGCGCCTCCGGGCTATGTGGGTTATGAAGAAGGCGGGGTGCTGACGGAAGCGGTACGTCGTAAACCCTATAGCGTGATCTTGTTCGATGAAGTCGAAAAAGCGCATCCGGATGTGTTTAACATCTTGCTACAGGTGCTGGATGATGGACGTTTGACTGACTCGCAAGGCCGGGTAGTGGACTTTAAAAACAGCGTGATCGTTATGACGTCGAACCTGGGTTCACAGGATGTACGTGAACTGGGCGCTAATGCAACACGTGATGAAGTTCGTACAGTAGTGATGAATGCGGTCTCGGAACATTTCCGTCCGGAGTTTATTAACCGTATTGATGAACTGGTGGTCTTCCATGCGCTGGAAAAAGACCAGATTCGCGGTATTGCCGATATCCAGTTGAATCGCTTGCGTCAGCGCCTGGCAGAGCGTGATATGCGTCTGTCGGTAGATGACAGTGCTTTCGATCAGTTAATTGATGCCGGTTTCGATCCGCTGTATGGTGCGCGTCCGTTAAAACGTGCGATCCAGCAACGTATTGAAAATGGCCTGGCTCAAAAAATCCTTGCAGGGGAATTCCAGCCGGGTGATACGATTCTGGTCCAAGCCGAAGCGGGTGATTTAATCTTCGAGAAAATGAAAGTTAGCTAATATTGCCTGTCCTTTTAATTTTCAGAAAACCTAGCTTCGGCTAGGTTTTTTGATGGCTGACAATTCAGGTCATATCAGTAAAAAAATTGCTTAAAAGTGACAGCTATTTTTAATATTTTGTGATGAATATTATGTTTAAGTGATTTATTTGCAAAACAATTATCTTTATTTTTTAAGATTAACTATAATTTATGTTCAATAAAAATAGATAAATTCTGAGCAAAAACTATGTCGAAAATAGTATGGGGTGGAATTGGTGTCGTGGTGTTGGCGGGGGCTGTGAGCACGGGTAATTTATATGCAGATAAGAGCTTGAAAGCGCATTATCAACAAAATTTAAAACCAGCGCCGAACATTAGTGTGCAATATACTGACTACGCTATGGGGGCTCTACAAGGCACGGCCAAGTGGAGCATGAGCATTGTGCCAGACGCGTGTAATGCCAAAGAAAAATTAGTATTTAATGGTCAAGACCAAATTCAGCGTACCTGGAAAGGCTATACCATTCATTCTCAACTCGATTTAGCACAAGGACAGGGCGCATATGCTGAATTTTTTCAGCAACCTTTAAAAGTGACGACGCAAGTCAACTGGTTGGGTGTATCGACCACACAATTACAAACCCCTGTCATCGAAAAAAAAGAAGCAGGTTTATATACCAGAATTGACCCTATACAGATCAAGTTTCAGGCAAAACAGAGTCAGGGACAACATAAAATTTTAAATATGAGTTTTGATGTGCCAGAATTGTCTATTCGTGATCAGTCTGGAAATACACAACTCAAGGGTGTGCATTTTAAAACCAATCAGGCTCTGAATGCGCAGTATTTAGAACCGGGTTATTTCGAGTTCAATATTGTCAAAATGCAGCGCCAGGATGCTAAGGCAGAAGGCTCAGGACAACTGAAAGACCTGAGCTGGCGTATGGATACCCAACTGCATGAGCGTACAGTAGATGTTCAATCAAAATTTAAAATTGCCGAAATGGGCTTAAATAATGTCCCTGCGATGCAAGACTTAGAACTCAATTGGGAGCTCAAAGACTTACAGCGTCAAAAAATGCAGATATTATTTGATATTCTGCAAAAGCAAAATAACTCTTGTCTGGAAGCAGGAAATTTTGAAAAAGATGCGATACAAGCCATGCTGGCGGTGATTAATGATGGCTTCAAGTTTGAATCGAAGCAGAATCAGTTAAAGTTAGGCACAGGCAGTATTCAGGCAGATTTAGTCGGAAAAGTAATGCCAGGCCATCAAACCACCTTGGAAAGCTTGGCAAAAATGTTCCCAAATCTGTTAGAAGTGCAAACCGATATCAGTTTCAATAAACAGGTAGTAAAAACCTTCACTCATCATTATATGCGTGCCGCAGGTAAAAATATGTCCGATCAAGAGCTGGAGCAAATGCTGGGTGCGATGCAAGCTAATCAGCAAATTCAGCGAGATGGCGATGTGTTTAAACTGTCCATGCATTATCTGTATGGTGAAAAGAAGTTCTTAACTGCACAATAATTTGTAAGTCGCTTTTTAACAGCGAATCTAAGAAGGAAAAGCCTGTTCAACTGAACAGGCTTTTGTTTTATCGCAAGCTAATACCAGTGATTACACTTTAGGATGGCCAATTTTCCAGGCGCGGTGAATTTTCTGGTTACGTTTGAAATCAGGCCCGATAGTTTCTTGGGTAATTTCTTCGACATCATAGAACGCCAGAATTTCTTCATCCATCTCGAAACCACGATAGTTATTCGAGAAGTACAAGGTACCATCGCTGGTTAAACGGTTCATAGCGCGTTTTAATAAAGACAGATGGTCACGTTGTACGTCAAAAGTACCGTAGAATTTTTTCGAGTTCGAGAAGGTTGGCGGATCAATAAAGATCAGCTCATATTGCTCATGACCTTCTTTCAGCCACTCAAAACAGTCAGATGCAAAGAACTGATGCTGTTCATCGGCGTGATCTACAGTCAGACCGTTTAGCACGAAGTTCTCTTTCGACCAGTTCAGGTAGGTATTGGAAAGATCGACACTGGTGGTACTTGCAGCACCGCCTAAAGCAGCATGTAGGCTCGCCGTAGAGGTATAGCTGTACAGGTTCAGGAAGTGCTTTCCCTTGGCCTCACGGGCAATACGCAAACGCATTTGACGGTGATCCAGGAACAGACCGGTATCCAGATAATCGGTCAGGTTGACCAGAATCTTGGCTTTGCCTTCCTGTACGATAAAACGCTTGGATGCGGTACTTTGTTTGGTGTACTGGTTTTTACCTTCCTGACGGGCGCGGGTCTTGATAAAGATTGCATCACGACCCAAACCGGTCACTGCACGAATCGCTTGCAGGGCCAGGTTAAAACGTTTCTTGGCTTTTTCCGGATCAATGGTTTTTGGTGGTGCATATTCTTGTACATGCAGGCGCTCGCCATACAGATCGATTGCAACGTTAAAGTCAGGTAAATCGGCGTCATACAGACGTAAACAGTGTACGCCATCTTTGACTGCCCATTTTTTCAGGGCTTGCATATTCTTGGTCAGACGGTTGGCAAACTCCATCGCACCTTCGATTGGTTCGAATTGTTGCGGCTGCCAAGCTTCCAGGAACGGATGCACCACAGCAGCAGGTTTCACCGTACCAAAGCGGATATAGATCGGCAGTTTACCATTCATCAAACGCAGGATCTGCGGATCATTGAAGGCCAGCACGTCAGCCTGTTCCACTTGCGATGCAATCACTGCTGCTTTTTGATTCGGGAAATTCTTTTGCAGTAAAGCCGACAAACCGAGGTATAAAGAACGGTTCTGCGCTTTATCACCAAGACGCTCGCCATATGGCGGGTTGGTCACGAAGAAGACTTTTTTGCCTTCCGCCTGAAAATCCGGCCAGTCATTTAAAGTACGCTCTTCGATCATGATATTGTCGAGAGCAGCTTCAAAACCTGCCGCGATGATATTTTGACGAGTCGCTTTTACAGCTTCCCAATCTGCATCGAAGGCATAAAATTGGGGTAATGGATTTTCCATTGCCGCTTGGTGGCGTTCAGCTGCTTCAGCTTTAATGCCCATCCAGAGTTCATGGTCATGGCCATTCCAGCCATTAAAACCGAAACGACGCACCAGACCCGGCGCACGGTCGGTCAGGATCATCAGTGATTCAATAATAAAGGTACCTGAACCACACATTGGATCGACAATGATGTCTGGATTAATCTGTTTAAGTTGACCTTTTTGCAAAATCGCAGCAGCCAGATTTTCCTTGATTGGTGCATCGGTCATAAAGTGGCGATAACCACGTTTATGTAATGAATCGCCGGACAAGTCCAGACAATAGGTATGCTCTTTCTTCCCAGCCAGAATATACATGGTAATTTCTGGCTGTTTGGTATCGATACTTGGGCGTTTACCCACAGCTTCCATGAAGGAATCTACGACACCATCTTTGGCACGCAAAGTTGCGAACTGGGTATTGACCTTGATGTCACGCTCGACATGCAAGCGAATGGCAAAGGTACTTTGTGGTGCAAAAATGAGCGACCAGTCAAAGCTGATTGCACCTTCATATAGCTCTTCTGCCACATCACGGGCATCGTGAGAAAATTCAATTTCATGTGTATGGATCGGCATGAGCACACGTGAAGCCAGACGTGACCACATACAAATCCGATAAGCATTTTCCAGACTGCCTTTAAAGATTAAACGACCGGGAAAACGCTCAATATTCTGAACACCTAAGCCTTGTAGTTCTTCTTCTAATAAGGTTTCCAGACCATCGGCACAGGTGACCCAATAATTGCTTAAACGTGGAGAGGTATTCATATAATAGAGAGACCAAAAAAGATAAATAAAAAACTGCGCCAAGTTTACCGTATTTTTATATTGAAAGCTTTTTAAATTCTCTGAAAGGCCTTGCCGTGTACGCGTGAAAAATAATATTCACATGATAAATTGATGAACTGGTACGCATTTTGCTCTATACACAGCAAATCAGGCAGTCAGTCGGAGGAGAGCGATGGCTGCCTGATTTTTCAATTTTATAATGGGGGTTAAAATGTTAGAGAATCAGTTACGCAACCATGACGCTTTTTCAGTGGCCACTTTAATTTATACACGTTTGAGACGTGTGTCAGGTCGGGTTGTGGATGCGCTTTATCTGGCAGAAAATCTGGACTATGCGTGGCATGTGATTGAGCTGGTAGAACAGACCCAAGATCCAGAGTTGCAGCGTTTAATCGAGCGTTTAAAACAGGTTTGGGATCTGCCTGTGGTTCGGCAGCAACAGTTTGAAAAATCTGCACATCTGCCACAGCAGGAGAAATTGGTCTCGGTTGAACCCGATCAGGACGATATCTACCGTGCACAGGTTGCACATCATTATATCGGTGCGCTGCGATAAAACGATGGGTGTGAATGTGCCAGACTGAAGCACCCATAATTTTGTACTAAAAGTCAGCAGGATGGAAAATGGTTAAATTATCTTATTGAAAAAATACATAGGAATTTCAATTTCTATTTTTATTATCGAGGTGGTTTTTGTACAAGTAGTCACATTGCCAACTACTCAGACTGGCCAATCTCTGTATAATATGTTGACTTAACGCATAAGGAATCTCTCATGCACTTGGCGGCATTGCATACACCGAGCCAGATTCAACTCAATAAAGAAGGTAATATAAAACACTTCTTGACCATCGAAGGTCTTTCCAAAGAAACCCTGACAAAAATATTGGACACTGCGCAGTCCTTTTTTAATGACCAAAATCAGCTCATCACCAATAATTTGCTGGAAGGCAAAACGGTGATGAACCTGTTTTTCGAGAACTCTACCCGTACCCGCACTACTTTTGAAGCCGCTGCCAAGCGCCTTTCTGCCAACGTTCTGAATATCGATATTGCCCGTTCGAGTACCTCTAAAGGTGAAACCTTGCGTGACACCTTATGGAACCTTGAAGCGATGGCCGCCGATATTTTCGTGGTGCGTCATTCATCTTCAGGTGCGGCGCATTTTATTGCCAAAGATGTCTGCCCAACAGTGGCGATTATTAATGCCGGTGATGGCCGTCATGCCCATCCAACCCAGGCGATGCTGGACATGCTCACCATTCGCCGGGAAACCCATAAAAAATTTGAAGAGATGTCGATTGCCATTATTGGCGATATCAAACATTCACGTGTCGCGCGTTCAGATGTGGCGGCTTTGCAAACCTTAGGCTGCGAAGATATTCGGGTGATTGCACCAAATACCTTGCTGCCATACGGTTTTGAAGAATATGGTGATGGTGTTCGTCTATTTAACAACATGGAAGATGGCATCAAAGATTGCGACGTGATCATTACCCTGCGTATTCAAAATGAGCGGATTGATTCTCCGGCACTGGCATCGCAAGCTGAATTCTACAAGATGTATGGCCTGAACAAAGAACGTTTAGCGATGGCCAAACCGGATTGTATCGTGATGCATCCGGGTCCAATGAACCGTGGGGTGGAGATTGACTCCAGTATTGCCGATGGACCGCAGTCGGTGATTCTGAATCAGGTGACCAATGGAATTGCGGTACGTATGGCGGTGTTGGCTTTGTCAATGCAAGGCCAGCTTCAGGAACAGGGTTTGATTGCAGCGATTGCGGGTTAAGGAATAAGTCATGACTATTGTAAAAATTGAAAATGTTCGTGTGCTCGATCCGATCCAAAACACTGATTCTGTTCAGACCGTGTATCTGGAAAATGGTAAGTTCGTTGCGGAAACGGCTGCTGTCTCTGAAACGATTGATGGTCAGGGCAAATGGTTGATGCCCACCATGGTCGATCTGTGTGCACGTTTACGGGAACCGGGTCAGCAGCAACATGGCACCTTAAAATCTGAAGGTAAAGCAGCACGTGAAAATGGGATTTTGCACGTGTTTACACCACCAGATTCAAAGCCGATCGTGCAGGACAATGGCGCACTGATTCATGGTCTGGTTGAAAAAGCCATGCTGGACGGTGGTATTTATCTTGAAGTGATTGGTGCTCAAACCCAAGGCTTGCAAGGCCAGCAACCTGCCAATATGGCCGGCTTGAAAAAAGGCGGATGTACTGCGGTGTCCAATGCCAGTGCGCCTTTTGCCAATGATGACGTGGTACTACGTACCTTGGAATATGCTGCAGGTTTAGATCTGACTGTGGTGTTCTATGCAGAAGAGCCGCAAATTGCCAAAGATGGCTGTGTGCATGAAGGCTTTATTGCCTCGCGTCAAGGCTTGCCGATGATTCCAGCACTTGCTGAAACCGTGGCAATTGCCAAATACCTGTTAATGATTGAAGTGACCAAAGTTCGTGCGCATTTCGGTTTATTATCTTGTGGTGCGTCAGTAGAGCTGATCCGGATTGCCAAGGAAAAAGGCTTGCCTGTCACCTGTGATGTGGCCATGCACCAATTACATCTGACTGATGCCTTAATTGATGGTTTTAATTCGCTGGCACATGTACGTCCGCCACTGCGTGCTGAACAAGACAAAGAATTGCTACGCCAAGGAGTAAAATCTGGGGTGATTGATGCGATTTGTACCCATCATGAACCGCTGAGCAGCTCTGCGAAAATGGCGCCATTTGCTGAAACCCAGCCTGGCTTTAGCGCTTTTGATACTTATGTACCTTTTGGGATTCAACTGGTCAATGAAGGTTTGTTTACACCACTGGAATGGGTAGAAAAAGTGACTTTAGCTCCGGCACGTGTTGCACAAATGGCAGATCGCTGGGCAGACGAGGCGGGTTGGGTACTGGTAGATCCAGAGCTGGAATGGACGCTGAGCAAAGAAAGCATCGTGTCTCAAGGTAAAAATACCCCGCTGATCAATCAAAAAGTGCGAGCTAAAGTTTTAAAAACTTTCGTCGCTTAATAGATCCAGCTTTTATAAAAGTCAGCTTCGGCTGGCTTTTTTGTTTTTTGAATTCTGTATCAGTAAAATGAGTACTCAACAAAAACAGTGAAACTTTATGATATTCATACAATTATTTACATTTTCAAAAAACTGGCATCGTTACACTGATTGAATATTAAACATTAGAAAAATCAAAAGAATGGTGACAATATGAATGTAGATCTGATGGAACGCTTAAAAAGTGATGTTACAGCGATTGTGCTACAAGGTGAAACCGAACATCTATTTGCCAAAGATCAGGCACTGAGTCAGTTCTATCCCATATTCTTAAGTATATTGCGTGCACGTCCTGCATGGATTGAAAGTTTAAGCCAGCAACTCAATCCAAAAATCCATGAACTGTTTAATGGAAATTCGGCACTCAAGCAGCAGTTTCTGGATCAACTTGATCAGAGCGCGCCACAAGATCAAATAGAGCAGACCCTGAATCGGGCCATTGTACCGACCCTCAATTTTTTACAGACCGAAGCCGGTGCTTCAAGTCCAGAAGCGATTAGTCATTTGCTGGAAACCCACGCCGAATCGATCCAGCGTGCATTACCTGTTTGGGCCGGATCGATTTTAGCGGCATTAGGTGTTTCTCCATTGGCGGGGCAGCATTTGAATCAGGCGCCTGAACTAGAACCAGAATATGCTGTTGTGGTACAGCAACAGAAAAAAACCGGTTTTTTATGGCCGTTTATTATTTTTCTGATTCTGGCAGCTTTAATCCTGTTTTTTGTTCGTAGCTGTATGCAGGATGATGCTGAGGATTCGGCAAACACCCAAACGACCCGTGAAATTGCCGCAGCCCAACCCGCTTCTTTACAGTTGAGTACCGGCACTAATGGTGAAATTATCAGTTGTCAGTTACAGCTGAATAATCCCCAGTATATGCAAATTTTGCAAACCGAGATTAAACAGATCTTTAATTATAATATTGGTTGTGGCGCGCTCAGCAGTGAGGTTTATCATTCGGAATTTATTGATCAGGATAGCATTCCTTCCGTTTTGAAACTGATTCAAGGCATGCCAAATGTCTCACTAGACTGGATTGGTAATCAGGTTGCTATACGTGCAGCGAGTAATGCAGAAGCAGAACGTCTGGCAACACAAATTCGTAATCTGGCCAAAAATGTCACTGTTGTGACTCAACAGCCGGTCAATAGGAGTGAGGCGATTCAGGCTGCCAATAGCGATGCAGAACAAGCATTGGCGAGTATCAAAACTGATCATGTTCAGGCCTTAGATGTTGCGACCGCACTAAATTTGCAGATTATTAATTTTGATAGCGCATCGACTGCCGTACCGGAAGTGAATAAATCGGTACTGGATCAGGCTGCTGCATTATTGCAGCGTGCACCGCATGTCATTCTTAAAGTCAAAGGACATACCGATGCGCAAGGAAGTGAGGCCGAGAATAAAGTGCTGTCTGTGCAACGCGCGCAAGCAATTGTGGGTTATCTGATTGAAAAGGGGGTTGATCCTGCGCAATTGCAAGCTGTAGGCGTGGGAGAGGACCAGCCTGTTGAACCGAATGCGACACCTGCCGGACAGTTTCAGAACCGCCGCGTAGCTTTTGAAGTGCTTAATACTGAAACAGGTATTGTGCGTGAAGTGGATAGTGAAGGGGTGCAGGAAAAATAATAAAACTCATCGGAAAAGCCCTAATTTAGGGCTTTTTTTATTTCTATTCATGAGGAATTTTGCTTAAATACCCCCGAAAATAAAAACAACCTATGGTTTATAAATGACAAAAACAATATTTATCCTATGCTTAAGCGCTTTATTTTTATTATCTGGATGTGATTTCATTAAAGGGAAGTGGATTAAAAATGGAGAAGCTGTACAAGTTGAAACATCTGAAATTTCAGACTGGAGTTGTATTTCAGCTGCAAATTTAGACCAATTGAAAGCTTATTTAAAATCAGAATATCTAAATCGACTAGAGCGAGATATCAGACAATCGAGCTATGAATCCGATCTTGTCTTATTGGAGAAAATCCGCCCCAATATTAAATTTGAAATTAAGGCTGTGACCACACTTACAGATGATATTCAAACTGCAAAAACCTTAAATTGTGAAAGCCAAGTGGTGGCTGTTTTAGCAAAAGGCTTATTGAAACGGGCAAAAAATGCCTATGCTGCAATGCCATGTGAATGTCATGAATGTGAACGATGTGATGGCGATGAATCCTATACATTAGAAGATAGCCTGACTGACCGTGACTTAAGTTTTGATTTTCAAAAAGAAACATTAGTGGGTGATTTTAAATATGCAATTACCAAGACAGATCAAGAGGGTTTGAGTTTGTCTGTAAAAGGGACAGAAAATAATGTGATGACTGCTTTGGTTGACTTAACGCGATGGGCAGTTGAATATGCAGATTATGTCAAATTAAACCAGCTGAACAACGAAGAAAATAAACAGCATGAAAACCAATATCTTGCAGAACGTGAACTGGCTCAAAAAGCTTTGGATATTCGCAAAAAAGAATTAAATATGGAAAAAGAACAAGTCGTGAACCGACTTAACCAAAGCTGGGAGCGGTTTAGTGCTGAGCAAAAAACACAGTTACAGCAAGATCAAAGCGACTGGTTTGAAAAACGTGATATTGATTGTAAAGTGCTGTCTAAAAAGAGTGTCTACGATATACTTGAAAAAGAGCGCGAAACCTATCAAGTCCATGCTAATTATTGGAATGAAGAGATGATGGCTCAAAATAAAGACATGTAATATACTCAGTGTTTTATAAAGCGAAGCACTGAGCGTGTCGTATATTTAAATAATGTTTTTAATTAATTGTCGTGAGATAAAAAGGACAGATTAACTCGTCCTTTTTATTATAAATGAGTTTTTAGTGAGGGATTTTTACTATAGGAATAAATAGTAAGAATGCTCAGGTTTACTTTTTAGATACTCTTTTAAAGTGTGAGTGTGAGCATCACGCCACACTCACTTATCTAGAACCTAATCATTTCAACTCTGGGATAGAGTTAGGTTTTAAGCTGCTATTTTTTGTAAAGCCACACCCGTGACTTTCTGAATCTCCTCAAAACTGACCTCTGGTGCCAGCTCAACAAGTTGAATACCATCTGGCGTTATATCCAGCACACCTAAATCGGTAATGATCCGGTTGACCACAGCCTGTCCGGTAAGGGGCAGACTGCATTGCGCAACAATTTTAGGCGTGCCATCTTTGGCGCAGTGTTCCATCAACACCACGACTTTTTGTACCCCTGCGACCAGATCCATGGCACCGCCCATACCTTTGACTTTTTTGCCCGGAATCATCCAGTTGGCCAGATCGCCAGTTTCAGACACTTCCATGGCACCTAAAATGGCGATATTGACATGACCGCCACGGATCATGGCAAAGGAATCGGCACTGGAAAAGAAAGAAGCGCCCTTACGGGCAGTCACGGTCTGTTTACCGGCATTGATCAGGTCGGCATCGACGGTTTCAGCCGTTGGAAATTCGCCAATACCGAGCAAGCCATTTTCCGATTGCAGCCAGACATTGATATTTTCTGGAATGTAATTAGCAACCAGCGTTGGTAAACCAATCCCCAAGTTAACGTAGAAACCATCTTCCAGCTCTTGTGCAGCGCGCTGCGCCATTTGATTACGTGTCCAAGCCATGATCAAGCCTCCGCCTTTAAGGTCATCTGTTCAATACGTTTTTCCGGTTGAGTATTTAGGACTATCCGGTTCACATAAATACCGGGCAGATGAATGTCATCGGGATCAAGCTCACCAATCTCGACAATTTCTTCTACTTCAGCCACGGTGATTTTGCCAGCCATAGCGCAGACCGGATTAAAGTTTTGTGCAGTTTTACGGAAAATCAGATTACCGGCTTTATCAGCCTTATAGGCTTTGACCAAGGCAACATCGGCAGTCAAGGATTCTTCCAGAATATAAGACTTGCCATTAAACTCACGCACATCCTTGCCTTCAGCAATCACGGTTCCGACACCGGTGGCGGTATAAAAAGCCGGAATACCGGCACCGCCAGCACGTAATTTCTCTGCCAAGGTGCCTTGTGGGGTCAGTTCGACTTCCAGTTCGCCACTCAGGTATTGACGTTCGAATTCTTTATTCTCACCAACATAAGATGAAATCATTTTTTGAATCTGTTTGGTTTCCAGTAAAACGCCCAAACCAAAACCATCGACTCCGGCATTGTTGGAAATACAGGTCAGATTTTTGGCACCGGTCTGTTTCAATGCGGCAATCAATGCTTCCGGAATACCGCATAAACCAAAACCGCCGACTGCCAGTGTATGTCCATTCTGAACCACGCCGTCTAAAGCGGCCTCTGCACTGTCATAAACTTTATTTGACATTTTTTACCTCGATTTATTCTTGTCTTGCAGATTCCTTTTTGGTCAGGAAACTACTGATGTATATCCTTGAGGACTTGTATCGTGTCCGGGTATTGCTATTGTTAGGCACAGGCTTTTTGCCAATAGGCATTGGCATAATTGGAGGGATTATTGCGCTGCAATACCTCACTGATATTACGGCTGGCCTGCATCAGGGCATCCAGTTGAATACCGGTTTCAAAGCCCATATTCGAGAGCAGGTAATACAGGTCTTCAGTTGAAACATTGCCTGAAGCACCCTTGGCATAAGGACAGCCACCCAGGCCAGCAATGGAGGAGTCAAATACCCGGATGCCTTGTAACAGCGACTGGTAAATATTGGCGATGGCCATGCCATAGGTATTATGGAAATGACCTGCCAAAACCTTGGTATCGATCTGAGCCAGGCAAGCATCCCAGACTTTTTGCACCCGATCCGGTGTGGCTGTACCAATGGTTTCACCCAATGACACTTCATAGCAGCCCATATCCAGTAAACGTTGGGTGACTTTGACCACCTGTTTCGGATCAATCGCACCTTCATAAGGGCAGTCCACCATACAGGACACATAACCGCGTACCCGAATATCATTGGCTTTGGCGGCCGCCATCACATCGACAAACTTTTCAAAGCTTTCATCAATCGAGCAATTGATATTTTTTCGGGTAAAGCTTTCGGACGCTGCGGTAAAGACCGCAACTTCCTTGCAACCCACCGCCAGCGCTGCTTCAAAGCCCTTCAGGTTTGGGGTGAGTAAACTGAACTGAATATTTGGGTCTTTGGGCAAGCCGGCAAACAGCTGATCGCTGTCTGCCATTTGTGGCACCCATTTGGCTGAAACACAGGAACCGACTTCAATCGCCTGTAAACCGGTTTTCATCAGATCCAGAATCAGATTTTTCCGGTCATCCAGCGTTAATGGCGTTTTTTCATTTTGCAGGCCATCGCGTGGCCCGACTTCTACAATTTTGACAAATTCGGTCATGCAACATCCTCCGTCAGTGGCTGGAACTCAAGCAGTTCATCACCGGCTTTGACCTGATCACCTTTCTGGAAATATGAACTAGCGATGATGCCGTCGTGTGGTGCACGAATCGAATATTCAATTTTCATCGCTTCGAGCGTCATCAAGACATCGTCTTTTTTGACCTTGTCATTGGCAGTGACCAGTACTTGCGTGATCACACCTGGCATGGGTGCAGTGAGGTTGTTTTCTGTCCCTTGATCATCATGCTGATCATAATCCGGCTGGATAGACTCGAATTTATGTGTCTGACCATTCTGGAACAGGGTAAGGCCATGTTCAGTCTGGCTAAAGGCCAGTTTTTGCTGTTTGCCTGCCAGTTGCAAAGCTAAAGTATGTGCATCAATCAACTGACCTTGCAGCTGAATCTGCTGACCATTATAAGTGGCGATAAAACCTTGCTCTTGCGTACTGAACTGAACTTTAAGCATAATGCCATTGCGTTGTAATTGCACTGTATATGCATTTTGCTGATTCAGGCGCCAGAAAGCGTGTTGTTGCCAGACTGAGTTATTCGCAACCGGGTTTTGAGCTTGGCGTGATAATAATTCGATGAATGCAGCACTAACGATCAGTTCAGCATTGATCTCAGTCGAAGGTTTTAATAAGAACTCTTCTTCACGTTGAATCAGGCCGGTATCCAGATGGGCATTTTTAAACGAATCACACAGCACCAAACGGTCGAGGAATGCAATATTATTGCCCAAACCATCCACATGGAAATGGCCCAGGGCATGATGCATTTGCGTTAAAGCAGCTTCGCGGTTTTTGCCCCAGACAATCAGTTTGGCAATCATCGGATCATAATAGGTGCTGATTTCATCACCTTCGACAATGCCACTATCCACACGTACACAGTCATTTTGCTCTGGATAGTGTAAATAGCTGATCTGGCCAATCGCAGGAATAAAGCCTTTTTCTGGTTCTTCGGCATAGACACGTGCTTCTAATGCATGCCCGTGGATCTGTAATTCATGCTGCTGTTTAGGTAAAGGCTCACCAAAAGCTACGCGCAGTTGCCATTCCACCAGATCCTGACCTGTAATCATTTCAGTGACGGGGTGCTCAACCTGCAAACGGGTATTCATTTCCATGAAATAGGCAGTACCATCTTGCTCGACGATAAACTCTACTGTACCGGCACCGACATAATCGACCGCACGTGCGGCATCAATCGCGGCTTGGCGCATCGCTTCAAGTTTGTCTTCTGGCATTTTTGGTGCAGGCGCTTCTTCAAGGACTTTTTGATGACGACGTTGTACCGAGCAATCACGCTCAAATAAATGCACATAATTGCCGTGGGTATCGCCAAAAACCTGTACTTCAATATGACGTGGCTGAATCACATAGCGTTCAATTAGCACATCTTCATTGCCAAAACTGGAACGCGCTTCGCTTTTACATGAAGCCAGCGAACTCAGAAAATCTTCACTGCGCTCGACCAGACGCATGCCTTTACCGCCACCGCCAGCACTGGCTTTGATCAGCACCGGATAGCCGATGCTGTCAGCCTGCTGTTTCAGGAAATCAGCATCCTGATTGCTACCGTGATAGCCCGGGGTTAAAGGCACACCAGCTTTTTCCATCAGCGCTTTAGAGGTGGCTTTGAGACCCATCGCCAAGATGGCATCGACTGGCGGGCCAATAAAGACAATATTATTGTCCTGACAGGCCAGGGCAAACTGGTCATTTTCCGACAAAAAGCCATAACCTGGGTGAATTGCTTGCGCACCGGTATTTTTGGCCGCCTGAATAATACGTTCGATCTGTAAATAGCTTTGTGCTGCTGGCGATTCACCAATATAGATCGCTTCATCCGCCAGTTTGACATGCTGTGCCTGTGCATCGGCATCGGAGTATACGGCAACGGTGGCAATACCGAGTTTTTTTGCTGTACGAATCACACGGCAGGCAATTTCACCACGGTTGGCAATTAAAATCTTTTCAAACATCGTAGCATCCTTCTTGTTGTTATGCCGTGGTCTTGATCCAGGCCGGGCTTTGTTTGTTCAAAAATGCATTCAGTCCATTTTTCGCCTCATCTCCCTGGCGAATATGGGCAATATGCTGTGCTGTTTTAAGAAGTAAATCTTCCGTCAAAACCTGTTGGTCAACCAGTTGAATCAGTTGTTTTGAGGAATTTTGTGCAGCAGGGCCACCGAGTAACAGGGCTTCCACAATTTCATCAATTTTGCTGTCGAGCTGTTCCGGTGGAGTGACTTCATGCGCCAGTCCAATGGTTTTGGCTTGTTCCGCAGAAATTCGCTCGGCGGTCAGGAAATAACGTGAAGCCTGACGCGCACCAATCGCACGAATCACATACGGGCTGATGGTCGAAGGTGCCAGACCTAGGCGTACTTCAGAGGTGGCAAACTTGGCATCGGTACTGGCCACGCAAATATCACAAGCTGATGCCAGACCCATACCACCGCCAAAAGCAATGCCATGCACCCGGGCGATGGTTGGCTGCTTTAAAGTCGCTAGGCTTTGCAGCATTTTCGCCAGTTTTAATGCATCTGCTTCGTTGTCTGCTTGAGAAGCCTGACCGGCCTGTTTCATCCAGTTCAAATCGGCACCGGCCGAAAAGCTCTTGCCGCGCCCTGCCAGAATCACCACACGCACATCATCACGGCTATTTAAAGACTGGAAGCAGCGATACAATTCTTCAATGACCTGAGTATTAAAGGCATTGTGCAGTTCAGCGCGATTAATCCAAACCGTTGCCACTTGATTTTGCTGTTCGAGCTGTAAAAATTGATATGTCATTTTTTTCACCTCTTACATGCGGAACACGCCAAACTTGGTCGGCTGGATTGGCGCATTCAGTGCCGCAGCTAAACTAAGACCTAACACTTCACGAGACTGGGCAGGGTCAATGACACCGTCATCCCATAAACGTGCAGAGGCATAATAAGGATGACCTTGGCGTTCGTACTGATCACGAATTGGCTGTTTAAACTGGTCTTCTTCTTCCGCAGACCAGTTAGCGCCTTTGGCTTCAATCTGATCACGTTTTAAGGTCGACAGTACGCTCGATGCCTGTTCACCGCCCATCACTGAAATACGTGAGTTTGGCCAAGTCCACATAAAGCGTGGTGAATACGCGCGGCCACACATACCATAGTTGCCGGCACCAAATGAGCCGCCAATCACCATGGTCAGTTTAGGCACATTGGCATTGGCCACAGCCATCACCAGTTTGGCGCCATTTTTGGCAATGCCTTCATTTTCATACTGGCGACCGACCATAAAGCCAGTGATATTCTGAATAAACAGCAGCGGAATATTGCGCTGACAGCAAAGTTCAATAAAATGCGCACCTTTTTGTGCAGATTCGGAAAACAGAATGCCGTTATTGGCAATAATCCCGACTGGCATACCGTATAGGCTGGCAAATCCGGTAATCAGAGTGGTACCAAATCGAGCCTTAAATTCATCAAAACGCGAACCATCGACAATCCGGGCAATCACTTCACGGACATCAAAAGGTTTACGCGAATCTGTTGGCACGATACCGTACAGCTCTGAAGCATCAAACAAAGGCGCTTCCACATGTTCAGGCAACGGATTTGATTTTTTATTTAAATTGGCCACAATATTACGGGCAATTTCCAGGGCATGCTGGTCATTTTCAGCCAGATGATCGGCTACACCGGAGAGGCGGGTATGCACATCACCACCGCCAAGATCTTCACTGGAAACCACTTCACCGGTTGCTGCTTTGACCAGTGGCGGGCCACCGAGGAAAATGGTTCCCTGATTGCGCACAATAATAGTTTCATCCGACATGGCAGGCACATAGGCACCACCCGCCGTACAACTGCCCATCACCACAGCAATCTGGGCAATGCCTTGGCTCGACATACGTGCCTGATTATAGAAAATACGTCCGAAGTGATCACGATCCGGGAAGACTTCATCTTGTAGCGGCAAATAGGCACCGCCAGAATCGACCAGATAAATACAGGTCAAATGATTCTGCTCGGCAATTTCCTGAGCACGCAAATGTTTTTTTACGGTCAGTGGATAATAAGTGCCCCCTTTAACAGTCGCATCATTGGCAATGATCATGCAGGTTACGCCATTGACCTGACCAACGCCAGCGACCACGCCCGCAGCAGGCACATCGTCCTGATAGATCTGATAGGCAGCCAGTTGTCCAATTTCAATAAATGCCGTGCCAGGATCAATCAGATGATCAATACGTTCTCTGGCTAGTAATTTACCGCGATCCAAATGTTTTTGACGGGCAGTTTCACCCCCACCCAAGGCAATTTTTTGGACTTTCTGTTTCAGGTCTTCGACCAGATTTTGCATCGCCGTCTGGTTGTTTTTAAATTCGTCGCTGCGAATATTAATTTTGCTCTTTAATTGATTCATGCCGAACATCCTTGTCTATTCTTGTGATTTATTTTTTAGGCAGTTTCATTAAACAGTTCGCGGCCAATCAGCATGCGGCGAATTTCTGAAGTGCCTGCGCCAATTTCATACAGTTTGGCATCACGCCATAGACGTCCCGCAGCAAACTCGTTGATATAACCGTTGCCACCCAAGGTTTGAATGGTTTCGCCCGCCATCCAGGTGGCTTTTTCAGCTGCATATAAAATCGCACTGGCGGCATCTTTACGAAGGCTACGGCTATGCTCTGCCTTGTCACATTCTGCGCCAACTGCATAGACTAGGGCTTTACAGGCCAGCCAGGTTGAATACATGTCAGCAATTTTGCCCTGCATCAACTGGAATTCACCCAGCGCCTGACCAAACTGTTTACGGTCATGAATATACGGAATCACGGTATCCATACAGGCATCCATAATACCCAGTGGACCTGCACTTAAAACAGCACGTTCATAGTCCAGACCACTCATCAGCACTTTGGTGCCATTGCCGACACCGCCGAGCACGTTTTCTTTGGGCACTGCGACATTGTCAAAAAATAGTGGATAAGTGTTTGAGCCACGCATGCCGAGTTTGTCTAGGTGCGTACCGTGACTAAACCCCGGCATATTTTTATCAACCAGAAAAGCGGTCATGCCTTTGGCCCCGGCCTGTAAATCGGTTTTTGCGTAGACCACCAGTACATCGGCATCGCCGCCATTAGTGATCCACATTTTCGAACCATTCAGCAGGTAATGATCACCTTTGTCTTCAGCTTTGAGTTTCATGCTGACCACATCGGATCCGGCATTGGGTTCGGACATGGCCAATGCACCGACATAATCACCAGATACCAGTTTAGGCAGATAGCGCTGTTTCTGTTCTTCACTGCCATTACGCTTAATCTGGTTTACACATAGGTTAGAATGTGCGCCATAGGACAAACCAATCGATGCTGAAGCGCGGGAAATTTCCTGCATGGCAATGATGTGCGCCAGATAACCGAAATTTGAACCGCCATATTCCTCACTGACCGTCAGACCGAGCAGGCCCATCTCGCCAAATTTTTTCCAAAGGTGAGCAGGGAATTCATTGTCATGGTCCACTTGTTGAGCAATTGGAGCAATTTCCTTGGCGCAAAATGCAGCCACTGAATCACGAAGTGCAATAAGTGTTTCGTCCAAACCGAAATCCAAGCTTTGTAAATTCATTGTTCATCCATCCTGTGGTTCTATTTGTTGTATCCAAAAAAAGCATTTTTGTTGTGCTTGTTATTTAACATACATCGAAAATTTAAAAAAGTGAATCAATATTCACAAAATGATTTACAATTCATTTTATCTTGTTGAGATTAATTTTATGAGTTATAAAAGATCATCATTGATGCAGGAACGAATGGAGCAAAATCGCTTGGCGATCTTGCAATCTGCTCGTGAGCTGATTACTCAAGGGGGCTTTAAAGAGGCGTCGATTCAGGCGATTGCAGAACGTGCAGGCGTTTCTACAGGCTTGGTATATCGATATTTCGAAAACAAGAATCAGATTTTGATTCAGGTTTTGTCAGAAGCAATTCGGCTTGAGATTGAGATTTTAAATCACATTGCTGCCTCGGATTTATCGCCAAAACAGAAATTGCAAAAATCTGTTACAACTTTTGTGAAGCGAGCCATGAACAGCCCACAGTTGGCGTATTCGCTGATGTTCGAACCGGTCGATCCGGAAATGGAACATGAGCGTTTTCACAGTAAACAGCTAATCAAGCAAAGCATTAAGGAAATTTTGGCTGAAGGAAAAGTCAATGGCGAGTTTGAATTTGAAGATTTAAATACCGCAGCGCTGGGTGTGGTTGGTTCCATGACCTTTGTGGTAATTGAACCTTTGAATCCATCTCGGAATATCAGGTTTGATCAAAATTATAAGGATCACTTTGTCAAACAGATTGCCGATTTTTGTGTCAACGCAGTACGTCGACAGGAGGGAGTAGCAGGAGCATAAAACACAAAAAACAGGCAGGAAGACAGGGTTGTCGTGGTCAAAAACAATTAATAGAGTTGAAAATCAGAATTACAAAGAATCAAGGAGATCGATTCAATGACACAAGTACGGTTAAGCTATGCCTACGGAACAAGCAGCCAACCCTTATTGGGCATGACAATTGGCGAAAAATTTGATCAGGCATGCGAACAGTATGCACATTCTGATGCAATCGTCAGCTTGCACCAGAATGTGCGTCTGAGCTATCAGCAGTTGCAGCAGCAAGTGAATGCTTTTGCCTGTAGTTTGCAAAAACTGGGCCTGAAAAAAGGTGACCGTCTGGCCATCTGGTCGCCGAACTGTGTGGAATGGACCATTACCCAGTTTGCTGCATTTAAGGCGGGAATTATTCTGGTGAACTTGAATCCAGCTTATAAAAGTAATGAACTGGAATATGTCTTAAACAAGGTCTCCTGTAAGGGACTGGTGATTGCAGCGCAGTTTAAAACCACTGACTATCAGGAAATTCTGACTAAAATTGCTCCTGAGCTAACACAGACTGAAAGTAAATTACTCAATGCAGAGCGTCTGCCGCATTTGAAGCATGTGATTAAAATTGATGAACAGGAACATCCGGGTCTACATCGTTTTCAGGACTTATTGGTGGAACCAAGCGCAAACGCCTTAGAAAAATTGCAGCAAATTTCGAGTGAATTGCAGTTTGATGAAACCATCAATATTCAGTTCACCTCGGGTACAACGGGGAATCCGAAAGGTACTATGTTGACCCATAACAATATTTTAAATAATGGCTATTTTGTCGGTGAAGCCATTCATTTAAGTCCAGAAGATCGGGTTTGTATTTCGGTACCACTGTTCCACTGCTTTGGTATGGTGATGGGAAATCTGGCCTGTATTACCCATGGTTCAGCCATGATTTATCCATCTGCCGTTTTCAATCCTCTGGAAACCCTCAAAGCCATTCAACAAGAAAAATGTACGGCGGCTTATGGGGTGCCGACCATGTTTATTGCCATTCTTGAGCATGAACAGTTTGATGAATTTGATCTGAGCAGTTTACGTACCGGCATTATGGCCGGCAGTCCATGTCCACAGGAAATCATGCAGCGTGTGATTGAGCGGATGCATATGTCAGACATTACCATCTGTTATGGCATGACTGAAACCGCACCGGTCAGTGCGCAAAGCTCTACCGCAGACTCCATTGAACAGCGTGTTACGACAGTCGGCCGGGTACATCCGCATCTGGAAGTGAAAATTGTCGATGAAGATGGCAAGGTGGTGCCGCGCGGACAACTCGGTGAACTCTGTGTGCGTGGTTATTCGGTGATGCTCGGTTATTGGGAAGATCAGGATAAAACTGCAGAAGTAATTGATAATGCGCGCTGGATGCATACGGGTGATATTGCTGAAATGGATGATGAAGGCTTTGTCAAAATCAAGGGGCGAATCAAGGATGTCGTCATTCGTGGCGGTGAAAACCTGTTCCCCAAAGAAATTGAAGACTTCCTTTATACCCATCCTGCGGTTTCAGATGTTCAGGTGATTGGTGTGCCAGATCATAAGTATGGTGAAGAACTCTGTGCCTGCATCATTTTGCATGAAAACGATCCGTGTACTGAAGAAACTATTCGCCAGTATTGTGCCGAGCATATCTCACACAATAAAGTGCCGCGCTATGTGCGTTTCTTCCATGAGTTCCCGATGACAGCTTCCGGTAAGGCGCAGAAGTTTAAATTACGTGAATTTATGCGTGAAGAGTTGAACTTAAAGGAAATAGCTTAAGTATTGTTTAGTTTTTGAGATTGGTGAATTCTTCAACTTTTTTATCATTAAAAAAAGTTGAAGAGAAACTATTAAGAAAAAGCGAAAGATCTGCACAGCCTCACTTAGAAAGAAAGATTTTAATTTTAACGTGTAGGCCATGCTTTGACTTTCGATGGGCTAAAAGTAAACAAAAGCCCTTTATTTTGCTGAAGGGACATCCATGTCCCTTCAGCAAAATGGCGACATTCATGTCGCCTGTCATGTGATTAGATTTAGGATAATGGTCGAAAATTTAAAACCTTTAGATGGAATCTTTATCAATATTGTAATAACTGATAAACCGAATGCTCTTTAGTCTGTTGAATGGTGTGAGGTAAAGTGAAAATATGGCAAAAAACTTTCATAGTGAACTCGTCGTCGCTAATTATGATGAGCACATCCGTAAACTGATTCCCGGCTATGAACTGGTACATCAGCAAATTGATGCCATTCTAACCACTCATTTACCTGAAATTGCCCATATATTGGTGGTTGGTTGCGGGACAGGCTATGAGCTATCTTATCTGTTGCAACGCCACCCAAACTGGACATTTACTGCAATTGATCCATCGGCGACTATGCTGGAACAGGCGCAGAAAAATATTGGGTTAGGCCTGGGATCGCAGCGGATTCGTTTTATTCAGACAGATACACAAAGCTTAAATCAAGATAATCAGTTTGATGCGGCTCTAGCAATTTTGGTGGCACATTTTATTCCATCAGAAAATAAAGCTGAATTTTTTCAGGATATATCCGATAGTCTTAAGACTGATGGAATCCTGTTAACCTATGACTTGATGCAACCTGAAAATAAAACTGAATTAAAAATCTTGCAAAAAATGGCACAGCAGACAGGACTCAGTATTCAACAAAGCGAAAAAATGCTTGAACGGTTACAGCAGGACTTTCATTTAATCTCTGCCCAAGATTTAGCAGCGCTTTTAACCAAAGTCGGATTTAAACATAGCAAAATTTACTGTCAAATCATGAATTATTATGGTTTTTTTATACAGAAATAAGCATAGCTAACTGAAACAGTTAACTAGAAATTTAAATATAAGATTCAAGGAAGTGTAAAAACAATGTCAGCCTACTATCGTTTCATCAACCGCGAACAGCATGCCGATGGCAGCAGCACTGCTTATTATGAATCTAATATTCATGCGCAAGGTGCATGGAATCCGCATGAGCAGCATATGGCGCCCGCGACTGGCATTATTTGTGCAGAACTGGAACAGTTTCAGCCACGTGCAGAGATGCGCATTGGCCGGGTGAGTCTGGATATCTTTGGACTGATTGCTTTTGGTGAATTTTCCATTACTACGCGCATGATTCGTCCGGGTAAAACCATCGAACTCATTGAAGCAGAAATGTGTGCCAACGGGAAAACCTGTATTGTGGCACGTGCCTGGAAAATGATGACTTCGGATACCCGCGCGATCGCCGGTCTGGAAGATTTTCCGGTTCAGCACCCTGAAGACCTGCCGGTGTGGGAAGGGATGCGCTGCTGGCCAGGTGGTTATATTCAAAGTATTAATACCCGTGCCCATGTCGATCATCGTGCGGGCAAAGGTATTGTCTGGTTATCGAATGCCCTGGAAATGGTAGAAGGTCAGACGACCAGCGACTTTAGCCGCTTGATGGGAATGGTGGATACAGCCAACGGTGTGGTGCCGCGTCAGGATCCAAATGCGGGATGGGGTTTCCCAAATCTGGACTTGCAGATTCATTTGCATCGTTTACCTAAAGGAACATGGCTAGGACTAGAAGTGCTACAGCAATATGGTGAAGATGGCATTGGTTTAACCAGTGGAATTTTACATGATCTTCATGGGCCATTTGGCCGCAGTGAGCAAATTTTAACGCTACGTAAATTTTAAAATCTGATTTACACAAAAGGACGAATTGCTTCGTCCTTTTTTTATTGGCATGCTGTGCGCAATTATTCAGGAAGATCAGCAGATGCGGATTAGTATTATTGGGGCAGGTCGAGTTGCCTTTCATCTTGCCCAAGGCTTAAATGGACAGCATGAGCTTGTACAAATCTATAGCCGCAGTTTTGCCAAGGCAGAACAGCTGGCATCTAAATTTAAGGCTCAGGCAATCAACGCTCCTGAATTACTGCATTCCGAAATTGATCTTTTAATCATTGCCGTCAGTGACCAATCCATTCGATCTGTCATCGAGCAGGTACATGCCTATCTTCCTGATGTGTTGATCGTACATACTTCTGGCAGTACCCACTTAAACGTTTTGCAGGATGTTCACCCACGTTCAGGCGTATTTTATCCTTTACAGACTTTTAGTCTGGAGCGTGACATCGACTGGTCAAATACGCCTTTATTTATTGAAGCGGATAATGCTGAAGATCAAGAAAAACTGCATGATCTAGCAAATAGCCTAAGCAATAGAGTCTATCACTATAGCTCTGAACAACGCTTAAGTTTGCATCTGGCCGCAGTATTTGCCTGTAATTTCAGTAATTATTGTTATGATATGGCCAAACAGATTGTCGAGGCCGAGCAGGTCGATTTCAGTCTGCTGTATCCCTTAATACTAGAAACTGCCCATAAAGCTACCGAAAATGATCCAAGGCAAATGCAGACTGGCCCCGCCATGCGTGGTGATCAAAATATCCTAAATATGCATCAGCAGATGCTGGCGAATCGGCAGCGAGCAGATTTACAAAATGTCTATCAGTTGTTGAGCCAGCAGATTCTCACGCGTCATCAAAAATGAAGAAGCTAATGATTTATCTACAGAGCAGGGTTCAAAGACAAATTTTCTCTATAAAAAAGCGCTGAATAATCAGCGCTTTTGTGAGTCTTAGATTAAGAAATTTTCTTGAAGATAAAGTCATTAATCTTGTGACCGGCTTCAATGCCGCGACGCTCAAACTTGGTTTGTGGACGCCAGTCAGGACGAGGATAGCTGTTGCCTTTACCTGCGAGGTTTTCCAGACGTGGACGTTCTTCCAAAACTTCAAGCATCCATTCTGCATATGGTTCCCAATCTGTTGCAGCATGGAAGGTGCCGCCCAGCTCCAGCTTTTGCTCAACCAGTGGCATACGTTCATGTGAAACAAAACGGCGTTTAAAATGACGTTTTTTCTGCCATGGATCAGGGAAGTAAAGCTGAACCGTATTGATACTATTGTCCGGCATTTCACGCAGCACTTGAATCGCATCGGCATCCAGTACGCGTAAGTTGGTTACGCCGGCCATACCTGCTTCATAGACACACTGCGCAATGCCTGGTACATGAACTTCAATCCCGACAAAATTACGCTCGGGATTGGCCTTGGCCATCAGCACCAGAGAACGACCCATACCAAAACCGATTTCTACCGTTAAAGGACGCTCCGGATGTTCAAAGTGTTGACGTAAATCGCCCACCGGATATTCCAAAATTAAGTGACCATATTGTTCAAGCGCAGTACGTTGAGAGGTGTTCAGCGGCATTGAGCGGCGCATAAACGTCACGATTTCACGGTGCTCGCTTAAATTGTCCAGCTCCACGACTTGCTGGTCTAATTGATCGTTCGACATAACTTTGGCAAATCTAAAAATTCAGAATGCGGTATTTTAAGTCCTGAGCCGAGCAAGTCAAACTTTTCTCGGTATTTCTCCATAAAAATCGGCAAGATCTTCCAGATACAATAAAAGAGCCAAGCGAGGCTCTTTTATTAATCATCATGCCTCAGCTACTAAAACGGTCAATCAAGGTGCTGCTGGCTTCATTTAAACCAATCACGGTCACCTCTATACCTTGAGCTTTAAATTTCTGGATGACGTTATTCAGCATATTGACTGAAGTCACATCCCAGATATGTGCATGGGTCAGATCCAGCTCGACATGTGCAAGCTTTTCTTTAAAGTCAAAGAACTGATAGAATTTTTCTGAACTACTGAAAAAAATCTGTCCGGAAATAATATAGCTGCGGGAGTGAGCTGAATTTAAATGGGTAGATACATGCACGGTTCTTTCCAGTTTATTAATAAAGAACAGGGCAGAAAGTAGCACGCCAACAAATACACCCAGTGCCAGATTATGGGTGGCTAAAACCACCAGCACCACCGCAATCATAACCACATTAAATTCCAGCGGATGTTTATTGAATTGTTTGACTGAACCCCACTGGAAAGTGGTAAAGGCGACCATCACCATAATCGCCACCAAAGCCGCCATCGGAATATAAGCCAGCCAGTCTTTCAGAAACACCACCAGGCACAGCAAAAATACACCGGCAATCAGCGTCGATAAACGGGTTCGTGCACCGGAAGACACATTAATAATCGATTGACCGATCATGGCACAACCGGCCATGCCACCCATAAAACCACTGACAATATTGGCCATACCCTGACCACGACATTCCTGATGACGGTCACCTTCAGTTCCGGTGACTTCATCAATTACAGTCGTGGTCATCATGCTTTCCAACAAACCGACAGTCGCCAGCGTCAATGAATAAGGCAGTACAATTTGTAGGGTTTCCAGATTGAGCGGAATCTCCGGCAGCAGGAACACTGGTAAGGTGTCCGGAAATTGCCCCAGATCACTCACGGTTCGCATATCTGTACCCAAGAACAGCGCCAGTCCACTCAGCACGATGATGCAAATTAGCGGAGAAGGAATGGCTTTACCAATTTTAGGCAGATAAGGAAATAGATAGATAATCGCCAGACCCATGGCAATAAACAGATAGCCCATCCCATTCATTTTTTGCATCTCGGGAAGCTGTGCGACAAAAATCAGAATTGCCAATGCATTCAAAAATCCATACACCACAGCTTGCGAAACAAAGCGCATCAACTTGGCCACTTTAAAATAACCGGCAATGACCTGAATAATTCCGGTCAGAATAGTCGCTACCAGCAGATATTGCAGTCCATGGTCTTTTACCAGCGTAATCATCAGCAGTGCCATCGCACCCGTAGCCGCTGAGATCATGGCAGGGCGGCCGCCAAAAAAAGCAATCGTCACAGCAATACAAAACGAAGCATAGAGACCGACCTGCGGATCGACGCCAGCAATTGCAGAGAAGGCAATCGACTCGGGAATTAAGGCCAGTCCAACCACCAAACCTGCGAGTACATCAGTCCGGACATTGGAAAACCATTCTTCTTTTTTAAGGCTAATCACGAAATATCATCTAAATTTGGAAAACCTGGGTATCTTAAACAGATGCGGTCAAAAATCTACAGAGATGGGCTTGAAAAAGCCGTTAATTTCCTGAATATTGAATGAGTAAATGTCCTGAGGGGCAGTTACGCTTTTTTGCAATTTACAGGTTTGATCACTTGAAAGTTTGACAGAAGCGATTTAAAACATAGAGAAGTGTATAACAAGGATCAGAAATGAAGCTTTACTATTCGCCGGGTGCATGCTCACTGGCAGCTCATATTATTTTAAATGAAATTAATGTCGATTTTGATTTGGAACGTGTTGATTTAAAAACACATAAAACAGAGAAAGGTACGGATTATTACGAAATTAATCCTAAAGGCTATGTACCAGCCTTAGAAATTAATCCTGGTCTGATCCTGACAGAAAACGTAGCCATTTTACCTTTTCTGGCTCAACACGATCCAAAACAAGATCTGATTCCACCATCTGGAATGGGACGTGCCAAAGTTCTGGAATGGCTGGGTTATCTCAATTCAGAATTGCATGATGCTTATGCGGTGTTCTTTGGTGGCAAGTTATCCGATGATGAAAAGAAAAAAGCCTATGCAGAAGTCGATCGTCTATTAAGTTATATCGATAAAGCGATTGCTGAATCAGACAATGACTATCTGGTTGATGATAACTTTGGCCCAGCCGATGCTTATCTGTTTGTGTTGACCAATTGGTCGAATCATATTGAGCATGATTTAAGTCCGTATAAGAATATTATTCATATCCGCAATAAAGTCGCAGAGCGTCAGTCTGTACAGATTGCAATGCGAGATGAAGGTCTAATTCCATAAAATTTAAAAAAAAGCATAATTATTATGCTTTTTTTTTGACTTTCATTTAATAATTGCTATTGGAATAAATAAGATGAAGAGAATACTGAATTTAGTATTAAGTTTCGGTTTAACGGGAATGCTGGTTGCATGTAGTAGTGTTAAAAATCCAGAAAATGTAGCTCAAGAATATGTTACAGCAGCCTATAAAGGCGATTCAGAAAAAATGCTCTCTTATATTTATATACCTGAAAATGTTAAAGCCCAAGCAGGTTCTGAAGAAATGATTCAAGGCAAAATAAAAGCTGGCGCGGCAAAGGCTAAAGAGCAAGCTGAACGTAAAGGCGGAGTCAAAGAAATTAGTGTGGTAGACAAAAATATCGATGAAGCAAATGGAAAAGGACGGGTGACTATCGGAGTCAGCTTTAAAAATGAAGGCTCTAATTCTGTAACAGATCGAGTAAAACTTATCAAAAATGAAGATAAATGGAAAGTTGATTTATAATCGGTTTAGTTTGATTTTGGGCAGATTAGTTATTCTAATCTGCCTTTTTATTGGGTTTCCCCCCCAAGATACTATAAAGCAAGATAAACAGATTTATATGCCCGAGCACGCATTTCAAGTGGGTGATTGGATTGTTCGGGAAGGGGTGGGTTACGAAAGTTTTTTAATCAAAAAACTGAGTGGGAGTGAATACTCACATATTGGCGTGATTGCAGAAACTCAACCGAATATTTTGGTGGTGCATGCGACCACAGATGATGATCCCTCACATGTAAATCAAGTGATTCAATCAGATATCAGTGATTTTATTGACTCAAAACGAGCAAAAAAGTGGGCAGTTTATAGAGAAAGCAGTTTAGAGCCATATAAAAGAAAAGATATTGCTAGGGCCGTGACAAGGCAGGTAGGAGAGCAATTTATTTTAGGATCAAGAGGTGAGACGCATCGTTATTGCACTACGATTATTGCAGAGAAACTTCCATTGTCTTTACGTAATAAACTGGTCTGGAGCAAGATTGAATTGCCAGGCTTGCAGGGGGAGCTGCTTTTTCCTGATGCTTTATTAAAGCTTGAATCCGTCGAGCTGATTTATAAAAATAGATAATTTAGGATGAGTAAAAGCTAAATGATAGTCAAAGAATCATACAATCCTTTGACTACGATGAGATTTATTTAAAGAAATAACCAGTTTCCGGCGAGCTGGCATTGGCCATACGTTTGCGTGGCATACGGCCGGCCAGAAAAGCTTCACGGCCAGCTTCGACTGCTTTTTTCATGGCTGAGGCCATGAGTACCGGATTCTGTGCAGCCGCAATCGCCGTATTCATCAGTACACCATCACAGCCCAGTTCCATCGCAATTGCGGCATCACTTGCAGTACCAACACCGGCATCGACCAGTACAGGCACTTTGGCATTTTCTTTAATAATCGACAGGGTATGTGGATTGAGAATTCCCAAGCCCGAACCAATCAGGCTGCCCAAAGGCATAATTGCCACACAGCCCATGCTTTCCAGTTCTTGCGCCACGATTGGATCATCCGAAGTATAGACCATGATCTCAAAGCCATCGTCAATCAAGGTACGTGCAGCTTTCAGGGTTTCGGTCACATTCGGATATAAGGTCTTTTCATCGCCTAAAACTTCAAGCTTGACCAGATTATGGCCATCAAGGAGTTCGCGTGCCAGCATACAGGTGCGAACGGCACTATTGGCATCGAAACAACCTGCGGTATTTGGCAAAATGGTATATTTTTCCGGAGGAATGACTGACAGCAGATTCGGCTGATCTGGATGCTGTCCAATATTGACCCGACGAATCGCGACAGTAACAATCTCTGCGCCACTGGTTTGAATGGCTTGCTGAGTTTCATTTAAATCTTTATATTTGCCTGTGCCTACCAAAAGGCGAGACTGGAATTGGCGTGAACCAATCTGTAATAAATCTTGCATAATTGTCCCGAGTATTAGCCGCCACCGACCGCGTGAATAATTTCTATTTTGTCTGTATCGCAAATCGGCGTATCGCCTAATTTGCTTTTAGGAATAATCATTTCATTGACTTCAACTGCAAAACGCTTACCCTCAAGCGCCATACTCTGAATCAGTTCCAGCAGATTCTTGCAGTGAGTTTCCTGTTGTTCGCCATTGATATAAATCATCATTCTAGCTACCCTCCATGATTAAGTGATTTTCAGACTTATCTGGCGTATTTTAAAGCATTCCAAGCCAGAATTAACCATCCTGCAATCATTAAAGCACCACCAATTGGCGTAATTGCGCCTAATCCACGTGGTAAACCCAAGGCCATGATATACAGTGAACCAGAAAATAATAAAATACCGACCTGAATTAGCCAAAAACTCCATTGAATCGGGAGTGTCGGAATGACTTTCGCGAGCAAGGCCAGAATAAGCAAACCTAAGGCATGATAGAAAAAATAATCCGTTGCCGTTTGCCACCAGCCGAGCTGGGCTTCAGTCGCGCGCGCTTTTAAACCATGTGCACCAAAGGCACCGAGCATCACGGCAAGCGCCAAGTTGAGTGCTGAAATCGCAATCCACATTTGAATTGATCTTCCTGATAAAGTTTGCGCTCAACCTTAGCATAAATTCAAAATTCGGACATAAAAAAGCCTTCATCAAAGAAGGCTTTTTCAGATTAAATCAATAACAGAATTTGGTATTAATTGGAGGACATCGCCACTTTAATTTTTTCCATGGCATTTTTTTCGAGTTGGCGAATACGTTCCGCGGAAACGTTATATTCGGCGGCCAGCTCATGCAGGGTTGATTTCTCGTCATCTAGCCAGCGGCGCTGCAAGATATTACGTGAACGATCATCGAGCTGATCCATGGCTTCGTGCAGAGCAGAGGTACTTTGTTCCTCATAATCCTCATTTTCAATCAGACGGGCCGGATCATAACGGTTATCTTCAAGATATAAAGCCGGTGCAACATAAGTTGAACCTTCATCATCGTCATCGCCGGAAGCATCAAAAGCAGCATCATATGCCGTCAAACGGCCTTCCATCTCCAGAACTTGTTCTGGTGTGACATTTAAATCATTGGCAATCGACTGTGCTTCTGCGAGGGTCAACTTTTTCGATGATTTTTTCAGGCTACGCAGATTAAAAAACAGTTTACGTTGCGCTTTGGTGGTGGCGATTTTAACAATACGCCAGTTACGGATCACATATTCATGAATTTCCGCCTTAATCCAGTGCACAGCAAATGACACCAAACGTACGCCCATATTCGGGTCAAAACGTTTTACAGCTTTCATCAGACCCAGGTTGCCTTCCTGAATCAGGTCGCCTTGTGGCAGACCATAACCTGCATAACTGCGTGCAATATGCACCACAAAACGCAAATGTGACATGACCAGCATTTTTGCTGCATCTAAATCCTGGTCATAGTAATAGCGTTCAGCCAACTCTTTTTCTTGTTCGGCCGTTAAAATCGGAATCTGATTGACAGTGCTGATATAAGCACCGAGGTTGACCCCTGGCGCCGATAATGACAGGGGCATCAACTGATTGCGGCTGTCACTCATGTGTTCTCCTTGAAGTGCGGGATAACCCTAAACATAGGTTTTATCTTAATCCAATCTCTCCGCAAATAATGGATATTTGGGTAGAGAAATGTAAAAAAGTATACGAAACTAAGATAAACAGTTTAATTGAAAATTTTTAAGATTCAATCAAGTAGTGAAACTCTGAATCAGAAATTTTTCTTGATTCAAGCTTGAGTTGATGAATCTGGCAATAACGGCTGATATCCGTCTGACTATGTGGATCAGAGGATTTCAGCAAGAAAGTTTTCTGATTACCGGCCTTTAGTGCCCGTTTTAACATTAATAGCGGCATCGGGCAGGGTTTTCCCATGGCATCGATAAGACAATATTGCTCTGGATCTTGCGACATTAGGGTTTCATTCATATAGCAAAAAAATGACAATAAATAGTAACAAAGAAGCGCATGGAACCAAACTGCTTTAATAAAGATCACAATCTAAAAGAAGATATAAAGTCTTTTGACAATTTTCATGAAAAAAATAACTAAATCAAACAGAACATGCTAAAAAAAATCTATTAATTGTGATAAACCCATGTTAAGCTCGTTGCGTATTTGGGACTTTGAATAAACAAAGTGATTGTTTTTCACCCTATTACATAAATGGATGTAACCGGGATTTTGTTGATAGTTTTACAGAATGATTACAAGCTTAAAAATAATATTTTCAAACTTGTTTGCTCTGCTGTTTGCAACACCGGGTGGTCCTTCTTTTAGTTTCAATGAGGATTAACTTATGACAGCTGCTCGCGAACAAGGCGTAGTTAAGTGGTTTAACGATACTAAAGGCTTCGGCTTTATTCAACGTAACGGCGGTGATGACGTATTTGTTCATTTCCGTGCTATCCAAGGTGACGGCCACCGTTCACTTCGTGATGGTCAACGCGTTGAATTCAGTGTTGTTAAAGGCCAAAAAGGCTTTCAAGCTGAAGAAGTTCAACCATTAGACTAATCTTCGGATTAAGCTAAAAAGAAAACGCTCCAATATAACTTGGGGCGTTTTTTGTTTATACTATCCCCATCTTAGTGATTACCCAAGTAGAGCACCGCTTTATGTCATCTGGTTTTGAAACCTTAAATTTACATCCCAATCTAAAAAAAGCGATTGATGCTTTAGGCTTTACCACCATGACGCCTATCCAGCAGAAGGTTTTAAAATTCACGCTGGCAGGACATGATGCCATTGGCCGCGCACAGACAGGTACAGGTAAAACTGCAGCTTTTTTAATTAGTATCATGAATGATCTATTAAATAACCCAATTCAGGAGCAGCGTTATCGTGGTGAACCGCGTGCCCTGATTTTGGCACCGACCCGTGAACTGGCACTGCAAATTGAAAGCGATGCACAGGATCTGGCCAAATATGCCGGTCTCAATGTCGTGACTTTGCTGGGTGGTGTAGATTTTGACAAGCAAAAGAATCAACTAAATAAAGCACCTGTCGATATTATGGTCGCGACACCCGGTCGTTTGATCGATTTTGTCGAGCAAAAAGAAGTCTGGCTGGATCAGATTGAATTTCTGGTCATTGATGAAGCGGATCGTCTACTCGATATGGGCTTTATTCCTTCAGTGAAACGCATTGTGCGTTTTTCGCCGCGTAAGGAGCAACGTCAGACTTTAATGTTCTCTGCAACATTCAGCTATGATGTACTAAATTTGGCACAGCAATGGTTATTTGAACCGGTAACAGTTGAAATTGAACCGGAAAAGAAAACCAATGCCGATGTCGAGCAACGGGTGTATATGGTGGCTAAGGCCGATAAATATAAACTGTTGCAAGAAATCTTGCGTGATGAGCCGATTGAAAAGGTGATGATTTTCGCCAACCGTCGTGATCAGGTGCGTAAGCTTTATGATCATTTAAAACGTGATGGTTATAAGGTGGTCATGCTGTCTGGTGAGATTGCTCAAGACAAGCGTCTAAAAATGCTAGACCAGTTCAAAAATGGTAAGCACAACATCATGATTGCAACAGATGTTGCGGGTCGTGGTATTCATGTGGATGGTGTTTCACATGTGGTGAACTTCACTTTACCTGAACAGTCAGATGATTATGTACATCGTATTGGACGTACTGGCCGTGCGGGAACACGTGGTGTGAGTATTAGTTTCCTTGCCGAAGATGATGCGTTCTATCTACCAGAAATTGAGAAGGCGATTGGACAGAAATTGCCTTTGACCCGTCTGGAAGGTTATTGCTAATCCAGATTAAAAAAACCGCTCTTGAAGAGCGGTTTTTTTTATGACCATGTGATCTGGACTTATTTGGCCTGACAACGGAAAGTCAAAATGGTTTGATAGTCATCATTCTGGTTTAAACCGGTATTGGTGCCTGCGATATTACCTAAAACAGTCGCTGCTGCCTGAATCATTTGTCCAGTCTGATCATCAACGACACCTTTTAATGCCCCGTTATAACCCGTCTTTTCATCGATAATAATCGCAGTAGCTTTCGAACCACAGGTTTTGCTGGCAGCATTAATGGCATTATTTTTAGCAGTTAGTTGATTTTTACCTAATCCGGTAACCTCAAACTGATTGTTTTCTTTCTGAATTGCCAGTGAGGTTGGGTTAGAAGCGCAGGCAGTTAAAAGTAGAACTGAAGCTGCTAATCCGCTGATCGCAATTGTTTTTTTCATGATAAAATCTCGGGTGAAAACAGAATTAAGTTTATTTGAGCATAGCAAAGCGCACAGAGTTTGGAGCTGTTGTATAAGTTTGGAAATTTTTAGTGTGACTCTATGCTAAAAAAGTAATTCAACTGAGCATTTCATTGATTAAAATCAAAATATTGTAATGTTACTTGAGTAATTTTTGCGGCTAAGTCGCGGTGAAGTTTATAGAGTATTACAGCGGGAATATGCTAATCTTGAAAACAGTTTTTAAGTATAGATCTACAAAGCAATGACGGAATCCGTGGTCGACATCGTTCATCAAAATATTCGCCAACGTCAATCAATAGGACATTTGCTGGCACCGGCACCGAATGCAGAACAGCTGGAGCTGGCTTTTCAGGCGGCATTGACAGCACCGGATCATCATCGGTTGAAACCCACCACCTTTGTGGTGATACCTGATGCACAGCGTGAAGCATTTGGGGAGCTGTTGTCTCAGGCACTGGTCGATCTGGGTGAAACTGAAACGGCACAGATTGAACGGGTCAAGAATCATCCATTCCGTGCGCCACTATTGGTGCTGGCTTTAACGCGTTTGCAAGATCATCCTAAAGTTCCACATTTTGAACAGATTCTCAGTTCAGGTGCCGCCATACAGAATTTTCTGTTATCACTCCAGGTTCAGGGTTTCTCGACCATGTGGCGCAGTGGTGCTGTAGTCGAATCTGGCCTGTTTAAGCAGGCATTAGGAATTTCAAAAGACGATCTGGTCTCGGGTATTATTTATATTGGCACTGCAGCAAAAGCAATTCCAGCACGCGCAGAGATTCAGACCAGTAATTTTGTAAGTTATTGGAATCAGAACGGTTAATTTGCACGGTATAACAGGGTATTAAAAAATAACATGTCAGAATTAAATTTTTCAGCACTGGTCGAGCCGGTTGCAGTCGATCATAAGACCGCTTTAAGAGTCACGGTGTTGGGTGGGGGCAGTTTTGGTACCGCAATGGCCAATACCGCAGTGCGTAATGGTTGTAATACCATGATCTGGATTCGTGATGAAGCTGTTGCGGCAGATATCAATGCCACGCATATCAATAAACGTTATTTGCCCGATTTCCAGCTGGAAGAAAACTTACTGGCTGTGTCGGATCTGGAACTGGCTGTGCGTGATCGTGATATTATTTTAGTCGCGATTCCAAGTCATTCTTTTCGGGATGTCCTGCAACAAATCAAGCCTTTTATCACCTCACAAGCCGTGATTTCACTCACCAAAGGGATTGAAGCCAAAACTTTTAGCTTCATGAGTGATATTATTCGGGAAGTATTGCCAGAAGTGCCTTATGGAGTGTTGTCCGGGCCGAATCTCGCCAAGGAAATTGTGGCAGGTCAGCCGGCAGGAACCGTGATTGCCAGCGAATCTGAGCTGGTACGTTATGCCGTACAGCAAGCCTTACATAGTGCCTTGTTCCGTGTTTTTGCCAGTGATGATGTACATGGTGTAGAACTCGGTGGTGCCTTGAAAAATATCTATGCCGTCGCGATGGGGATGGCAGCCGCGTATAACGTGGGTGAAAATACCAAGAGTATGATCCTGACCCGTGCACTGGCCGAAATGAGCCGTTTTGCGGTAAAATTGGGCGCGAATCCGCTGACTTTCCTCGGGCTTTCCGGTGTGGGTGATTTATTTGCGACTTGTAGCAGTCCGCTGAGTCGTAATTATCAGGTTGGTTTTGCCTTGGGCAAAGGCAAGACTTTGGAGCAGGCTACTACTGAACTGGGTCAAACTGCAGAAGGGATCAATACCATCGTACAGGTCAAGGCGCGTTCCGAAGAACTGGATGTCTATATGCCAATTACTTCTGCCTTGTATGATGTGATTTTTGAAGGTGCACCACCACTCAGCATTGCATTGTCATTGATGAAAAACGGTCATCGCAGTGATGTGGAATTTGTCTTGCCACATCATCAAGTCTGATCTATAACACAAAGGGACTGTATGTGAATTGTCATATTGGCCAGTTATCATGCAGGCAAAAGAAAATAAGGAAACCCAATGCAACTGACTTTAGTGCGACATGGTGAGGCTGCTCCACCAGTCAATGGCAATGATAGCAAGCGTCCATTGACGGAGCGTGGTCATCAGCAGGCTGAGCAAACTGCACAGTTCTTAAAAAATATGATTAAACCTGAAGTATTTGTGGTCAGTCCCTTATTGCGTGCGCAGGAAACCCTGGCCCATCTGCAGCAGTATTTTCAAGATGTGCCGGTGGTGATCTGTAATGCGATTAAACCCGATGATGATGCCAAGGTCGCGGTTGAATGGTTGTCGCAACTGCCTTATGAATCGATTGCCGTGGTGTGTCATATGAATGTGGTGGCGCACATTTCTTCTATTTTGCTGGCGGAGTCTTTTCATCCCTATGCATTGGCAGAAGCACGTATCTATGCGCAGCCAGTCATTGCCGCAGGTTTGTCGACAACAGTTAAAAGTTTTATTCCTACATTATAAAAACCAATTAAAACGGTAGTACACAATCGATGTTGTATTTATGGATGCCTGAGGCCAATGGGGTTTGGCAATGGTCAACTGGGGAATTCTGGAATACTGCGGAAACACTTGAGCAGTTGATTCAGGAGATCCAGGCTCATCATGGCGAAGAAGCAGTAGTGTTTTTCCCGAGCCGTCATGTGCAAATTTTGCAGCAGACTTTGCCCAAGAGCCAATATAAAAAAATGGGCAATGAGGGCATCAAGTATCTGCTTGAAGAGTATGTGGTGCTGCCCGTCGATGCCATGAAAGTGCTGCATCATTTTCAGCAGCCTGATCAGGTCAGTATTATGGGGATTGCGAATTCTACCCTCGAGACCTTGCAGTATTCTCTCAACCTGATTCCCGTCAAGCTGGCGGCTTTGCTGCCAGACTTTTTGGTACTGCCAGTTCCTGAAGCCAATCAGCGGGTGATTACCCAAATTGGTGGGCGCTTGTTGGTACGAGAGGCAGAATATATCGGCCAGTCGCTGGATGATCTGAGTCTGTATCTGGATTATCAGCCCAAAGATTTGCATTATAAAGTTAGTAATCTGAATCAGGATCAGTTAAGTAGCCTAGAAGCACTGGTCACACAGGAGCAGTTAGAATCTTTTCAGTATGTCCTTCCTGTATTGAAAAAACCCAAACAACATGCGTTTAATGTATTGCCCAAAGCTAAATCTGAAGGTGCCATTTCCGGTTACTGGAAAGCATGTGCAGCTGTATTTCTGGGCATATTAGTCTTACAGTTTAGTTATGATGCGGTGCGCTGGTATCAATATAAAAAAGTGGCAAATCAGACCGCTGCACAGGCCGTTGATCAGTTCAAGTACTGGTTTGGGCAAAATTATCCGGTCACTGAGCAGAATATCAAAAGCCAGTTTGAAGGGCAGTTGCGTCAAAGCCAGATCGCCGATACACAGGCATTACAGCTGATTAGTCGGATTGGACCAGTCTTGATGCAGAACCAGATTGTGGCACAACGGATCAATTATGATGCGTCTGTGTTGAGTATGGAGCTCAAGGCCAATTCATCAGATACGCTAAATGCATTGACCAAGCAATTGGGTCAGCAAGGCTTTAAAGTGGAGCTGGGGAATATTCAGGCCAGCGGAACAGGTGCCATTGGGCTGGTGAGGGTGCAATAATGAAAGCCATCGAAGCGCTACAAAATCGCATGGATCAGTCTTTTGAAAAAATGAGTGATTATCTGGACAGTCTCTCGGCACGTGAACGGGTATTGGTGATTTTTACCACTATTTTTGTAGTTGTGGCTGCGGTCAGTTCAGCACTCTGGTATATGCATCAGGCAGCAGACACCCAGCAGAAACGTTTAAATCAGCTGAAAGATACCATTGTCTGGATGCAAAGTAATGCAGTCACCATAAAACCTGCTGGAGACATGCAGCTGGATGCCGCAGAGAAAGTACAGCGGGTGGCACAGCAACAAGGTCTTTCGGTTGCATCCCAGCAAATAGATGGAAAAATTCAATTGGTGGTCATGCATGAAAATTATGCAGTTTTGGCAAACTTCCTGACTCAACTGGCACAAATGGGTCTAAGTGTTGAGAAAATGGAACTAAATAATGAAGCAGGACAGATTAAATTAACCGCGACCGTGCAATAAACGGTAAAAATAAAGATTTGCAAAGCATGGTTTTTTTGTCAGCCTATGCCTATAATATGCCGACTTAAAAAGCAGTAGACTTTTCTAGATATGTTGTATTCTCTAGCCCGCCCTTTGTTGTTTTCTTTAGCACCAGAGCGTGCACATGAGCTGACACTATCACTATTAAAATCATCCCATAAAATGGGCTTGATGCGTCAAAATGTTACTGCAAAACCTGTAACCTGTATGGGAATCGAATTTCCCAATCCAGTAGGGCTTGCGGCAGGTTTAGACAAAAATGGTGCTTATATTGATGCCCTTGCTGGTCAAGGTTTTGGTTTTATTGAAATTGGTACCATTACGCCGCGACCGCAAGCCGGCAACCCTCATCCGCGTTTGTTCCGTCTGCCGCAGGCCAAAGCTATTATTAACCGTATGGGTTTTAATAATGAGGGTGTAGATCAGCTGGTGGAAAATGTCAAAGCTGCCAAATTTAAAGGCATTCTCGGCATCAATATCGGTAAAAACGCTGATACTCCGGTAGAAAAAGCAGTAGATGATTACCTTATCTGTTTAGAAAAAGTCTATAATTATGCGTCTTACATTACCGTCAATATTTCTTCTCCCAATACCAAAAATCTGCGCAGTTTACAAAGTGGTGATGCACTGACCGAACTGCTTGAAACATTGAAAAACCGTCAGCTTGAATTGGCGCAGGAATACCAGCATTATGTACCTTTGGTCCTTAAAGTAGCGCCTGATCTGGACGAAACCGATATTGCCTTTATTGCCAAGCAGTTACTGCAATTCAAGATTGATGGTCTGATCGTGACCAATACCACACTGTCACGTGAAGGGGTGGAAGGTCTGGCGCATGCAGAGGAGGCAGGTGGTCTATCTGGCGCGCCAGTCTTTGAGAAAAGTACCGCATGTCTGGCTGCATTTGCTCAGGTGTTAAAAGGACAAATTCCCTTGATTGGTGTGGGTGGTATTCTTTCAGGCGCAGATGCTGTTGCCAAGAAACAGGCAGGTGCCAGCCTTGTACAAGTTTATAGTGGCCTCATCTATACTGGACCTGAACTTGTAAAAGATTGTGTAGACGCACTTTAAATCCTATGAATGCCATTGATATCTTTCTGCTGATTATCTTGCTCATTGGAGGGCTCAACGGTTTGCGTCAAGGATTTATTAAAGCCTTTGCGAACTTAGTGGGATGGATCTTTGCCCTGATTGTTGCGGCAAAATATTCAACGCTACTTGCGCCGTCTATGGTTGCTCTGAGTACAGATCCAGTCGTACAAAAGATAGCAGCCTTCGCCTTTATCGTCCTGTTAATTGTGGTTCTGACCTGGATCGTCACTGCGCTTTTAAACCGTATTTTAAAGAGTCTTAAACTGGGTCCGCTTAACCGTCTGGCAGGTGGTGTCTTTGGTAGCCTGAAAGGCTTGCTGATTGTGCTGATTACCATGCAAGGCATTGGCCCGTGGGTAGAAAGCTCACCGCACTGGAAACAGTCCAAGTTTATTCAAGCCTTATTGCCTTATGCGCCTTGGGCGACTCAAATGTCGAAAGACGCCGCGAATGGTGCACTACAACATATCAAGCCTGAAGGGACATCGAAACCTTCAGCTGTATCATCTGAAACATCGTCCAAATCTGGAGCTGCAGATGAGTCTACAAATAATCCTTTTTATTAATCCTAGCTTGTCTGCGAGGTTGCTATGTGTGGAGTAGTTGGTATAGCTGGTAAATCACCCGTTAACCAAATGTTGTTTGATGCATTAACGATGTTACAACATCGTGGACAAGATGCAGCTGGGATCGTGACATGTGATGAAGGGCGTCTGTTCCTTCGTAAAGACAATGGGATGGTGCGTGATGTATTTCATACCCGTCATATGCGTGCCTTGAAAGGAAATTACGGGATTGGTCATGTGCGTTATCCAACAGCCGGTTCATCGAGCAGTGCAGAAGCACAGCCATTTTATGTGAACTCGCCGTATGGAATTACCTTGGCGCATAACGGTAATTTGACCAATGCCGAAGAAATTCACGATGACCTGTTCAAAACTGACTTGCGTCATATGAACACGGATTCTGATTCAGAAGTGCTGCTAAACGTGCTAGCGCATGAATTGCAAAAACATGGCAAATTGGTGCCGACTTCGGAAGATATTTTCCATGCGGTAACACGTGTGCATGAGCGTTGTAAAGGCGCTTATGGTGTGGTAGCAATGATTACCGGACAAGGTCTGGTGGGCTTCCGTGATCCGAATGGTATCCGTCCACTGATTTACGGTTCACGTGAAACTGAACAGGGCATGGAATATATCATAGCTTCTGAATCGGTTGCGATTACTGCGCTGGGCTTCAAAGTTGAGCGTGATATTCAGCCAGGTGAAGCGGTATTTATCGATTTACAAGGTAATTTCTTTACCAAGCAATGTGCGACCAATCCTGAATATCGTCCATGTATTTTTGAATATGTGTATTTTGCCCGTCCGGATGCCATTATTGATGGAATCTCGGTGTATAAAGCACGTCTGAAAATGGGTGAGAAGCTGGCGCAAAAAATTCTGCGCGAGTGGGGTGAAGAGCATGATATCGATGTGGTGATTCCGATTCCGGATACTTCACGTACTTCTGCATTGGAACTTGCCAATATGCTGGGTGTGAAATTCCGTGAAGGTTTCATGAAAAACCGTTATATCGGTCGTACTTTTATTATGCCAGGTCAGCAACTACGTAAAAAATCGGTACGTCAAAAACTGAACCCGGTTGAGCTTGAATTTAAGGGTAAAAACGTACTATTGGTCGATGACTCGATTGTGCGTGGTACGACCTGTAATGAAATTATCCAGATGGCACGTGATTCTGGTGCGAAAAAAGTCTTCTTTGCTTCCGCAGCACCGATGGTGAAATATCCAAACGTGTACGGTATCGATATGCCGGCAAAATCAGAGCTAATTGCCTCAGATCGTAGCGTTGAAGAAATTCGTGAAATTATTGGTGCAGACCGTTTGGTGTTCCAGGATCTGGAAGATTTAAAAGATGCAGTTCGAACCACCAAAGTGCCAGATCTGAAAGATTTTGACTGTTCGGTATTTGACGGCGTTTATGTCGCGGGTGGTATTGATGCGCAGTATCTGGATGATCTACAGCAAAAACGTAGTGACAGTGCCATGAAAGAAGGGAATTACATCGATGTGAATATCGATGCAGCTTCTGTGGATTTAACTGGCGTACGTGAAGTCTAAGCGCTTAAAATCATCATGAAAAAGCGGGAATTTCCCGCTTTTTTGTTTTATGATGAACCCATTGAAAATAATCTTAACTAGGGTTCTACATTGCGCAACGTAGGATATGATTTTATAAAAAACAAGAATATCGTATTGCCTGTAAGCTTCTGCTTGATTGCTGTGCTGTTAACTATTTTTATTATCAATACCGTTGTTGGTCTATTCGTTTTTTATGTTGATTCTACCCAGTCTATTTTCTGGCATATGCTCAGTCCTTATCTGATTGCGTTGCTGTTATGTGTGATGCTGATCTCGGTCATCTATGAATTTTATCTTTTCCGGAATGGCGGTTATTCGCTGGCAAAACAGATGGGTGCGCGCCGTCTCAGCCCGATGGAAAGTATTCCTGAGGAAAGTGCGGCACTGCAAATTACCCAGCAGCTGGCCGATACCTTTTTAATTGAACCTCCGGCGGTGTATGTACTGCCCGATGAAGTTGGAGTTAATACGCTGACGGCGGGTTTTAGCCCGCGAGATATCGCGATTATTCTGACTTGGGGTGCGGTACAAACTCTGGATAAAGTCGAGCTGTATGGTTTACTCAGTCACGAATTTAATAAAATTCTGTCGGGTGAAACTGCGGAAAATACCCGCTTAAAAATTTTGTATAGCAGTTTAACCACCTTTAGCCAGTGGGGCAGCAAAATTGCCAAATCTGGTTTCTATCGAACTGATATTCGACGTGAAAATAAGTTTGAAACCTTTTATGTCGCAATTGGCGCAGTAATCTGGCTGATTGGCAGTTTGGGGGTATTGATCACACGCTTTATTAAATATATTTCACTGGGTGGACGCACTTTTAAGAATGACCAGAAAACTCGCCGCCTGATTCAAAATGATGCCAATATCCAGACTTTACTCAGAATTCATGTGCATCATTCCGGTTCGCAAATCTATAGTGAATATGCCGAATCCATTTCACATATGTGTTTTGCCAATTCCTTGAGTCCGCAAAACTGGTTGAATATTCACCCAAATATTAATCAACGAATTTATGAATTAAATCCAGCCCTGATTCAGGATTTGCAGCTCGAGAACTTGAAGAAACTCAAGAATCAGCCTTTATTCAGTTTATTTCGTTCTCTGGAAGAAGTGGTGCCCGAGACTGCGATGAGCTGGAGTTCGCCACAGCCTCTGCCGTTGTTGCGTCTATCTCCAATCAGCTTTGCAATTAAAGATGCGATCAAGCCACTGAATCCAGAGCTGCGGCTGAGTATGCCGCGTCCGGAGTTGCTTGAACGTGCATTGCAGACGGCGACCGGCTCGCGTGAAGTCATGGTTGCCATTTTGATGATTCGTCAATATCGTGAATTTATTCCGACTGAGGCTGAGGTGAGCCGCGCCATTGTAGATTCACTGCTGAATCTGGATGGGCGGGTGCATATTTCGATTTTCCAGCAAGCTTGTAAGAATATTGGCGGGATGCCCACCACAGTTGCACGTCAGTTTTTGATGAAACTGGCACGAATTATTCAGGAAGATGGTGAAATTGGCTTGCTCGATGCCTTATTGCTGGAATGTGTCAAATATGAACTGAATCTATTGCCCGCACATATTCCAACAGCTTTGGATGAAGTTAAGCCCCAGATTGTGCGTCTGATTGATGCCTTGTTGCATGTGCAGCAGATTAATAGCGGAAACCAGCTTGAGGTTCGCGAACGCATTTTAAACCGGATTTTGTCGGCTCGAGAATTGGACTTATACAATGAAATTTCTGATGAGCCGATTGATCTTGCGGAAATTCTGAATGATATTGCGGGACTTTTACTGCGTGAACGTCTCGGGATTTTGGGTATCGCAGAAGCCTGTTTGTGGAGCGACCGTATTGTGACTCAGGACGAACTGGATGTGATGGAACTGCTTTATTGGCGCTTGGGTTTTGAGGCAGAGCAGATTATTCAACAAATGTTGAAGAAAAACAGTTTAACCATTATGTAAAAAAGAAGACAACAATTCACAGTTTGAAACTGCATCTGTTATAACAGAGGCAGTGATTTAATTGAGTATTAAAAGTACAGTTTTTAGCAGGCAGATCGACTTTGTATTAGAATCCATCAGGATAAAAAAGAAAAGCGGAAAAAGTTCGGCAAAGTAGAGGCAATCCGGCTAAAATGTTCAGCCTGAAATTGGTGATGATGAAAAGATGATAGGGCATCAGCGTGACATACTGGCAACATTAGGAATTGATCTCTGGATTCCTAGGGACAGCGCATGTCAGCCACATCAGGTCTCGATCTGGCGTGATCAGGCTGCACCAGAATTTCACAGTGACATTGTCTTGCCTCAGTCCAAGCAGCCCGAGGTATTTACAGATCTATCAATTCCTGAGCCGGTTATTCAGCCCGAAGCTGAAGTCATGCCTGTGGTATCAGTGCCCACGCCAGTACTGGTTCAGGAACAGCGTGAAATCATACAAATTCTGCCATTTAGTTTGCAGATTTTAAGTCTGGCCCATTGCAGTATTGTGATTGATGCGACTGCAATGACTGAAGAAACCCAGAATTTATGGACGAATATCCAGCGTGCAGTGGTCAGCGAGTTTTGTGAGCTGAACTGGCCATTTCCTTGGGCCAATGTTCAGGATGGGCGCGGTGTGGACTCTTATATTCAGGGTTTTCTCGATGGGATGAGTGCCGAGAAAAATATTATTTTCTTGGGAGCTGTACCTTATATTTCAAATAGTAAAATAATCCAGTTGGCTTCTTTACAGGAAATGCTGGATCAGCCAATTTTGAAAAAACGTTTATGGCAGTTTATGCAAAATAGGTCTGCCAGCTTGAAATAATATGAGTTTGGAATAAAAAATATGAAACAAAAAGTGGTTGTATTTAGTCAGATCGATGCTGATATTCAAAATAAACTTGAACAACATTATGATGTCGCTTATATACAACCCAAGTTAGGCGATGTGAACCGGCAGCTTTTGCAGGAGGTTCAGGATGCCGATGGCATGATTGGTGCAGGTCGATTGCTGAATCGTGACAATCTGGCGACTGCCACCCGGCTTAAAGTCATTTCTAGTGTCAGTGTCGGTTATGACAACTATGAACTTGATTATTTAAATGAAAAAAATATCTATCTCAGCCATACCCCGCATGTACTGACTGAAACCACGGCAGATCTGGCTTTTACATTGTTGATGTCTGCGGCACGTAAAGTGGCTTATCTGGATCACTGGACCAAACAAGGACAATGGCAGCGTACTGTCGGTGAAGCACAATTTGGTCTGGATATTTTTGGAAAAACTTTAGGTATTATCGGTCTGGGTCATATTGGAGCTGCAGTTGCACGTCGTGGTTTTTATGGTTTCAATATGAATATTCTGTACCATAATCGCCGTGAAAAACCAGAATTGGCCCAAGGCCTGAATGCACAGTATTCTGACTTAGATGAACTATTACAGCGTTCCGACTTTGTCGTTATTGCGGTTGACTTAAATGCTGATTCTAAAGCGCTGATTGCAGCGGCTGAGTTGGAAAAAATGCAACCACATGCGGTATTGGTGAATATTTCACGTGGCTCAGTCATTGATGAGCAGGCTTTAATTGACGCTTTAAAAGCCAAGCAGATTTTTGCTGCCGGTCTCGATGTCTATCAGAAAGAACCTTTAAAAGAATCTGAATTATTTCAGTTGGACAATGTGGTTACATTGCCACATGTGGGTTCTGCGACGGCTGCAACCCGTAAAAAAATGGCCGAATTGGCCTATCAGAATCTGGTGGATGCTTTAGAAGGGCGAGTGCCACGCTATGTGGTTAATCCTGAGTTTCAATAATATTAAATAACATTTTCTTGCGTATATGCCCATTTTTCAATGCTATATTCAAGGCAGCTTAGAACAATAGATTTAGAGATTTTTCATTGAAACGATTGGCGTTGGCGTGTGGTTTAACGATGTGCATGGTGACAGGGCATAGCTCTAGCCATGATTTTAATCAAGCGACTGCACACTTTTCTGTGCCTGATATTGGTACAGGCGTGGGTTTACTCGATCAGCAAAAAGAAAGAATGATCGGTGAAAAAGTCTATCGCGAAGTGCATAAGCAAATGTCAGTCATGCAGAATCCATGGCTGGAAGACCAGCTGCTGTCGGTATTTTCTCATATTCTCAGTCAGACTCAGTTACAACAGCCCATTGGTTTACTGGTGATTAATGATCCACAAATTAATGCTTTTGCTGTGCCGGGAGGGCTGTTTGCTCTTAATGCTGGTTTAATCAATTCAGCCCGAAATATGGATGAAGTGGCGGGGGTGATGGCGCATGAAATTGCACATGTCACACAACGTCATTACAGTCGCTCTCAAGATGCTTTTAAAGGGCAGGGTTTGCTGGCATTGGCCGGAATTTTGGTCGGGGCGTTGGTGGCCTCTCAGGCGGATGGTGATGCGGGTGCTGCGGTGATGATGGGTTCGCAAGCCGCGTTGATGGATAAACAGCTGACTTATAGTCGTAATCAGGAGCGTGAAGCAGACCGAATTGGCATGCAATATATGTATCGTTCGGGCTATAACCCGCATAGTATGGCTGACTTCTTCGAAGTCATGCATCGCTCGACCAGTCGCTTAAGCTTCCTGCCGGATTTCTGGTTCACCCATCCACTGACGACTGAGCGTATGAGTGAAGCACGTTTGCGTGCCAATCAGCTGCCTGCTGTCAAACCTAAGCTGAATGATCAGGACTTTGAGATTATCAAATGGTATAGCAGGGTGCTGTCTCGCCAGACCAGTGAGGAGCAGCTCAGTTTGATGAATCGGCAGAATAATTTTGCCGGTCAGCTTGCTTTGGCTGCCTACCAGATACAGCAAAGTGATTTTCAGGCCGCACAGGCTGCTTTAGATCAGGCGAAAAAGCATAACCAGATGCATCCTTTATTGGTCTTGTTTCAGACTGATATTTACTTAGGTCAGAACCAGTTGAATGCAGCGTTGAAAAGTGTGGCTTCGGCAGCGCGGATCATGCCGGAAAACCGCGCACTCAATTATAAATATGCAGAAGTCTTGATTCGTGCCCAGCAACCTGATCAAGCTAAACAGATTGTACAAAAGTTTTTGAATGCCAATTCCCGCGATGTGAGTGGCTGGCGATTGATGCAGCTGGCGACCAATGCAGAGCCAGCATCGGCAATCAAGGCCGCCAATGTGCTGCGTTATCGTGCAGAAGTAGAATATTGGTCCGGTTATGAGGAAACCGCCATCAAGTCATTATTACATGCACAGCGTACAGCGAAAAATAATCAATCTTTATCGGCAACCATTAACCAACGCCTGAAACAGATGCAGCAGGCACGTCAATATAAAATTTAAGCCTTAGTCAGGTTTTAAGCTTTTTATATCAGGATGATATGGTCAGGATATACTGAATCGGGCTACAATCTTTTTTTAATGATCAGTGCGATTAAATCTGAAGCATGCTATGAAGAAAATATTATTGGGCATCTGTCTATTGGGGTGGAGTTATGCGGTATTTGCTGCGAGTGCTGTTGAGTATGTAGACGCGGTAGAGCGTATTAATACTGACTATAAAAAGGAATCGCGTCAATTCTTGGGTGGTTTGAATCCGCAGCAACAAGGTTTTAGCGCAGCACAGAATTCACATTTTTGTAGTATTGTGCAACGTTATGCCGATCGCTTATATCAGGCGGCTGACCAAAATCGTGCTTATCTGGATCGTCAGTTTCAGAAGATAACTAAACAGGATGTGATTATAGAAGTGAAATCTTCAAAAGAGATGCAATTGCTGAAACGTTATCAGGTTGATTGTTATTTGCAATAAGAATACGTTAAGAACTGTCTTTTGTAAAAAGTCAGTTCAACGTTAAAGATCGAATATTAGAGAAGTGGGATTAAGCAAGTTTCGCTTTAATTTTAGCTGAAACTTGTGCAGGATCGGCGCGCCCGGCTATGAGCGGACGCAGAGAATTCATCACCTTACCCATATCTTTCATGCTAGTAGCTTCTTGCGCTGCAATCGTTTGCGCAATGATGGAATCAAGTTCTTCCTCAGTCATAGCTTCTGGTAGAAATTGAGATAACACCTCAACCTCGGCTTGTTCCTTACTAGCTAAATCTTCTCGACCAGCACCATCAAAGGCCTTGATCGATTCTTTACGTTGTTTAATTTGTTTTTCAATGACCGCAAGAACTTGAGCGTCGTCAAGTTCTTTGCGCTCATCGACTTCGATTTGCTTAATTGCCGCCTGTAGACCACGTATGACCGTCAGCTTGGACATTTCTTTGGCACGCATTGTTGCTTTCAAAACATCCGTGATTTGGTCTTTTAAAGTCGTCATTATTTAATCCAGGCAGTCAATCACAAATTAATCTTAGTAAAGGCGAGTCGTACGTACTGATTCACGCGCCAATTTCTTTTGGTAGCGTTTAACAGCAGCAGCTTTTTTGCGCTTACGTTCTTGAGTTGGTTTCTCGTAGAATTCACGCTTACGTACGTCAGCTAGAACACCCGCTTTTTCGCATGAACGTTTGAAACGACGGATAGCTACGTCTACTGGTTCGCCTTCTTTCAATTTAACTTGTGGCATGAAGAATCCTCATAAAGTTATGGATAAGATCGCAGGCCGAATGCCTGTGATCACAAGTGAAGGTCAGTATTTTACTCATTTACATCTCATACCACAAGCATATAATAGTGACTGCAATAGAATTGATACAGGTTATAGGCAGTTTAATGATCGTTTTAGGCTTGGAAACGTCGTGTGATGAAACAGGACTTGCGCTGTATGACAGCGAGTTGGGTTTACGCGGACAGGTGCTTTATAGCCAGATTAAACTGCATGCAGAATATGGCGGTGTGGTTCCAGAGCTGGCGTCACGTGATCATGTGCGTAAACTGATTCCATTAATGAATGAATTATTGGAGCAAACTGACGTCAAAAAATCAGAAATTGATGCAGTGGCATATACCCGTGGCCCAGGTCTGATGGGCGCATTAATGACAGGTGCGTTGTTTGGTCGAACTTTGGCCTTTGCATTGAACAAACCGGCAATTGGTGTTCATCATATGGAGGGGCATATGCTCGCACCATTGTTGTCTGAAACAGCGCCAGAATTTCCATTTGTGGCGCTGTTGGTCTCTGGTGGGCATTCACAGCTGATGGCAGCCTATGGCATTGGCCAGTATGAATTGCTGGGTGAATCGATTGATGATGCAGCCGGAGAAGCATTCGATAAAGTGGCGAAAATGATGGGTCTGCCCTATCCAGGTGGGCCAAACATTTCCAAACTGGCTGAACAAGGCAATCCTGCTGCTTTTGCTTTCCCACGTCCAATGCTCCATCAAGGGCTGGAATTCTCATTTAGCGGTTTAAAAACTGCTGTATCTGTACAAATGAAAAAACTGGGTGATGAAAACCGTGATGCAGATATTGCAGCAAGTTTTCAGGAAGCCATTGTCGATACCTTGGTTAAAAAGTCAGTCAAAGCATTGAAACAGACGGGCTTGAAGCGCTTAGTGATTGCCGGTGGTGTCAGTGCCAACAAGCGCTTACGTGAGCGTTTAGAAGCAGATTTAGCCAAAATTAAAGCGACTGTTTATTATGCAGAACCGGCACTTTGTACTGATAATGGCGCGATGATTGCCTTTGCCGGTTATCAGCGTTTGAAAGCAGGGCAGCAGGATGGCTTGGCGGTAACCACAACGCCACGTTGGCCGATGACGGAGTTAAAAAATCCTGAAGCGGTTTAAAGATAGATAGGAAAGGGGCGGAAAGCCTCTTTTTTATTGTCTTGGTTTTATTGAGTAGAAATTTTCAACAAATAATAAATTATTTTGACTCTGCCATAGTAAGTGTTTTCTTACAGATACCGTAAAATGGTTTAATCATATAGGAATCCCGCTCTATGATAGGCGGAATTAAGAATAAATTTAATTTTTTATAAAAGTGTACAAATAAAAAATATTTTTTATTTGTCTTATTTTTGATCATTTATGGTTTTAAATAAATAGAATAAAATTAAAATAGGGAGAGTGAGTGTTTTTATTGGTTATCTTCGCTTTTAAGCAAAGATTAGAGTAGTTTAAATGAATATATCTAAATATTTTTTTATTTTAGGTCTTGGTTTGTCTGCTATTGTTAGCTTTGAAACCCAAGCATACAATTATACATCAAAAGGGGTGGGTGCAGACAGAAGTAAAGCATGTAATCAAGCTGATGAGAAAATTCAACGTGGTTCGACTACTTCAGGTTGTATATGTTCAAATATTCAACAAACCTATTGGGTTTGTAAAATAAACTATGATAAGCCTAAGCCAGTTGTATATACTGCACCTCCGATTTATCAAGCACCTGCTCCTACACGACGCTCATATAATTTCAGTGCACCAGGTGTGTTATAAGTAAAAAAGGCACTATGTTTAACATAGTGCCTTTTAAACTTAAAAACCTGTTCCATTCGCTGGATCACATTTTTGCTTAAGAAATGTCATGGCATAGTTTACACGTGTCGCTATATCTTCACTTCCTAATGAAAAAATAGTGTATGGTTCATTATTTTTTAAGCGTATAGAAACAAGTTCTTTAGATTGTTTAACTTCTAAAACCTTTCCCCAATCAATTCCATTTTCGGTACTCCCTAGTCGTAAGTCAGGTCTTAGGGATACTACCGGTTCAACCATTGAACCACCATGATAAACTCTCAAAGATAAGCTATTATTATCATAATTTATTTTGCTAATACAACGATCAATAGTAGTTACGTTGGTAATTTTACTATAGCCTTCGAGTCGTGCTGATCCATCATGCTCATCAGCCATATCTGAAAAATATTTTTTTAAATCTCCAGATTGGATACCTTTGTCTGGTAATATAATCGTTAAAAATTTTTGTGCATTTGCTACAGTTTGCTCTGCTGCTATAAGTGGTGTTGTAAATAAAAAACAGCTGGACATAATAGTCAGAGACTTTAGGTAATTCATGTATAAAAAGCCAAATAAATAAATCGTTTTATTTTAAAATAAAACTCCTCTACTTTAAAGATTAGTATTTTTCTTTTTTTAGCAGTATTAGGTAATATATAAATACAACTTAAAAGCTTGATTTTTTGATTTTCAAATGAAGAAATATTTAATTTATATATCGTTCTTTACCACCACAGGTCTTTCTGCAGAATATGTAATGATTGGACCTCCTTCTGGAGAGTGGGGGCGAACCTATGGTGAAACTTATCAAAACTCGGTAAAACAAAAAGAAATTCAAAAACAGGTCGATTTGTTGGGTAAACACCGGACAGCAGAAGCTCAAAAAATGGTGGATCTTGCAGACGCAGCGCGTAAGGCAAGAGGTGAGAATACTGATTCAGTAATTAAAAATAATGATCAAAAAAAATCAGAAATTAAAAAAGAACAGTTAAGTTTAAGTGAAAAAGAAAAGGAGCTTAAACGTAAACTGGCTCAAGTCGAGAAAGAAGAGCAAGAAGCAAGAAAGAAAATTGAGTTATTACAATATCGTAATGCAGTACGTAATGGAACCAGTGTAGGTGCACTTCGTTGTGGGAGTTCAGGGCGTCCACGTGTGCATTTGGTGGGTGTAGTTGGACGTGCAACACGACCAGATCACGTGTATTCGGATTGCCGTTTGAAGCAGGTACAGTATCGTTGTCGTGGTGAAGGAAATTGGCAATTTTATACAAATAATTTATGGGTCTTAAGTAATGCATGTATTGGTATTGGTGATGACGTAATAGTAAATGTTCACTGTGATGCTGAACAAGTTGAAGTGCGACCAACACAATTTAGCTGTGATATTCACTAAGTTATATCCAGTAGCACAATATTCAGCTTTTATCTGTCAACTCATTTTATGAGGAATGGCAAATCTATGTATCATGTTTAGTTTCAAGGTTTTGATTAATAAGATAGTGTTTTTCAAAGAAGTATTGGAGAATTTAAAAATAAAATGAATGATAAAGGGATCAAGAATGATTCGTCCTGCGACAATTGAAGATGTGGCAGTTATTGCACAAGCGCATGTGCAGAGCGGGCAAGAAACCTGTCAGCAGATGCTCTATCTACCTATTTTGGCGGAATATAAGCTAGATACACGGCTTGCTTTATGATTGCAGGTGCTCAAGCTCAATAACCATATTCTATTGGTTACAGAAGGAGCAGGGCATATTCAGGGCTTTATTGATGTTTCGCTAAGTGAAGCAAAAGGCATTGCCAAAATTATAGCGTTATATGTATTGAAAGCTGCATAAAAGCGTAGGATTGGTCGAGTCTTGTTTAAAGAGGCATTAAAAGATATTCACCCAATGCAATATCCATAGATTTTACTCAATGTTTATGATCAGAACCCAGTCTGTCAGTTTGATGAACATATGAGAGCAAAATGCATTACTGCTGAAGATGTTAGCAATGAAGGTAAAAATCTCAAGGTTCTACATATCTATGGGACCGCGATGCATTTGCTGATTTAGATGGTTTGATTTAGTAGATTCAGAGTAAAAATTGCATGATACACAAGATAAAAGACTCGGCTTTAAAAGTCCGAGTCAGGTATTATGGCAACAACATGGTGTTGCACTTCAAATGCGAATCTAAGAAGGCCCAAAGCGATATTTACGTTGAGCCTGATCTTTTGAATTTTCTATTGTTCCAGATTATTCAACTGAGTTGCCCCAATCCAGTGCTTGGAAAACTGATACGCGGCACGTCCCGAACGTTGACCGCGTGCCTGACACCAGCGCAAGGCTTCGGCTCGGGTTTCCGGGGTCAATTCCATCTCAGCCTTTTTAAGATAATGCTCTACAATTTCCAGATATAAATTCTGATCCATTGGATAAAAAGACAGCCATAAGCCGAAACGGTCAGATAGCGAAATCTTCTCTTCAATTGCTTCCTGAGGATGTAGCTCAGTATATTGCGGAACATCGACCCGGGTGACAGGCGTATTTTCATGCATAAATTCTGGCAGTAAATGGCGGCGGTTACTGGTTGCATAAATCACAAAATTACTCGAACCCGATTGCAATGAACCATCTAATACACTTTTTAAACTGCGATAATTTTCATCTTCTGCGTTAAAGGCCAGATCATCGCAATAGACAATAAACTTTTCAGGACGGTCTGCAATCAGTTTTTGAATTTCCGGAAGTTCTGACAAGTCATCGCGTTCAATCTCAATCAGGCGTAAACCTTGCGCTGCGTATTCGGTCAGCAGGGCACGAACGATAGAGGATTTACCGGTGCCACGCGAACCAGTCAGCAAGACATCATTGGCAGGCAAGCCATTTAAGAACTGTAAAGTATTCTGGATGACTTTTTCTTTTTGTCGCTCAATCCCTTTTAAATCGGCCAGTTCCATCTGTCTAAGCTGATGAATGGGCTTGAGTTCACCCTGTTGCCATTTATAGGCATGTGCAGAAAAATCAGGAGCATGTTTCAGCTCGGGTAGGCTTTGCTGAAGTTGCAGCAGAACAGTCGAAAGGGTATTCAAGATATTGTCAGGTAACTCAATTTTCGCCATGATCTCAGCATTACAGATTTAAAATTATGTCTAGGATACTATCACCCTAAAATTCACAGTCAAAGCCTGAAAAGTGTGATAATTTGCTTAAAGCAGAGAATTTTCGCTATTGTTGTTATGAACAGATCGGTGCATATTTTCTACGCAGTGCAAGATGAATGAAAAATACAATATAGGGAAGAAGGCAGATGCTGTTTAAAGATTTTACTCAGGACATTAATCCACATCAGGCCTATCGTATTAAAAAACTCAAGCAGCAGCTGCAACAAGCTGAGTCCTATGAGGAATGGAAATATATTGCGCTAAAAATAGATGAAGAATCCGGGGCGCAAGAATGGAAATTCGACAATAGTTCTCCCTATTTTGATGCAGAAGTTATTGCGCATCGTTTGGGTAAATTAAGACGCTATAGACAACAGAAACGTACCCACGACCTGATGTATATTCTGCGCGAAGGTCTAAGCTACGATATCGCCAATATTGCCCATCCTTTATTGTTCACCGAAGCCTATGTCGGCACCAAAAGAATTATTGAAGATTATGTGGAGCAGGTTAGTCAGGGGCTGGCACATATCGCTTCAACAGACTGTAGCTGTTTAAATATGGAAGAAAAAATTGAATTCTTCAAAGGCTGTCAGCGTGCTTATGGTCAGCCAGCCTTGATGTTTTCCGGTGGCTCGACCTTGGGTCTGTTTCATACCGGCGTTTGTAAGGCTCTGATGGAGCAGGATTTATTGCCAAAGGTCATGTCAGGTTCTAGTGCAGGTGCCATCATGACGGCAATGTTGGGTGTATCCAAACCCTCGCAGTATGTCGATCTTTTGAAGGGGCATAATTTTTTTCATGAGGCTTTTCATTTCCGAACCATGAGTGAATTGCTGAAAGGCAATGGAGGTCTGGCAGATGTCAAATACCTGAAAAAATTTCTGGTCGAAAATTTAGGCGATCTGACCTTTGAAGAAGCACTCAAAACCTCAGGTCTGCATATCAATATTGCTGTTGCCCCTTATGATTCAGCACAGGATGCCCGTATTTTAAATGCCTATACTTCTCCGGATGTGCTGGTCTGGAGTGCGGTATTGGCCTCTTGTGCAGTCCCTATTCTGTTTCCGCCAGTACGTTTGACCAGTAAGCGTTATGATGGTGAATATACCCCTTATATGGGAGCAACACGTTGGGTCGATGGCAGTGTACGCAGTGATTTTCCACAGGAAAAAATGGCCCGGCTGTACAATATCAATTACACCATCGCCAGCCAGGTCAATCCGCATATCGTGCCATTTATGCAAGATGATGTCGCACGTTTCCGCAAAGGTACCTTAAGCTGGCCACAACGGATTGTACGCCGTCAGGGTGCGGTGATTACCAAAGGAATGATGGATTTTGCCCGGGAACATGCCGGAAGCTTGCCACCTGTACGCCGCATACTCGATCACGGCTATGGGGTGGTCGATCAGCGTTATTATGGCGATGTGAATATTGTCGGTAAATATAGCCTGCGCCACTATAGCTATATGCTGCAAAATCCACGGCCCTATCTCTTTAAAATCTTGCAGCGCGAAGGCGAACGGGCCACTTGGCCAAAAATTTCCTTAATCGAGACTCAGGAACGGGTGGGGAAAACTATTCAGCATTGTCTGGAACTGCTAAATTATCAATATACTGCTGATCCAAAGCCTGAATATATTGCAACCACTTAATTTAGATCATCTTGATACTTTCGATTTTCAACCAAGAACGAAAACCCACAGTCTGGGTTTTGGCCGACGCCTGTATTATGCTGCGGGTCAGCCCGCATCCTGGCTAAAAACTCAAGTGTCGACTAAATCTGACAGCTCAATATCATCTCCGCATGCAGAGCTGGGCTGGCAGCAGGAGCTGAATTTTTATCAAACGCATAGCCGTTCGAGTGATCTGAACTTTTTCCTTCCGCATCAAATCATTCAACAGCCATTCACCATTCAACATGAACAATTTGAGCAGGCTTTGATTCTGGTCGATGCACCAGCACATTTTCAGATCATGCCAGATCAACTTTCTGTAACGCAGATTCGACAACATTTGCTGCAAGCGGTAGAACCTTTAATCTGCCTGCAACAGCTGGGTTATTTGCATGCGGATTTAAAGCGGGAGCATTTTGTTGATGATCAGGGTAGGGTATGTCTACTTGATTTTGAACACGTCCAGCCTCTGGATCAGCTTGAAGTTCATAAGCTTAATGCGACACCACGTTATATGGCACCGGAATTATTCCAAGGAAAAGCCAAAAGCTTGCAGAGCGAAGTTTATGCTTTGGGCGTGATTTTTTATGAATGGCTGAGTGGACAGCGCTTGCAGGCAACTGACTATCTGGATTGGGCGTTTTTACATTGTCAGCGCCTAAAAGTTGAGTTGCCTGAACAAATTCAGATTTTTGAAAAGTTGTTAGCGCTGATGCTAGGCAAGCAAAAACAGCATCGGTTGGCAGATTTTAAAGCGGTTAAACACTACTTAGTGACTGAAATCGAATGAGAAAAATACAATAAAATCGGGATTGTTTCTTATTTAATCAAACGAGTGTTTTTTTCTTATAAACGGCTTGTCAGCTGGAAATGATCTCTATAATATACACAGCCATTGGGGACGTGGCGAAATTGGTAGACGCACTGGATTTAGGTTCCAGCGCCGCGAGGTGTGAGAGTTCGAGTCTCTCCGTCCCCACCAATTTACTTGAGCAATTGAGTAAACTGGCCGAGTAGAGGATTGGTGTAATGGTAGCATGACGGTCTCCAAAACCGTTCGTCAAGGTTCGAGTCCTTGATCCTCTGCCAAAGTTTGAAAAATCCAACGCTAAGTTGGTACCCTGATGGGGACGTGGCGAAATTGGTAGACGCACTGGATTTAGGTTCCAGCGCCGTGAGGTGTGAGAGTTCGAGTCTCTCCGTCCCCACCATCATATTAAAGCAAGGCTGATGCCTTGCTTTTTTATTGCCTGAAATTTATACCAGCTTTTTTAAGCTGTAAAATTTTGCTGTCTTTTACGCATAGGTTTAGTCTGTTAAAGAACGTTAGAAAACGGGTCAATGCTCAGGAAAGGGCAGAACTTCAGGAAACTTTGTTTTATTAGATGCAATAATTGATATTATCCAAGTCAGCTAAAGTCTAAATTTGAATATGTGATTCTCCTGTGGTGCGTATTGATTTGATCTGTCTCGATGAAACTAGGCGACAACAGTGCAAATAGGTCAGTATTTACGCAATACTGAATTAATTGCTTAAATTTTGATATAAAAGTATTTTCCTGCTACAGAATTGCTTGTGAATCGGGTCTGATCGCTATAATATACACAGCCATGGGGATATGGCGGAATTGGTAGACGCACTGTGTTCAGGTCGCAGCGCCTTCTGGGCGTGAGAGTTCGAGTCTCTCTATCCCCACCATTATATTGAAGCAAGGCTGATGCCTTGCTTTTTTATTGCCTGAAATTTTATACAGCAATTTTCATTGATCTTATTCTTAAATCTTTATTTTGCTTGATAGAACGTGTGTGACGGAAGTTATATAAAAAGCATGGTTGCCTTATTTTGAATGCCGAGGCCATACAATATAAGGCTTGATCTGTAGTTTGTTTTTTATACATTTTGGTTTTTATGACACAAAATAAAGCTGAGACCTTTTAAAATACTGAATTTGTGGTTTCGTCTTCAAAGAGTCAAATTGTCTTGATAAATTTTATCAAAAGTAAAAAAATATAATTAACTGTTTAATTTCTAGCGGAATAGAATGTGATTGCTTGTAAAATCGCTTGTCAATGACGGTCTATCTCTATAATATACACAGCCATTGGGGACGTGGCGAAATTGGTAGACGCACTGGATTTAGGTTCCAGCGCCGCGAGGTGTGAGAGTTCGAGTCTCTCCGTCCCCACCAATTTACTTGAGCAATTGAGTAAACTGGCCGAGTAGAGGATTGGTGTAATGGTAGCATGACGGTCTCCAAAACCGTTCGTCAAGGTTCGAGTCCTTGATCCTCTGCCAAAGTTTGAAAAATCCAACGCTAAGTTGGTACCCTGATGGGGACGTGGCGAAATTGGTAGACGCACTGGATTTAGGTTCCAGCGCCGCGAGGTGTGAGAGTTCGAGTCTCTCCGTCCCCACCATCATATTAAAGCAAGGCTGATGCCTTGCTTTTTTATTGCCTGAAATTTATTTAATCAAGATAAAAAGAAAAGCCCATCGAAACGGGCTAAAGATTGGAGAATAGAGTTGCTGAATCAGTGGAATAATTTATTTATTTTTTTGATTGAAAATAACCTGCATCAGGCTTTTAAATGATCTTCAAATTCCTCACCCAGCTGGATCGCGAGTGCATTGCCGGCCAGATCACAGGTGACCAGACCGTATTCTTTTTTGAAACTGAAACTGAAACCACGATCATCAGCCAGGGTGCGAACGGAATATCCTAATTTTTCTAACCATAGTCGAAATGCAATCAGATTTTTAGCTTTAACCACTTTTTTCACGAGATCACTCCTTCATCATTGTTCTATCTTAAATAAGGGTGAGAAATTTTGTTTTAAAGGGCAAATTCCCATATTTAATTAATTTAATCTAATTTGAATGTTTAGTGAACATCGTATGCTCGCTAAAGAAGCAGTTTATGACTTAAGTAAATGATTTTTATCATATTGAATAGGTTGTAACTAAATATTAAGTTTTTATAGCATGTAAATAAATTTAATTATACTTTAATTTCAAAGGCTTATTTTGCTATTGATCTAAATTTGAACTTTATCAACGCCATAAAATGTAAGAATAAGGGAATGCCGAAGCATCGGCATATTAAGCTTGCATTGATTATTTAATCGGATCATTAGCAGCTGCTGGTTTTCTGAGCTATCGTTTGAGATGCATGCCCTATACTATCAAAAATGTAATTCTTGAATTAAATACGATTGCCATGACTGAGCTGACGATTGAACACAATGTGAATCAGAAAATTGAATGGATGCAGCAACAGGGCTTAGATCCGGTTGCTGTGATGCTGGGACATGAGGACTGGTTGAATTTTACAGTGCAATCGAAAGTAGCCTATACGCCGTTTGGTAGTGCACGTCGTTATCAACCGGCCTTAGCTGGTTTGCTGCTGGTACGTGTTGACGAAATGCAGGCAGTGCGTGTCGTCACTCAAGACGAACTGGATGCTTATGCGCAAAGTCACCAGATTCTTTAATATGGATCTTTAACTCTAGAACTGATCCTTCAGGGTTCTCAAGCGCTGAAACTCTTCCACACTATCCGCACGCAGGAAAGGATTGGTTTGTAATTCATCTTCAATGCTGCTTGGCAGCGTGCACTGGCCTAACATACGCAAGCGTTCGATATGCTCGAAGCGTTCCAGAATTGCCTGATTGTCCGGTTCGACATGTTTGGCAAACTGGGCATTCGAGAGGGTGTATTCATGTGTGCAATAGACCTGCGTACGCGGCGGTAAGGCTGCCAGACGTGACAGTGAATGATACATCTGTGAATAAGTACCTTCAAAAACCCGGCCACAGCCCATGGCAAATAAAGTATCGCCACAGAACAGCACATCAATCGCATCAATGAAGTAAACGATATGGCCTAATGTATGGCCTGGTACTGCGATCACTTGAACATCTGCCCCATGAAAGCTGAACTGTTCTTCATGCTCAAGTGGATGCGTGATAAACGGAATTTTACTGAGTTCTGCACGCGGGCCATAAACAGGCAGATTTTGTCCCTGAATTAAGCCGGGCACACCGCCAATATGGTCTTTATGCCAGTGCGTTAACCAGATTTGACTTAAGATTAAACCGTGTTCGGCACAATAATCTTGCACCAATCCTGCTTCGGTCGGGTCAATGACTGCGACCTGATGAGAAGCCGTATGTTCCAGCAACCAGATATAATTTTGCAGCGAGTTCTGGACATCAATACAGTGAATTTTAAAAGGCATCATAGCGCATTAGACCAAATGAAGATTGAGAATAAAGTAGCATAATTTCAGATGCTCTGGGCTTGCAGATATTATCTGCTCATCCGGGATAATTTTTGTTTATGTCCCATTTAAAAAATTATACGTCCGAATCATCAACGCTTACCGCCTTGCCAATGCTATAAAATTGTCCACCAGTCACATGATGAGTACTTTTCCATTCTTCACTCACTACATGATAATGTCAGTGACTGTCGCGGAAGATCTGATCATCGGCATAGGCAGCAATCATCTTGCCAATAAACAGATCATGCATTTGCTGGTTATGCGGCCCGGGAATCAGCTCGCAGAGTATCCATGCAGCACAGCCTTGCCCAGAGAAATATCAAAACCAGAGAATTTAAATAACCTTAGGCCAGATGGTGCCAATTTTTCAGGTACATCATGTAGGCTCAGCCTACCTAGCCGATAGGATTTTTCTAGGAGAATACTTTGAAGATGGGGATTGGTCATACCGCATCATTCACTATATTGGTGTATTTAAGTGGCTAGATTAGTTAGATTATTAGCATATTCAAGTTCACTCTTGCAAAAAAGCTTTTAAACTAGAGATTGTGATATTGAGGACTTCAGAAAATGAAAATGTACCAGGTCGATGCGTTTACCACGGAACTGTTTAAAGGAAATCCAGCTGCGGTGATTGTGCTGGAGGACTGGCTCGAAGATGAACTGATGCAAAATATCGCCTTGGAAAATAATCTGTCTGAAACAGCTTTTGTGAAAATAATTGATGCAGAAAATTATGCTATTCGCTGGTTTACCCCGACCAAGGAGGTGGATTTTTGTGGTCATGCAACCTTGGCCAGCAGCTTTGTATTATTCAATCAATTTGGTACGGCAAAAACGATCCAGTTTCATGTGAAAGATCTGGGGATCTTTGTGGTTGATCAGGATACAGATGGCAAGATCAGAATGAACTTTCCAATTCGCCGCGCAGTAGCCGTCACAGAATATCCTGAAGCCTTAAGACAGGCATTGAGCAAACCGTTTAAGCAGGTTTATCTGAATGCACAAGGTTATATTGTCGAATATGAGTCAGTACAGGATGTGCTAGATGAATCACCTGATTTTGAATTATTAAAACAATTAAATGGCAAGCGTACCGCGATTACTGCTCAGAATAGCTTTTTAGATGTCGCGATTACCTCGCAAGATACACAATATGATTGTATTTCACGTTATTTTGCACCGAGTAACGGAATCAATGAAGACCCGGTCACAGGGTCTATTCACACCGGAATTGCGCCACTTTGGGCAGACAAACTGGGTAAAAATGAACTGGTCGCTTATCAGGCATCAGCGCGCGGTGGTGTACTTTATTGTGCCTTGCAAGATCAGGAACGAATTGAAATTTCGGGTTATGGCAAATTATATATGCAGGCTGAACTTTATCTTTAATCTCTGATTACATAGATATGCATGTCGTCAGGCAAGGCGGCATGTTATTTTAATGATTCAATTTAGAAAAGACTATTCAGAATAAGAATCATTCTCTAAAATGAGCACGAATAAAAATTTACATTTAAAATCTGGATGAATAATGTTGGTACGTTATAAGAATTTAAGCTTGGCGATTTTGTTGTCGGGTTGTAGTGCGCTGAGTTTTGCACAACCTGTTTTGGTGAAAACTGAACAGAATGTGGAGGAATATCGTCTTGATAATGGTTTACGAATTATCCTGGCACCGAATGATAAAGAAAATAAAATTTTTATGAATACGGTGTATTTGACCGGTTCACTGAATGATCCTAAAGGAAAAGGTGGTCTGGCGCATCTGCTGGAACACTTGGCTTTTAAAGGCACTAAAAATGTCAAAGGTGATGAATTTCAGCGTCGGCTCGATCAATATACCTTAATGACCAATGCCAGTACCGATTATTATTCAACCAAATATACCAATGTCATTCGTCCTGAAAAAACGGCGCTCAGTGAAGTAATTTTCCTTGAAGCCGAGCGTATGGATCAGCTGGTTCTTCAGGAAAAATATGTACCGACCGAAATTGATATTGTAAAGCGCGAACGCGAAATTCGTCTGGATCAGCCATTTTCAGTACTCATGGATCAGGTGTTCAAGTCGGCTTATGGCAATCAGTATTTGGGTCGGTTACCGATTGGTGATCTGAATGAGCTGCAATCCATCAATATGCAGGAATTGAACCAGTTTTACAGGAGCTGGTATGCACCGAATAATGCCTTTATGGTCATTTCAGGCAAGTTTGATAAGGCGGAAGTATTAAAGCAGATTGATAGCCATTTCAGTCCGATTCAATCGCGAAGTGTACCGGCGCAAGTGAAAGTTCCGGCTTTAAAACCTGAGCAGATTCAACAGCGTGAATTTACTGTGCAAAAGGGCAGTGATCTGGCCAAATTCAATATTTATCTGAATGGCCCGGATGAAAAGATCAAGACTGCTTTGGCTGTTTCACCGACGCTCTATACCTTGCAACCGAGCGGGCATTTATATCAGAGCATGGTGGAAAGTGGAAAATCGACCATGGTGCAATCCAGTACCTGGCTGGATAAAGACTTTAATCTGGTGTTTATGGGCGCGATCTATGCACCCAATCATCAGCCAAAAACTGTGGAACAGAGCTTGATTCAAGGCGTAGAGCAAAGCCAGCCATTTACCGATGCCGAATTAAACCGAGTTAAAAACCTGACCCGCAATCAGGCTGATAATATTAAAAATAGCGCGACTGCATTAGGTTCACGTTTAAGTGATTATGCCGTGGCTTATTCGGGTGACTGGAGCCAGTATTTTAAAGATCTGAATGCGATTGAAAACCTGAATGTGAGTCAGGTCAATCAGGTCTATAAAGGTTTTCTAAAACCTGAATATCGTATTTCTGGCAATATCCTGCCAACACCTGAAGATCAGAAAAAAGCGCAGGAAGTGACACAGACGGAAGCACCGAAAAAAACACTGGACCAACAGGTTGAGACTGAAGAGCCTTTAAAGGATGTCAGTGTTTATCAGGCGGAAGTGAAGCAGTATGTAGCGCAATCCAAGCAGTATTTATCTGCTAAGGACAAGCAGATTCAGCGTGGTAAGTTAAAAAATGGCATTAAATACGCGCTATTCCCAACCAATATTCGCGATGACAAGGTGTATGCCACAATTTCTCTGGATTTTGGGACTGCGCAAAGCCTGATGAATAAAGGCGAGATTCTGGATCTGACCGCGTATTTAATGCTGCGCTCATCGGAAAGCCAGAGCTTGCAGCAGATTGCTGACAAAATTATCGAAGTAGGCGGTTCAGCGACTGCCAGCCCATCGAGTAATGGCCTGAACATACAGATCAGTGCCAAAAAAGAGAAGTTTGCAGAGTTTTTCCAATATGTGGTTGATGTACTAAAAAACCCTGCATTTGAGCAAAGCCAGTTTGACTTGATCAAGGGTCAGACCTTATCCAGTCTGGATCGTCCTTATACCGAGCCAGATACGGTGTCGAGCCTGACTATGGCGCGAACCATTGAAGTGTATCAACCCGGTGACATTCGTTTCCATTTTGAACCTGAACTGGCCACCAGGCAGTTTAAAGCAGCCACTCGTGAGCAAGTGGTCGCTTTGTATCAGCAATTCTTTAAAACGCATCATGCACACATTGCAGTGACTGGGGAATTTCAGCCAAAATCTATACAGAAAATGCTGAAAAATAGTTTCGCGGACTGGAAAGCGGCACAGCCTTATGAACGCCTGAAATCAGAATATCGAAGCTATCCAGCCCAAAAAATTCATGCATTATCTGAACAACGTGAGTTCGGTAGTTATCAGGCATTGCTGACCTTCCCGGTGGGGGCAGACCATGCAGATGTACCTGCTTTACAAGTCTTCCGTCATATTCTGGGTGACTCTCAACTGTCTTCCCGTTTGGCTCAGGAATTACGTGAAAAAAATGCGCTGGTCTACGGTTTTAGTGCCCATGTTCAGTTTAATGAATGGGCCGATTCAGGTGCTTTGGCACTGGGTGCCAATTATACCGCAGGTAAATCTGCACAGGTTTCTCAAACGGTGCATCAGGTACTCAATGAGCTGCTAACACGTGGCGTAACTGAACAGGAAGTGGAAGCGGCCAAAGCCAGCATTCTGAAAAAACGTGTCAATGCACTGGAAGATGATCGCCGTATTCACAGTATGTTGGTTCCTCAACTGGAAAAAGATCGTAAGCTGATTTACCGTGAAAAACGTGATCAGGCGATTGCCCAACTGACGAAAGCCGACATTGATGCCGTGATTAAAAAATACATCAAGCTGGATCAGTTGGTCGAAGTGATGGCCGATCAATATGGAAAAGAAATCAAAAAATCATAGAATTGATCTACATTAAAAAAAGTCCTCCTCTAATAGGGGGATTTTTTATTCTTCAATATAATTAAAAGCTCTAATTTAAGTCGCTTTTCTGGTAAGCAGGATTCCACCTAAAACGCCAGATAGCACAACACTGGGTAAGCTCCACCAGAAAGTGGCAAAAAGAAACAGGAAAATCCCAGCTGATACTAATATTGCTCCAACAGCGATATCTTTATTAAAGGGAAGGTGAATAATATGTTGGTAATAATATGATGGGATTAAACTAGAAAAGATTGCTCAGCAAGTATAGAAAAGCCTATCTGATCGGGGACTCGCGATTATTTCCTCCCAGAGCATATGTATTTTCCTTCTTTCTTTAAAAATCCAGACGCTTCTTATAATTTATAAAATGCTTTCGCATTCTCATAAAAGATCGGCTTTAACGCGTTTTCATCATAGTCCTGAACAATATCGCTAAAAGCATCAATGATATTCACGAGTGAGCTGCTGACACTGTCCATTGGAAAGTTGGAGGCAAACATCAGGCGTTCAGAACCAAAGCAATCTAAGGCATGCTGAATCAGGGGAGCTGCACGTTCCAATAATTCCTGTTTAGTTGCCAGCCGTTTCTGCTGATGAAAATCATGACCTAGAACGGGCATAAACAGGCCAGACATTTTAGTCGATACATTTCTGCACTCGGACAGTTCAGCCAGTTGATCTTGCCAACTTGAAAATATCTGGGCACGATCTTGTTCGGTCTTGCCTGTAGCTTTGCCCACCTTGCCAAATAAGCCGGCAGGCGTACCGAGGTGATCTAGTGCGATGGGTGTTTTAGGAAAGGCTTTGGCCAGTGCAGTCACATCCGCAATCTGGCTCGAATAGACCCAGGCATCAAAACTTAAGTCTTGCTTGGCCAGTTCCTCAAATCCTTTCAGGAAGTTTTTATTACGGTAGAGATGTGGCTCATCGGTCCAGGCATGAATCCCTTTGTCTGGATGTACCGCAGCCATTTTACGAATCCCGCGAAATTTGGGAGAAGCTTCCTGATGCAATTCAATCAACTGTTTAAAGTTTTTCTGCCGCGGATCCGCCGTAGCGACAATGCCACCGAGCTGGATATTATGCTGATCAAAAGGAAGTCCGGCCACAAAACGGGTTTCATCCACCACGCCTGTACCTTTCTGATCATGCCAGCTGGCTTCAACATGCACAATTTGTTCGACTTCATAATGCCCTAGATCTTTGTTGTAGTTCGCAGGCAGATAAGGGGCGGTCAGATGCTCGGTCAGGCCAATGGTCTCAATCACATCTTTAGGTTTGAGCAGCCGCACCATTTTGTCCAGTAATTTAGGATATTTGCCAAACAGTTTTACGGCAAATGCTGCCGCGTGTGGGGTGTTGTACGGATCCCATTGGTGAATATGTGGGTCAATGATCGGGAAGGGAAGTTGCTGCATGCTATGCCTTGTTTTCGTTTATTTATTATTCAACTTATATAGGACAAAAATCGTTTCAAAGTCAATATGATAAATGACGACAAATAAAAAAAGCCCCGTAGGGCTTTTCATATTTTAATCAATGATCGTGCTTGTGATCATGGTTATGCTTGTTGGCATGAAACTCTTCATTGTGACGGAAACGCAAATAGTTTTCGAACTGTTCACAGTATTCATCATAGTTATCTTCCAGCATCATTTGGAATTGCTGCATAATATAAGACATCACCTGATCTTTGGCATCGCGCATTTCGTTGCCATCTTTAAAGTTATTCGCTGCCACCCAGGTATTGAAACGGGCAGTACCAAATAACATGGCTGCACTGACTTGACCGCGCTTATCACTCGGTTTTTCCTGCGAGCCTTTTTCTACACGACAAAACTCGTTGGCTTGTTGAATAAATTCATCAGCACGTTCAAAGAATGCCGCATTTAACGCTTCTTCTTCGGTTACATCGGTTGCTTCAATCTTTTGAACCATGAATTTTTCCTGACCATCATAAAATCTTAATGGCTAATTATAGGCAAAGCCTTGCAGAAACTAAACCTTTGCCTTAATCTAAAAATAGCCTAAGCATATAAAAGTGAATGCCATGCAGGATGCGATTGCGGTACAAAGTCTGAAAAGTGATATTGCCTTATTGCGCCAGAATATCTGGCCACCGGCAAATCTGGCCAATGTCGAAGGTCTGCCGATTTATTATGGAACCAAATCGCAGGTCGAAGAATATTACACCCAGTGGCTTGGTCTGATTGAAAGGGCGCAGGATCTGTTCCAACCTTTCATGGACGATGAAACCCTAGATGCTATCCATCTTCCCAGTCATTTAAACTTGCCGCTGTTTTATTTTCATGTTGACCGAATCAGGCTAAATAAAACCCGGGCTAAAGAATCTAAAACTTTTCGTGGTGTGGCCAGCCTGATTGAAAAATGCGGGCAGTTTGAACCCGAACAGATCGCAGCCATGCGACACTGGCTCGACAGTGACGATACCGCGGCTTTGGTGGCACACCGCGAATTTGTAGACTTACGTACTTATGTGTTTCAGCATGGTCAAAGTGAATATACACGCACCCGTTTTTATGTGAATGGTATCGTGCTGAGTGTCGAGCCACATTTTGAGCTGATCGATGCCCGTGATAAACCACGTAAGCAACGCAGTGATAGTTATAATGACCCTCTGGCCGATAATAATACCTGGAAAGTGTTTGGTAAATATCGCTAGCCCGGTTTTACCAGAAGGGTTTGGTATTTTCAGCAAACTGCTGTAAACGCTCGGCTGCTTCACTCGACAAACGCTGCTGTTCCGCGCTTATCCAACCCAGCACAAACCAGGCTTTGCTATTTTGCTTGACATACGGTCTAAACAGTTCGTCTGCCACAAACAGGTCGTTATAATGCCCCAAGCTTTCCTGTAAGGGTTTTAGGGCTTTCAGATAAGTTTTCACATCCTTTTCAGGAAATAAACTCTGTAAAAATTCTACGTTATAGCGCAAGCGTTTCACCCGTTTACGGGTGCGATGCCGCGATTCAATATCCAGTTCCTGATAGTTTTCGGTATCCTGACAAATTTGCTGATGTAACTTGCTCAAACCTTTACACAAAATTTTATGCGAAGATTTGGCTTTGCTATGCGTTTTTTCCTGACTAAAGCTGAGTAGTTGCAGTATCAAGTCCACTGTAGCTGTTTGTCTGAACAGCGCGCTAATATCTGGCTGTTTTTGTCGGTGTGGTGGTAATTTTAATAAGGGTGAGCCGGCTTTTTCCAGTTGCGGAATCAGACTTTCTGCAAGGGCATCGCGATCTCGGGTAGAACCCAGTTGCTGAAAAATATCTCGCAGCTGTTCCGGCCATTCTGGCTGTACATGTTCAGTCACAGACTGAAAAATTTTAAAGGCACTGCGTAAGCGCCGGATCGCGACACGTGCCTGATGCACATGATCGCTGTTATAATGATCAGCGGCAATCGCAGTTGCATTCGGAAAAAGATGAGCCAGACAGTTGGCTACGATTTTCTTTAAAATAGTAGCAATCTGATCTTTCTGCTCAAGTTCTAATGGCAGCTGATGCTGCACAGGCAGACTTTCTTCACCCTGTAATAGGGCATAACCGCGTTCCGATTTACTCCGCGTATCCAGCCATAAATCATAACGTTGAATCCATGGCCGAATGAAATCAATCAATTCGCTCAATTGACCGGATTTTAGCTCAAATTCGACTTCATAAATATCAATGGCTTGATCCTTATGGCGAATTTCCCCTACATCAAAGGCAATCTCAATCTGGCTATTTTGATGTGTTTCGGTCAGCACATAACGCGCGACATCTGTTTCAAATTGCAGAATAAGCGGTATATCCAAATCGCCAAGCGCCTGTTTCAGGATTTTTTTTGCCGGTTTGTGTTTGCGATATAACTGAAAATCACAGCTTTCAGGTGGGCTTTTTAATGTATGTTCAAGTTCAAAACGTTCAAATTGCTGCTCAGTAGGTGCTTTCAGGGTTTGAATCCATTGCTGGTCTTCTAGACGTTGTCGCAAGGCGATTTGATTTTGTTGGAGTTGTTGTGCTTCAGTATCGAAGTAGCGCGCACATAAACGATGCCGAGTCGGCTGAAGCTTCTGGAAGTCCTGTTCAAATTGTGCACGTGACTGTGACGGAATCTGGAATTTAAGCTCTATTTCTGCCATCGGGTCATTCCTTCTCGATGTAGGTTATACAGATCAATATAGCTCAAAGATTAGCCACAGTGTGACGTGCTTCTGCAACAAAAAAAGCACGCCGTAGAGGGAGCGTGCTTTGAAATGTTCTTAAAGATATTTATTTGAGGAATTTACGGCTCACCAGGAACTGTTCTGTCGCCTCAAGCAGTTTCTGGGCATAGACTTCCTGTTTAGCAGTCAGCCAGCCTAATACAAACCAGTCACTCGCTTCCAGTTCAGTTTGCTGAATATACACTGCCGAAGAGGCCAAGGTTTGATATTCACCGGCTGCAAGTTGTGCATCATTCAGCGCTTTGCTGTACTTCTGCAAGTTTTTGACGTCATAGATTGTGGTTAAAATCGGGAAGCTGAATTTGAGTTCCTGAATCCGGCTTGCCAATTGATCCAGACTTTCAAAATTGTTAATTTCAGTCTGGTTCATCTGTTCTTGCAGCACTTTATACTGTTGTTGCAGCGTGGTTTGTGCAGCAGTTTTTAAATCCAGAGCAGCATGTTCATCTTCAGTTAAACTAAAAGTCAATAACTCCAGATAATGATGCACATTTTGCGTTGATTTGACTAGATTGCCCAGTTTTTCCTGAGCATACAGAATATCTTTACTCAGATTTTCCGCAGTGGTCGGATTTTGCAGGAAGCTGGCCAAGCTGTTTTGCATATGCTGCAAATGTTGTAAATGCTCGAACTGCTGCTTAAAGGCAGCCATTTGATGTGCCCATTTGTCCGAAAGCTGCGGATGCCAGTCTTTAAACAGCAGCAAAGTGAGATATAGCTGATCCAGTGCCAGTTGAGCCTGCTGAATATGTTCCTGCTGTGCAACCTGAGCTGAAATCGCGGCGATATTTGGCAATAAATGTTGCATCTGCTGCGCAATCAGACTGCATAGGGTTTTACCAGCGCTGTCTTTTTTACTGATCTGGAACTCTTTGGCGAAGGTGGCCGGGCTCACGCGTTGTGAGGTGGCCAATAAATTACCAATTTCTGCCTTGCTGCGTACATCGAGCCAGAGCTGATATTTCTTGACCCATTCAAAACTGAATGCCAATAAATTGTGTATCAACCCACTTTTTAGCTCAAACTCGACTTCATGTACCTCTTGTTCAGCATTTCGGGTACGGATCTGCCCAATATCCAGACTGACTTCGATTTGTGTGTCTTGGTATTCAATTACACGCAAGGTGCGGGCAATATCGGTTTCGAATTGCAGTTGTAGCTGATTAGACTGATTGCCGAGCGCATGGCTCAGAATCGCCTGTGCTTCTGAGGACTGGGTATAAATACTTAAATCCAGTTCAGGAGATTCAGTTAATTCCCCCAGATCATGATTATGTTCAAAGCGTTCAATATGGCTTTTACCGGCAGCTTTCAGGGTTTGCACCCAGCGCGTACCTTCCAGACGCTGACGTAGTGCTACCCCGTGCTGGGCCAATTGACGGTCGGCAGTATCATAATATTTGGCTTGAAGCTGGATCTGTTGAGACTTTTTCGGATCAAGTGCCTTGAGCAGCGCAGTGCGTCGTGCCGCAGGAATCTGGAACTTGAGTTCAACTTCAACCATAATGATTTTCCTATCTGTTTAGTACACGCCAGCATGTACTGATATTTTTCGCTTTAATGAGATGCTGAAAATTCGGCGGGCAATCGCCGCAATTATATTTTTAGATGTATGCGTGGCAGATTGTAACCAAAATCAAAATGCATGTAAGACTTGACCTGCATATAAAAATATTGAACAGGAATTTAAATATTGGCTTTGAGCTGTTAATAGGGTTGCAAAGCGAGAGGAATTGCGGCTTTGCTTGGAAAATATCTAAGAATATTCGAGCAAATCAAGAGACTGTTAATTGGCCAAAATATACGCTAAGGTAAAAGAAAACATCAGGACGATGAGAAATGAATGTACAAGTACAGCCAGAGAATACCCAGATGGTCGCGCATCAACCCCAGATGCCGATTGGCAATTATCATGAGTTTTACCACTTTTATTTGACCGAACACCGGCATATGGTCAGTCGCCGTTTACATGTTGCAGGTAGCAGTATCGGCCTATATTGTTTTACTCAAGCCATTCGTCAAGGCAAACCGCGATATTTTGCTTATGGTTTGCTTTCAGGCTATGCCTGTGCCTGGATTGGCCATTTTATCTTTGAACGCAATAAACCGGCCAGTTTTAAACAGCCGGTGTATAGCTTTATTTCGGACTGGCGTATGTTTGCGGATGTCCTGCGTGGTCGTCTCAGTCTGCTTGATCGCAAATACGATAAGATTTCAAGTTAAAATCAGGTAACTTTCATCGGATTGTGTGGCTAGGGAACATGATCTTTCGATAAAAGACTTGCAAGTCGCCATTTATTATTCTATTAATTGTGTTATTGCTTATTCAGTTTGATGGAATTTGATCAAAAGTTATAGTTTACTGAATAAAACAGTTTTCCAAGCCTGGAGCGACCTTCTCCGGGCTTTTTTTATGTCTCTATTTTTTAAATAAATTTACTGACTTCGTTGCCATTATTGCGTAAATATTTATAGAACAAGTCATGCGGATCATACATAAAGAAAATGATCCTTTCTAGCTTTGAAACGTCTCCCCACAAACGTATTATTCAAAACTAGAAAGGATCGGGTGTCACCAACACAGGTATTTATTTTTCTGGTTATTTTTCTGGTTATTTTCTGTGTCTAACGCTATTTAAGTCTTTTCGCGCTAATTGGGCCATCCCTGAAATTGGGTATTTTTTAATCTTTTTGAGTTTAATCTTAAAGAGGCTTAACAATATTGAAAATTTAAAGGTAAAAAAAACCGCTCTTAGAATTTTGCAACTTCTCCACCAAGTTATCTGCAAAATCCTAAAAGCGTTTGTCGGAGGGCGTAAGCATTAACACTTTATTATTTTTGTTATAAAGCGATTAAAACCCATATTTTATAGTCGGTATATCCCTGAAAATGGTGATATTTTAGATTTAACTGGAAAATTGCGCTAAAAAACTGCAAATCTGTTGCTACCCGGTCGCGGAAACAGCAGGACTGCGGCAATTAAACCGAGTTATGCCTATAATAGAGCCATCCTAGCAAGTGGCGAGCAAGATGCGCGGTTTATATTTAATTACCAATGATGATCCCGTAGAACTTTTATTGGCAAAACTGGAAGGCGCAATGGCCAATGGCGGCATTGCAGTATTGCAATATCGCCGTAAAAAAGTCGCCAAACAAGATCAAATTTACGAAATCGAGTATATGAAAGCCATGTGTGCTGAATATGGTGTGCTTTTTGTGATTAATGATGATCTTGAAATGGCCGTTAAATACGGGGTGGGTGTGCATTTGGGTCAGGATGACGGGTCTATTGTCGAGGCAGTTGCACGCTTGCCGAAAAATGTCTTGATTGGTCGTAGCTGTAATAACTCGCTTGAGCTGGCTGAACAGGCCATTACCGATGGTGCAAACTATGTGGCATTTGGTGCCATCTATGCCACCGACAGTAAACCTGAAGCCGGTAATATTGGCTTGGAAACCTTAAAACTGGCCAAAGAGAAATTGAACGTGCCTTTATGTGCCATTGGCGGTTTAACGGTTGAAAATTCCAAAGAAGTCATTGAGTCGGGTGCGGATTATTGCGCCGTGATTAGTGATATATTGGGCTTACCGATGAATGCCATTCCTGAACGTTTAGATGAATGGTCTGCGCTTTTTCAAGCTACAGCATAAAATTTTTTGATTGATTTAATTTTGAGTCGAGTGCCTTCATGAGCTTATCTCCAAAGCAAGAACAATTGTTCAAACAAGCCAATAAACATATTCCGGGTGGCGTCAACTCACCTGTACGCGCATTTAACGGCGTCGGTGGTACACCGGTCTTTATCGAAAAAGCCCAAGGCGCATATTTGTATGATGTAGACGGAAAACGTTATGTGGACTATGTCGGTTCATGGGGACCGATGATTCTGGGTCACGCCCATCCTGCAATTATTCAAGCCGTTCAACAGGCCGCAGTAGATGGTTTAAGCTTTGGTGCGCCAACAGTTCATGAAACCACGCTTGCCGATATTATTTGCGAGATCATGCCGTCGATTGAATTGGTACGTATGACCAACTCGGGCACGGAAGCCACCATGACAGCGATTCGTTTAGCGCGCGGTTATACCGGCCGTGACAAGATTGTAAAATTTGAAGGTTGTTATCACGGTCACTCAGACTCGCTTCTTGTAAAAGCAGGTTCGGGCTTGTTAACTAAAGGTGAGGGCGAAGCAACGTCTGCGGGTGTTCCAGCTGATTTTGCCAAGCATACCATCACGCTTCCATACAATGACATTGCGACTTTAAAAGAATGCTTTGCCAAGTTTGGTGCTGAAATTGCCGGCGTGATTGTGGAGCCTGTAGCTGGCAACATGAATCTGGTGAAACCAATTGACGGTTTTCTGCAAGCGATTCGTGATGTTTGTGATGAGCATGGTTCAGTCTTTATCATCGATGAAGTGATGACCGGTTTCCGTGTTGGCTTAGGCGGTGCGCAGGCACATTATGGCGTAACTCCGGATTTAACCACATTGGGTAAAATTATTGGTGCAGGTCTGCCAGTCGGTGCCTTTGGCGGTAAACGTGAAGTGATGGAATGCATTGCGCCACTGGGTAAAGTGTATCAAGCAGGAACATTGTCGGGTAATCCATTGGCAATGCGTGCCGGGATTGAGATGTTCAAGCATCTTCGTGCTGAAGGTTTCTATGAAAACCTATCTGCGCAGTTGTCAAAACTTCTTGCAGGTTTACAAGCAGCAGCAGACGAGGCAGGCGTACCCTTTAAAACCCAACAGGTCGGTGGGATGTTTGGTCTGTACTTCACCGATCAGGAAGACATCACCAGCTTTGATTCGATGTTGAAATGTGATATCGATGCTTTTCGTAAATTTTTCCATGGCATGTTGAATCGGGGGGTGAATTTAGCACCTTCTGCATTCGAAGCTGGCTTCTTCTCGGCTGCACACAGAGATGAAGATATTGAATTTACCATTCAGGCTGCGATCGAGACTTTTGCTGAGATGAACGCTTAAATTTTAATTTTTTTAAAATCCTCCCTCTTGCGAAGCGGTGCTTTTCACCTTTTCAAAGGAGGGAATTTTATCTGTACAAATAATAAATTTCCCCTCTTTTCCTTGTGCCATATCTGGCTCAGGGTTAGGGGAGATTAAATGCTAAAATTATGGATATTCATTCATGCAAACCAAACACTATTTGACTCTAAGTGATGCGGAATTTCTATTGGATCACGCCCATCAATACGCAATTCAGAACAGCTTCAATGTCAGTATTGCCGTAGTCGATGAAACGGGCAATTTGCTTGCGATGAAACGTATGGATGGTGCAGCACCGATGACTGCAAATCTGGCCATTGAAAAAGCCAGATGCTCGGCGATGAGTCGTCGTCCATCCAAGCTGTTTGAAGATATTATCAAAGGCGGGCAGATGGGCTTTCTGACTATGGAAAGTTTCTCGGGAATGCTGGAAGGTGGCGAACCGATTCTGTATCAAGGGCAACTGGTGGGTGCAATGGGTGTATCAGGTGTGAAATCATTTAAGGACGCTGAGATTGCGCAGGTGGCGATTAAGAAATTTTTGGCGCAGCAGAGCTAGACATTATACGCTTGAGAATGTACTTATCTTCTCAAGTCTAAGTTAAAAATAACTATCGGATAAGATAGTGATGCTGTTGTTTAACCATTTCATTATATTCTGTCGAGTTATACAGCTCTAAACAGCTCATTAATATGGCTGGCCTTGCTTGATTTTTATATACCTCAGTTTTTGCTTTCATAGATTGGTTTATATATTCTTTCAAATTTTTATACGCGGGTTCTTCATATGCACCCTGTTGGAAATACCCGCCCATCGCTAGAGCAGCCTCAGAACTGAGGGATTGATCCTGAGCCCTCGTCAGACAATAACTAAAGCCAAAATTTTTGATATTGAGCTCATCCGCATTTGATATGGATGGAATTAAGTCTTTTGCATAACATGCACTTATCACTAGACAACTAAAAAGTACAGCAATTATTTTCATTATCTTAAATTCCAAAACAGAATATCTGTGGTTCTTAGGCTCGGTGTATCATGAATAAAGTAGCAACTATCTCCACAATCATTTCCATTCCATAAAGTGACATGTCCAGAAGCATCTCCCCAACCAGAGACTTTAAAAATAATAATTCCTTTTTTCCCTTTTAATTGTGATGATAAATCCTGGTTATTTTGAGGCTTGAAGGAGAGATCTGCAGTTCCTAAATTTTGTTCAACAAAGCTGATCATCTCGCGAACCCTAAGTAAATAAGGTTTATGATCAGCGCCTCTGACTTTATAACCTCTGGTTGACTGTTTAATTGGCATTCCGCCGTAGTTGAAAGATCTACTTAATCTTAAAGCACAAGCATTTGCGTATCCTGTAGGATTTTCTTGATATAAAGCCATAGCTTGACCTCCCACCATAGAATACACATCACTTGCTGACATTTTTACCGGATAATATTTCCATAATTCGGAAAATAAAGGTCTTTTTGCTTGTATGGTCGAAGACCGACCACCAGCCCTTGCAGTTATACTCACCATATTTAATATTCCGTATCAATTATTATAGTTTTTCCTTTAAAAATATTTTTAAGTACTCCCTTACCTTCAGTATCAATATCAAGTGAAATCGTAAATGGATGAAATGAGTTGATCTCAGAAGATTCTGGTTTTATTTCTATATCAATAGTATCTCCTCGTGCATAACCTGAAGTTTCTATATGCAAATTCAAGTCATCAAAAAATCTAGATTTTCTTTTTAGAAGAATAAGGTTATCTCCATAACTCCAATAAATATTATTAATGATCTTTTCTTCTTTTTCTTCAATGTATTTAGTAGCTGTATCTGATATTAATTGATCAATTTGACTTGAGACAATACCATTATTCATAACAGCCAAATCAGAAGTTTTCAGAAATTTTGAACCACAAGTTGATGTGTCTCCTGCCGCAACAATGCTTCTACCCAGGACGACCATAAAGCCTCGATTAGAAGCAAGAGCTTTCGATAGGACATTACATTTAGGACGCCAATCTCAACTTAAAATGAGTTTTTCGAGTTGAATTGGCGAATGGCCAAGCTTCTTATTCAAAACAACGCAGACGGTGTGTGACAGAATCTTTCTAATAAAGCGATGTGATAAATGCCATAAA
>NZ_VPEB01000014.1:0-106665 GCF_013417415.1 Acinetobacter sp. YH12254 | reverse complement strand
CAATCTTGGCTCATCAATTTTCTGACAAATATTTCTCAAATAAACTTCGAGTCATTTCTACCATCAATCAATGAAAATAATTTCGATCGATCAACCAGTAAAAATCCACACAAGTTGTTCTTCATAATCTCTTAATGATCTTCTTGCTGATTCATCACCAGCAAGCTAGGTCGGCTATATTACTCTCTATCTCTAGAAAGTCAACCAGTAATGAAAACTATTTTTAAACTTTCTTTCTAAAACCCAACTCAATCAGTCTTAACTAAGTCACTGTTTTATCAGAAGTTTTAATCTTCATCACCGCCGATGGATGTGCATTCTACAGGATCCCCAACCCAATACAACCCCTATTTTTAAATAATTCAGCAAAAATATCACGACTGTTTATTTATTCTACAAAAATCGCGATTTTCTTCATTTCTTGAGCAGTAAAGGGACTGAATTGGATAAATGACTTAATCTTTTTTCTGTTTTATTCTGTTCCTGAAAGCGTAAAGGCCGACAATCTATGTATTCACAATAGCCCCCTTCCCCACTTTCGGTTTCTTCATTTATTTTCACTTGATAACTAAAACTTCCTACATAGCCCGCTGCCAGGCCAAATTTAAAATCTCCACGACTTTGCCCTTGTACCCAGATACAAGTACCGTCTGCATTTTCATAACACCATTCAAATTCGCGCGGCAAATACATACTCTGCCCATTAGGTGTCGTGACACACGGATAAACACGATGAACTTTAAAATAAACTTTTCGATCGAACATTTGGGTCCGCATGTTTTTTAAATCACGGAGATATATCCGCGACTGAACAATACGATTAAAACCATCCCGAATCTGCGCCAACAACAGTTGCCTGTTTTCACTGAGATTAATAATTTGATAAGTCAGGAAGGCCAAAGGTAGATAAGGAAAGTTAAAACTCCGCGCGTATTCAAAGCTTCCAAGACCATCGATCGTATATTGCTGCGCTTTATAGTTCACCGTTCCCTGACAATGACATAGCAAAGACCAGTGATCTGCCAAGGAAAACCGCATTTGGGTAAAATGAGAAATCAGTTGAGTGGTTTGAATATTTAAATCAAAACTGAGTTCCGAGTCAGAACGCTGCAAACGAAAATTTGGAAAACTTCCGCTCAATTGCTCACGATCCAGAAACTGAAACAGACCTGATCTAAAATGACAGTCCTGCTTGACCGAATAGTGATGCAATTGTCCCACCATATGTGGGCTCGAACTGCAAATCACGGTGGCGGTGTCTAAGGCTGTGGTTTCGATTGCACTCGGGTTTGCCAGCATGGGTGCATTGGGTTGCCCGATAATACTCAGAAAGTTTAAATAATAGAGGGGTGCCGGAAGCCCGGGGATCATCAAACCCTGATGAATAATTTTATATTTTGAGGTGGGGCCATGATAGGCGGGATGGCGCGAAACAGTAGGAGTCTGATTCAGCTGTTTCGAACGATCTAAAAAATCTTGAAGAAACCGCATCTCAGACTCCTTATCTTTTTATAATGTACTCGATCTTTTTGCCATAAAGGTGGTTACAAAACCAGACAAGGCATAGAGAATAGAAATGACCAGAATGCCGACAGGAATATTATAAGTCATCGCTGCAAAGACGAATACGGCAATTGGTAGGACAAAAAATGGAACCCGTTTACGTTCTACAGTTTTAAATGAATAGTATTTGATATTGGAAATCATCAACAAGCCTACCGCAATGATGACCACTGCATTAATGACCTGAAGAGAAGGTTCACGAATATCAAAGATTTCTGGAAAATCCAGACCGACCCAGACCAGTGACACAATCATGATGGCAGCCAGAGGACTTGCGACACCAATAAAATAACGTTTATCGACCACACCAATCTGTACATTAAAACGTGCCAGACGGAAAGCAGCACATGCGGTATAGACAAAACAGGCTGCCAGACCAATACGGCCCAAATCACTTAAGCCCCAGCTATACATCAAAATAGCGGGAGCTACACCAAAAGCCAGCATGTCAGAAAGCGAGTCAAACTGTTCACCAAACGGACTTTGTGCACCAATGGCACGTGCCACACGGCCATCTAGTCCATCCAGCAATGCCGCAATAAAGATCGCATAAATCGCTTGTTGAAAATCACCATTCATACTGGCAATAATCGAGTAGAAACCTGACAACAACGCTGCTGTTGTAATCAGGTTCGGCCATAGATAGATGCCTCGACGCTTAACTTTTTGCCCTTCCTGAGTATGCTCCTCTTCTTCTACCTCAAAGGTGATGCCATCAAAAGGCACTTCAGTTGAAGAGTCGCGTTCCGGTTTGCTTATATTTGTCATTCTTGACGATCCTAGCTATGACCTGATCTTTGAAAAAAATTATTCGCCCACTAACCAGCGAACTGCAGCGTGACCACCATTTTCACTCATGCGAAGATGCGGGAATAACCACTGTAGCGCTTCATCTGCATCTTCAGAGAATTTCCAAGGCGGGTTAATCACCAGCAAACCACAACCGTTCAAGCCGACAGGGGTATCATCCGGCCATACACAAACTTCACACACCAGTTGACGGCGGATACCAGTCTTGAACATTTTCTTCTCGAAGCGTTCGATCATGGCACGGTCTTTAATTGGATACCAAACGGCAAATACACCTGTCGGCCATTTCTTATACGCGGCAACCAGCAGCTCAACCAACTGCGGAAAATCTTTACGTTCCAGTTCATATGGCGGATCGATCATCACCAGACCACGTTTTTCTTTCGGCGGAATCACCCCCAAAAGACCTTCATAAGCATCACGCTCATGCAAACCGGCACGCTTGTCAAAAATATTATGACGAAGTTGCTGAAACACATCACGCTGCATTTCAAAAATAGTCGCTTTATCAATCTCGCGCATACCTTCAAGGGCAAACCAAGGTGAACCGGGATAAGCACCCTTACCAAAGTTTTCACGCATTTTCTCAACAACTTTCAAATATTGTTGTACGCCTTCAGGTGCATTACGCTTGATCGAGTCATCCAGTTTAACAAGACGATGAATACCGTTTAAGAACTCACCTGATTTTTGCGCTTCAGCAGTCGATAAATCATATTTACCCGCACCACCATGTGTATCTACATAGCGATAAGGTTTGTCTTTTGCATTCAGTCGAGTCAACAACTGAAGCAATAAAACGTGCTTCATGACATCGGCAAAGTTGCCTGCGTGGTAAGAGTGACGGTAATTCATGTTTCATTAATTCCTAATATCAACAGCTATTTTAACATGAAAAATAGTTTCGTTCAGGCACGATTCTTACACTAAAATAGCGAACCTGTTTTGCCACACTATCGAGAATTGAAAAAAAATGGAAGCTGTTATCATCCCAGGGGATTGGAATGTTGATCAAATCTTAGATGATTTAGATCAACATGGCTTTAGTATTGTTGACGATGCTTATTCTAGCGAATATCAACATGCGGTAAGTCAGGAATGCTTAAGCCACTTAAACGAATTTCGTAATGCAGCCATTCAAAATGGCGTCGTCAGCAACATCCGTAGTGATCATATTCTTTGGTTACGACCTGAATTTCAAATTTCCCACCTACACACCCAAACCCTGCAACAGTTTTCTCAAGCTTTAAACCGTGCGTTTTATTTAGGCATTAAAGAAATCGAAGCACATTTTGCCTGCTATCACGCTGGCGAGTTTTATGCGCTGCATCGTGACAATCCTCAAGCTAAAAATGGCCGAATGATTTCCAGTGTGTATTATCTGCATGAACAATGGCAGGCAGATTGGGGGGGTGAATTGCGTCTGCAAGATAAAAATGGCCAGTGGCATATTATTCAGCCACAGCCGAACCGGATTGTACTGTTCCAGAGTGATTTGTTACATGAAGTTTTAATTTCCAAACAGCAACGTCTATCCATTACGGCCTGGTTAAGAAGCGATACAGCCTTAATCTAATGCTCGCTCATGCTTTAAATTTATTTTTTTAACCTCATATAGCCATTATTGAGAAATGAGGATTGCGTTGATGCGATTAACAACCAAGCAGATTATTGAGCGACTGGGTGAAACTGACCAATTGTACTTAAAAGGCAATACGCCAGAATTAACGCTTGAACGTGCTGATCTTCGTTTACAGCTGGTGACTTTAAGTGAGCTGCGTCAGGAACAGCGACATTTCCTGCAAGAAGCGATTGTCTTACTTGAACAAGGCCGGGTGGAATTTGAAGAAATGCCGCTGCGCATGTATATCAATTTATCCTTGCATCTGGCCAAGGCTTATATGATGTTTTTTGAATTGACCAAAGAGCAGCATTTTGCCCTGATTACCCAGCAAATTCTTAAGCCGATGGCCAGTTATGAACATGGCGATATTTATTTTTTACTGGCCTATGCCAGTGCCAGTAAAAATGAGCCGGCCCTGACACGTCACTGGTTAGGTAAATACACCAAAACGGCTGAATGTGAACTGGAGTTGTTGCAGCAGCATCATGCCTTTAGTGATTATCGTCAGCAGGAATGGTTTATCAAAATATTAAAAAGTAAAATGCATTAAGCTTAACAGCGTCAAAGAAAACGCCTCATTTAAGGCGTTTTCTTTTGAGCATCACTTTCATTTTTTAAGTAATACCAAGATATAACACAGTTAAGCAGGCTGACGTCTGTAGGCATCCATGTGTAATTGCTGGTTCAGCTCATCCACCCAGATTGCCCAATCATCATCCTGTACCAGATGACTAATCAATAATGAACGCTGGGATTTATTCCAGAATGGTGCCTCATGCAAGGACAGGCCTGCTGGAAGTTGATGAGTCCGGATATACAACTCAATGGCAGCAGCGCTATTGGCCAGACCGAGTTGAGAAAATAACATTTCTAAGGATGGTTGGTTCTTCATGAGCATGTCGCCCTCCTTATATCAGATAAATTGTAATTATTTATAGATCTAACTTATAAGATAAGACAAAAAAAAACCTAGTCATTTGACTAGGTTTGTTGTTTCTTTTTGTAGACTATAATTTAAACACCTTGCTTGTCACTTTCGACATGTAACAGCTGGTTCAGTTTATCAATAATCACAATCCATTCATCATCTTGATGCCAGTGCTCGCGTAAGAATGCACTTTGGCCCTCACTCCAGAATTCGGCATCCGGTAAAGCGACTTCAGATGGCAACTGATGGGTATGGGTGAATTCATTAATTGCGGCTTCATCAGCAGGCAAACCCAATTGTTCAAATAATAATTCTAAAGTTGGCTGTTGTTCGAACATGATCCACTTGCTCCTGTTATATGCTCTAAACTAAAAATAAGACCTTTACCATCCCTAAAATAAGAACTGGCATAAATCCTTAAATACTCATTTATAAATCACATGACCCAGAACCTTGGGCTTCGCTATGTAATTGTTCATTCAGGACATCAACTAAAATTGCCCACTCATCATCTTTTTTCCACTGACCAATCAGGAAATCATGCTGGGATTTCGACCAGAACGGCGCCTTGTGCAAAGGCACGTCCAGGCCAATTTGATGGGTCTTAATAAACTCATCAATCGCCTCGGGACTCGAGTCCAATCCAAGTTGCTGAAAAAACATTTCTAACGTTGGGTGTTGATCAAACATCTTCTTCACCTCGCCTTTTATTGGATTATTTATGTTTTTTAGCTTAGTCCAAGCCTAAGCAAGATTCAGTTGCTGCTGCATCACAGCATGTTATTTTTTGTTCATCAAAAAAATAGAGATATAAAAAAAGCACCCCGAATGGAGTGCTCTTTCAACTTAATCTAAACGATCAAATTATTTAAGCATGTCAGCAATCGCTGCGCGCTCTTCTTCAAGTTCGTTCAATGTAACATTGATACGCTCACGGCTGAACTCGTCGATTTCTAGACCTTGAACGATTTTGTATTCACCGTTCTCAGTCGTTACAGGGAAACCGAACATAACGCCTTCAGGAATACCGTAAGAACCGTCAGAAGGAATACCCATGGTTACCCATTCGCCATTTGTGCCAAGAGCCCAATCGCGCATATGATCGATTGCAGCGTTTGCAGCAGAAGCAGCAGAAGACAAACCACGCGCTTCAATGATGGCAGCGCCACGCTTACCAACAGTCGGAAGGAATGTGTTTGTATTCCAATCTTGGTCGTTAATCATGTCTTTAACGCTTTCGCCATTAATTGTAGCGAAACGGTAGTCAGCATACATTGTTGGAGAGTGGTTGCCCCAAACTGTAAGATTTTTGATGTCTTTAACCGCTTTACCGGTTTTAGCAGCAATTTGAGATGCAGCACGGTTGTGGTCAAGACGTAACATTGCAGTGAAGTTTTTCGCTGGAAGATCTGGAGCAGATTTCATCGCGATGTAAGCATTCGTGTTCGCAGGGTTACCTACAACAAGAACTTTAACGTCACGGCTCGCAACTTCGTTAAGTGCCCGGCCTTGACCGATAAAGATTTCGCCGTTCACTTTAAGCAGATCAGCACGTTCCATACCTGGACCACGTGGACGTGAACCAACTAATAGCGCGTAGTCAGCATCTTTGAATGCAACTTTAGGATCATCAGTACCGATCATGTCTTCTAGTAGCGGGAATGCACAATCTTGAAGCTCCATCATTACGCCTTTTAGCGCTTGCTGAGCTTTCTCAAAAGGAACTTCGAGCAATTGCAAAATCACTGGTTGATCTTTACCTAGCATTTCGCCGCTTGCGATACGGAATAATAGGCTGTAACCAATTTGACCTGCAGCGCCAGTAACGGCAACACGAACTGCTTGCTTCATCTAATTATCTCCAATTGAGGATATTCAACGCGATTAAATAGTTAGTATTTAATCTAATAATCGTAAACGCGAAAGATTGTACTCCAATCCTTTGCCGGATGCATATAAAAGAGGACGGATTTCATCTAAAGTCTGATAGGAAATATAAATTAAACCGGCAAAAAAGCTCAGTATGTTCCTTTTATTGTGACAGTTTTTGGGCATGTATTAATAATGTTGGCAGGACAGGATTTATAATTGCCATTTTTGTGATAACAGACTTTGATCGAGGTCAACACGCTGCTAGCTTGAGTAAGCTGGCAATTAAATCTCAAAGCATTGGCGGGTAATTGCGGATTAATTCTCACAAATTTCACACGCAGCGCATCGACTGATATGGTGATATTTTCCTGTTCAGTCAGCTCTGCCGGCACTTTAAGCCGGTCTGCATAATTGATAATCGTCCGGAAATATTGGCTGGCATTCATTGGAACACAGCCGCCGATGTTGCGCCACAAAATGGTCCGGGTATTTTCATCTGGCATGACTCTGGCCACTACCTTGGACTGAAGCGGTGAAAGTTTCGCAGAGCTATTGGTGGTACAGTTTTCTGACGTAGCCTGAGGATATAAGCCGGAAATATTCAAGGAATAACCTTCTAGACATTTTCGTTTCTTTGCATATTCAGGGTACAGGCTACACAAAGCCGGCACCATTTCTACATCCATAACATAGTCTGTCGGCATGGCGAATGCTGCCGGACTGCTGCCCAAAAACACAAGCGCTGCCCATTTCCCCCAAACTCGACGATCCTTCATTATTTTCATGAATAAATCACCATCCCCAATAATTTTAATTTTATTGTGTATTACGTAATGGTATCAGTTGCATACGCTTACCCACGGACTGTGCACCCTGTCCTAACAAGAGACCGTAATGTGTGGCATTGGTCATGACATGTTTCACATAATCCCGAGTTTCAAGTAAAGGAATACTTTCAGTATATTGATCTGCTGCCATGCCCTGAAATTCCGGCTGCCAACGGCGGGCACGGTTTGGTCCGGCATTATAGCCTGCGGTTGCCAAGACTGGGCTGTTGCTGAGCTGACGCTGAATGGTCGATAAATAAAAGGTGCCATAACGGATATTGGTATTCATATCGGTCAAAGCTGCCGGATTATAAGCCTCACCCATTTGACGCGCCACCAGCTTGGCAGTATCTGGCATGATTTGCATCAGGCCACCGGCACCCACATGTGAACGTGCCACGGTATTGAAACGGCTTTCCTGACGCATCAAGCCATAAGCCCAAGCCGGATCGATCCCGGCATTGCGGCTATGACTGACCACGTAATTCTGGTGCGGCATTGGATAACGATAATTGTAGTTATGTTTGTTCACGGTGCGGTCAGCTGCATAAATGGCCCGATCATGCCAACCCATGTCCATGGCACGCTTTGCTGCGGCCAGCAACAGCTCATCATCTTTCTTCAGATAGGCCTGACGCACTGCCCAGTTCCATTCACGGTTAATGTAGTTATTCGGTGCACTGATATTACGTAGCGTGAACGCACGACGGAAATGAATATCCTGATTCAAACGTTGCATGGCCTGATTCGATGGCTGAATTGGATTGGGTGTGCTCGCAGTCAGCTGTCCCAACTTGTCGCGTGCCAGAAGATTGTGATAATCATCCCCGGCGGCCAATGTACGATAAATACTCTCTGCAGTTTTCTTTGAACTACGATCTGCACGCTGCTCACTGGCACGGGCCAGCCAATATTGCCAGCGATCTTCCTGTTTCTGATTGACGCTCATGGCATCAATCGCACGGATTAGGCTTTCCCACGCACTAAAACGGATGGCCTGACGCGCATAAATCTCAGCTTCTTCCGGACTAAATGGCAGACCATAACTGGCATCAAAGGCATTTAACACTTCCCGGTTAAAGTTGTTCTTCATGACTGTGGTTCCACCGACATACCCCACAGCTCGGTATAAGGCACGTTGTACTTGTACCGGTGTGCCTTCAGCAGTCCGTTTCACAATGGATAACGCCGAGTCCAGATCACTATCTGCCAGACGTCCCAGTGCATAAATCAGATAAGCATGTTCTGCCGCACTGTTTTTCGGTGCAGACCATAAATAATTGGTTGGATTGGCCTGAATCGAATTGAGTTGTGCTAAAGACAGATTCAGACCGATTCCTTGCGCAGTGGCAATAGCCTGACCTGACTGACCGGCACGCAATTGTACCCAAAGTCGCTGTTGGCGGTCTTCTGCCGTCATTAAAGGGCTAGAAAGCATCATTCGACCAAGTCCAGTACAAGAATCCGGTTGGCTATTGGTGGTTAGCCAGACCTCTTTAAACTCGGCATAAACCAGCTCATCACCGGCTTTGGCACGAACTTGTGCTACGGCACAGGCTTCAGCTGGATCAGCATTGGTCACATAAGGCAATACCGGTTGAGCCGTGGTGAAATCTGCCATTTTGACTTTTTCTTCGACATAGTCCGCTGCCAGCTTTTCAGCCATCGCAGATTGCGGGTAGCGCTGAGCAAAACTGACAATTTGGCTGGCAGGTTGCAAGGCAAGATTCTGGTTTAAAATCCAGTATTCCGGATAATAGCCTAAAGCATCATTCTGCATGGACAGGCGATATTGTTGTAATAATTCAGTATTACCTGAATTGGCCGCACGTAAGGCATCGTTAAATTGCTCTTCAGCTGCATATGTACTTGCTGAACCGATACACGCCACACTTAACGTAATTAATTTATAATATTTATACATATTTTCAGTGTGTTTCAACATCCCTTTGCCTTCTCTCATCGATTCTGTGCCTAGCCTATGTTGCTTATCATAAGAGCTTTGTTGAAATATTATAAGCAACTGTATTGTTCAGTTATGTAACCTTATGATTAAGCAATATTAATCTACAGACAATTTTTACCCATAAATCAATATTTTTCCACGTTTAATTTAAGCTATAAGTTTAAGCGACTTTCCTGCTAAAATATGCGCCTTCCCATATTTCAGTCCGTGAATTGAATTGTTATTCACCTGTTTGATGCGTCAATCAGGCTGTTCGTTCACTCTTTCAACGTATTACCTTGTAGGAGCCTACATGACGGTTCAAACCTTCATTCCGAATGGTGCCCCAGCTGCCTCAGAAAACACTGTTACCCAGCCAGCGCACACCCCTGTCCATGAGATTGCAGTAAAAAAACTGTATATCGAAACGCAAGGGTGTCAGATGAATGAGTACGACAGTCACCGTATGGCAGACCTGTTAGGCGATTCTCATGGCTATGTGCTGACCAACGATCCTAAAGATGCCGATATTCTGCTGATGAATACCTGCTCGATCCGTGAAAAAGCCCAAGAAAAAGTGTTTTCCGAGCTGGGTCGCTGGCGCAAACTGAAAGACAAGAATCCGGATCTGATTATCGGGGTTGGCGGCTGTGTGGCGTCTCAGGAAGGCGACAACATCCAGAAACGTGCCAATTATGTCGACATGATTTTTGGCCCGCAAACCCTGCACCGCTTGCCACAAATGCTGGATCAGCATTTTGACCAGATCGAAAAACCGAAAAAAGAAAAAATCAAACTGGTAGATATCTCCTTCCCGGATATCGAAAAATTCGACTTTCTGCCTGAACCGCGTGTTGAGGGCTATAAAGCCTTTGTTTCGATCATGGAAGGCTGTTCAAAATATTGTTCGTTCTGCGTGGTGCCTTATACCCGTGGTGAAGAAGTGTCTCGCCCACTGGATGATGTATTGGCTGAAATTGCGGGTCTGGCAGAAAAAGGCGTGCGTGAAATTTCCCTGCTGGGTCAAAACGTCAATGGCTATCGTGGTGAAACCTTTGAAGGCAATATCTGTACTTTTGCCGATCTGTTGCGTTTAGTCGCGGATATTCCGGGCATTGGCCGGATTCGTTATACCACTTCGCATCCACTCGAATTTAATGATGACCTGATCCAGTGTTATCGTGACCTGCCACAAATGGTTTCGCATCTGCATTTGCCGGTACAAAGTGGCTCGAATGATGTGCTTCAGGCCATGAAACGTAACCATACCATCGATGTCTATATCGAGAAGATTAAAAAGTTACGCTCAGTTCGTCCCGATATGCATTTATCTTCAGACTTTATCATTGGCTTCCCGGGTGAAACCGATGAGAACTTTGCAGAGACCTATCAGTTTATTCAGGATCTGGATTTCGATCATTCTTATAGTTTTATCTATTCAAAACGTCCGGGTACGCCTGCCGCAGAACTGGAAGATACCATTCCGGAAGATGTCAAAAAAGAACGTCTGGCCAAAGTTCAGCAATGGATTAAACGCTCGAGTATTGACAAAACGGATGCCATGCTCGGTAGCATCCAGCGGGTACTGATCGAGAAAGTCTCTGATAAAGATCCGAATATTCTGGTGGGTACGGCGGACAACACCCGTTATGTCAACTTTATTGGTGATCCTGCCTGGGTAGGTCGCTTTGCCGAGATCGAAGTGACCGAAATTAAAACTTTGAATTTAGTTTATGGTGAACTCTTGAATCTTGAGCCTGACGTGGCGTAATGTAGAGCATATAACGTACACTTCATAAGGAATACTCTTTGACTGCAGCGATTCGACGTACAGTAGCTTTTCCTGGGATTTCAATGGACCGTATCCAAGCGATGTTAGGTGCTTATAACGGTCATTTGAAGCAAATTGAACAACGTTTAGATGTCAAAATCTCCCATCGCGGAGAGAGTTTTATTGTGGATGGTGGAATCGATGCCGTTGAAAGAGCCGAAATGCTCTTGCAACGTCTACACGAAGAATCTGAACAGAGCCAGCAGATCAGCGCAGATACCCTGCACCTAATGATTCAGGGCAGTCAGACTGACCGTGAACTCCAGCAAGATCTAGAAGACCAAGAACATACCGGCCTGGACAATGTCTGGTTACAAACCCGTAAAGGCCGGATCAATCCGCGTGGTGCCAACCAGAAACGTTATGTACAGCGTATTCTGCAAAGTGATATTTCTTTTGGTATAGGTCCTGCCGGAACCGGTAAAACCTATCTGGCTGTCGCTGCTGCTGTGGACATGCTGGAACGCAATGAAATCCAGCGCATTTTACTGGTGCGTCCTGCGGTCGAAGCCGGTGAAAAACTGGGTTTCTTGCCAGGGGATTTAAGCCAGAAAATCGATCCTTATTTGCGTCCATTGTATGATGCTTTGTATGAAATGCTCGGCTTTGAAAAAGTGGCCAAGCTGATTGAACGTCAAGTGATTGAGGTGGCGCCACTCGCTTATATGCGTGGCCGTACCTTGAATCATTCTTTCGTCATTCTGGATGAGGCACAGAACACCACCCCAGAACAGATGAAAATGTTCCTGACCCGTTTAGGTTTTGGTTCACGAGCGGTCATTACTGGTGACGTGACGCAGGTGGATTTACCGCGCGGCCAACAGTCTGGTCTTTCACATGCCCTGCGTGTGATTGATAAAATCCCTGAAATTCATATCACCCGTTTTCATTCGCGTGATGTGGTTCGTCATCAACTGGTACAGAAAATTGTTGAAGCCTATGAAGGCTGGGACAGTGATCAGCAGCGTTTAAGTGCAGAAGCACGTGCCGAACGTAAAGCACGTCAGGACGCCTTGATCGCTGAAAATAATGCTGCCGCAGATGCACAGCATTAAGCTTTCAATTTAAGGATTTGTGTTGAAACTTAGTCTTTCCTTACAGCAGGATTTTCAGTCACCTGAACTGGTACTAAAACGTGCCTCTATTAAAAAAGTAGTCGAAACCACTTTAGGTCATATCGGTACGCAAAGTAATTGCGAAATTGGAATTGCCTGTGTCGATCATGATGAAAGTCATAAACTGAATCTGGAATATCGCGGCAAAGACAAATCGACCAATGTCCTGTCTTTTCCGAGCGATCTTCCAGATGAAATGGCGCAATTTCTGGATGCCTTTCCCATTGGCGATCTGGTGATCTGTATTCCTGTGGTACTTGCTGAAGCGCTTGAGCAGCAAAAAGCGCCGTTGACGCATTTCACCCATATGCTGGTGCATGGCACCTTGCATTTAATGGGTTATGATCATGAAACATCAGATGAAGATGCGGAAGAAATGGAAGGCATTGAAATTGAAATTCTGGCCAAGCTGGGTTTTGAAAATCCTTATCTGGAACGAGATTAAGATTTAAAAGAAAATGAAGGAAGCGAGCTGAGGCTCGCTTTTTTAATGCTTTATATTCGCTCTTCCTCTAGGAGATGAGAATCCTCAGAATATATTCTGAGTTCGCAAGGGAGAGGTTCTAATACCTGTTAAAACCCCTCTCTAACTCTCTCCCAAAGGGAAAGAGAACTAGAATGAATTAACGTACTTCAAACTCTGCTTCAGCCGGATCAAAACGCCAGGTTCGGATAATCCGCAATTCAGAAATTTCCTTCATTTTGGCATCAAACGCACCAAATGGCGCCGCTTTACGTACAGAAGATTTCGCAGCCTCATCCAGCATGGCATGTCCTGAACTGTCAATTAATCGGATGGCACGAATCCCTCCATTCTGATTCAGGATCACCATCAGACGAACTTCACCTGCCAGATTCTGCTGCTTGGCAGCTTCCGGATAATACTGATTGCCATAAAACTCTACTTTCTGACGGAACTTTTCCAGATAGGCTGCGGAGACATCCTGCTTGGATTGAATACCATCCACAGTTTTAATTTTTTGCTGACGACTAAAATTTTGCTGACGCTGTAAATATTGCGCTTCCAGACTGGCCACCATGGCTGCTTTGGCCTGAAACTGGCTTTGTAACTGCTCCTGCATTTTTTTACGCTGATTTTCTTCTGCCTGTTTTTGCCAGCTCAAGGTGGTCATCAGCACTTTTTCTTCAAAACTGAGTTCCTGTTTCTGTTGCAGCAGATCCGGACTTTCTTGTTGTTCTTCCCCTGCCTTCTGCTCTAACAAAGGAGATGGCATATCACTCGACATCCGATGCGCTTCTCGAAACTTGCCAGACCCTTGCTGGTCTGTCTGGGCCAGAAAATCAGCGTGTTCAATTTTTTCATCTGTTTGTCGCAAGCTGACTGCAATTTCTTTGGTGCTGGTCTCCCGATCTTGCGGCATACCAAATTCCAGTGTCAATACGATCAAATGCAGAATGCCTGCGGTGAGCACGGCACTGCTAAACACTGGATCTTTCCACCAGGTTCTGACCAGAGGCATTAATATCATTGTTTATCACATTACCCAAACTCAGTCCTGAGTTCAGTTCCCCAAAAAAGTATTTTAAAGATTAAAAACAAACAAATTGGGCATTTCTATTTTAAAAGTGCCAAATCCATCAAATCTTCAACGTTACATAACTAAAACTATAAAAATGGTGCTATTTATTTTGCTAAACTTCAAGCTTGAATACTTGTATTTTTCATACAATTCGACAAGATACACTTCGAGTCAAAAATAAAGTTGCTAGGATGCTTCAATATGCAAACGCTAATTTCCAATATTTCCAACCGAATCCGCCAAGTGTATCAGAGGGCGGAAGGATTTATTGAGGATGAGCGTGAATTCCCTTTATCGCAAGTCTTCTTAAATGCAACTTTTCAACGCTTTGTCACCGACAATGTCGATGCACTGAAAGACTTACACGCAGACCTGCATGAAGACTGGCTGCGTCTCTACGCGACACTAGACTATAAAGGCCTGAATATCACTTTGTCGGTAGACTTGAAGCTGGTTCAGATGGAACTGAATAAGACCACCCAGCTGATTGTATTCGAGCAAATCAGTGATACACAGCTTATTGACGCCAAATATCCAAATCTGTTGTATAAGCTTGGGGTGCGTTTTGCCCTGTTCTTCTATCAACGCATCTTGAACAAAGATCCATTGGGCATGATTCTGGAAAAACTTGGCGTTATTAAAGTCATTGATGACTTGCTGTATCTGGACTTGAACCGCTGGTTAGGCAAAAACCGTTCGATTATTGACACTCTAGGAAAAGTTCATGTGAATCATGCAGTGCTTCGCGAAGCTGAACTGGTGGTGATTGGTAATGTGAATCTGGCAGCCCTGTTTAGAAAACTTTCTCAAGACAGAGAGGAAAATTGGAATGAAGACGAAATGGACGATAACCTAGTGACCCCGATCAAACAGAAAGATCCGTCTTGAATACTATTCAATCCCGTTTTTTGAACTTTTGTTGAAAAAAACTACATGAAAGATACATTTTTGCTAGAAATATCCCTTAAATTTCCATATTTTGCCTAAAGAATAAAAGCTACAACAAGTAAGATATTTTGCCCGTTTAACCAATATAGGAAAATGACTAATGGTGAAGACTGTATTTAAGACTTTAGCGATGACCACAGGTCTAAGCGGTGCAATACTGTTGACTGGTATTTCTAGCCAGGCTTTTGCCATGACGCCTTTCCAAGCCAATTATCAATTTAGCTATAATGGCAAGAATATGGGTTCTGCCACCCGTACTCTGAGTAAATCTGGCAATAACTGGACTTACGTCTTTGCTGCAAAAGCCGGTGGTATTGCTTCAGCAACTGAAACCAGCCGTTTCACCTTTAATAACGGCAAGATTGGCTCCAGCAGTTTCAGTCGTAGCAGTAAAATCCTGGTGCATAACAACACCATGAGTATTAACTTTAATCCTTCCAGCAAAACCATCAATACCAGAAAAGATGATGAAAAGCGTTCTTTTGCCTGGAGAGCCGATGTTCTGGATGAACTGAATGCGGAATTACAAATTCGTGAAGATCTGAAAAATGGTGGCTTAAAATCGAATTATTATCTTGCTGATGCCAAAGAGGTCGAAGGCCGTAAGTTTGTTAAGCAAGGTACAGAAACGGTCAGTACCAAATATGGTTCGTTTAATACCATCAAGGTGGTGATGAAGCATAGCAAGCCGGGTCGTGAAACCATCTTCTGGCTGGCACCGAAACTTGACTATCTGCCAGTCAAGGTTTCGCATGTAGACAAGAAAACCTCTTATGGTTTGCTATTAACTGACTATAAAGGTGCAAGCAACTAAGATTTTGGCGAATTTCACTTGATTTTTTCCGGGTGCTTTTTACAATACGCTTTTGCTTGAAAAAGCACCTGCTCTTGAGGATTCTCCCGTGCATGCACTAGAACAGAAAATCTTGGCCGAAGGCATCGTTCTCTCTGAAGAAGTTTTGAAAGTGGATTCTTTCTTAAACCACCAGATTGACCCAGTCATGATGCAATTAATTGGTCAAGAATTTGCGCGTCTGTTTAAGGATGCTGGTATCACCAAAATTATTACGATTGAAGCATCAGGTATTGCACCTGCAGTGATGGCAGGTTTAGAACTTGGTGTACCTGTCATCTTTGCACGTAAATACCAGTCTTTGACCCTGAAAGATGATTTATACCGCTCTAAAGTGTTTTCATTTACCAAACAGACTGAAAGCACCATCGCAATTTCAAATAAACACATCAGCTCAACCGACAAGGTTTTAGTGATTGATGACTTCCTGGCGAATGGTCAGGCGGCGCTGGGTCTGGCCGATCTGATTCATCAGGCCAATGCAGAAGTGGTCGGTATTGGTATTGTGATTGAAAAATCATTCCAGCCTGGTCGCGACTTGCTGCTTGAAAAAGGCTACCGTGTGGAGTCACTGGCACGCGTAAAATCTTTGGCAAATGGCACAGTTGAATTTGTTCGCGACTAAGCTCGACAATCAATTTTAAAAGAGCGCTTATGCGCTCTTTTTTATTTTGTCTATCTGATGAAATAAATTAAAAATATTCAAAGCTCGACTCTAGTTCAATCTAATGTGTTATTCATGATTCCTGACTTGATCCTAGATGAATGGCTTACTTTTAAATTCGAAGTGATTAAACCTCTAAAATAGATCGTGTCATAAAATAAATAATTTTTCTATCCGATGAATAAACAACCAGTTATAGCAATTTTATTATAAGATAAAGAGGTCTAACTATCTGCAAATAATTAGACCTCTGTTCACCTTGAACAAGAGTTTATTTAACCGTCACAGTAATACTGCCGCTATTTACAGCACCGATAGCGGTAGTTGTGATGCTATTGTTAATAGCAGTTTGAGTTCCTTCTGCAATCGCATTGACAGAGGCATCAATGGTACCCGCATTATAGGCAATGTTCGCTACACTATAATTGCTTAAAGTTTCATTGATCTGCTCACTATAGTTGGTAGACAGTGATGAACTTACAACTTCCGATAGATCTGAACTATCCGCAACCTCGGATAACTCTTCTAAGGTTTCAGAATTATTCGTTGCACTGGTGACTTGACTGAAATCATAGTCATATGTTTCATCTGATACGTCTGATATCACCTGATTGAAGCTGCCTTGCTCAATCGTGATACTACCTGTGTTCGCTGCACCAATTGCAGTAGTTTCAATTGTCCCTTCAATTGAACTAATCGCATCTGGTACTTCTCTTACTGCTCCTGCAAGTGCTTCTAAATCAACGCTTGCATCAACATCACCTGTATTCACTGCCAGATTCAGCGCAGAACCATTTTCAACCTGCTGAGAAATAGAATCCAGAGTAGCTTGTAAACCGGTATCTACTTCCACATTGGTTTCTTGAGCATATGCCATCCCCGCACTAGACAGAAAGGCGACGGATAATGCGACTGTTTTGATCGTGTTTTTCATCATTGTTCTTCCTACTGTTATTTTAAAGTACCTCTCGCTAAGTACTTCTTCTGACAATGGGAGCGAGCCCATTTTCAAATCTTTTAATCACGTTGAATATTTGACCAGTAATTCTCCACTACCTCTGGATTGGCATCCCATAAACTGGATGACTTCTCCTCAGCTTGTTCTTTGTTGGCTTGTTCTTGAACATCTTTTTTGTCATTTATTTTGCTTGTCGGAGATGGGCGCTTAGTCTTACTAATATATTTAATCAGTTCCTGTTTGCTCATTTCAGGCTCGGCTTCAGGATTCTGAATCACCTCAGATTCTTTCTGCTTAGGCGGCTTGGTATCTTTGCTGGGTGAATTGGTCGACTTGTTTTTTTCATTGGATGAATCTGCCTGACGTGAGGCCGATTCCTGAACAGGGTTGCTGGAATCGGTACTGATTTGTTGCTGATTTTTCTTATATTTATGCAAGGCAACAGAACTGCGAGTGAGATCTAAGCGACCAAATTCAGGTGGAATTTCCGCACGGCAACTTGCAAACACTGCCGGTGGCACGACCTGACTGAGTAATTCAAAAGTGGCCAGGTTCAACATTTGGCGTAAGGCAAAATTAGTCGCCTCTCGTTCTCCCTTGCCAATTTGAATATTTAACAGTGTACGACCCGCGAACCTGCCCGCACTCAGACCATAATCCTGTGCAGCAATCTGCTTTTGCAAGGAAACATTACCCACCACTTTACTGCTGCGGGTATCGGTCAGAGATAAATCCAAACCGACCATAATACGGGTTTGACTGTAATTCGGGCCGACTCCGGCAATTTGCATGTCAAAACCCCCACCCGGAATAAAATCCAGACTGTTAATACTGCCGGTGACATAATAATCGGAGGCCTGAATTTGCCTTGGATCACGAATCCCCCACTTGGCTTCACTTTCGATAATCCGGGGATCACGTCGGTTCATTAAACTGACGCCCGCCTGAAACAAGGCAGACTGCACCATATCTCCCGCACCCTGGGTCACCATTTTGCCACTTCCGCCATTGGTGACTACGTCTTTACCGGTTTGATCCAGAATCGCGCCAACAGAGAAACTCACATCGCTACGTAGTTGCCCTTTAAGGCAGGAGAGCGCCATATCAAAAGGGGTAAAAATATCGGTAATGGGTGGTCCTTGCACCAGACTAACTGCTTTCTTGTTTGAGGGAGCTAAACCTGTACAGCCTGTTAGAAGCGAGCTAAAAAAAACAGGAATACTCAGAGAAAATATATATTTTCGGGTTAAGGAGAAATTCAGCATAGCGACTCTCCTGATTGAGTACTTAAATTAGGACAGCGCTGAGCGTTTTGATTGGTATTTGAATTAACAGGTGCTTCATTGAGTAATTCACTCGAAATATCGATGTTGTTGTCTGAACCTTCGACATTGATATTGTTTGTGGGTGTATTTACGGTACCTATAGAGGTGGTTGAGGTACTGTAAATAGTGGTTCTACCTAATCCAGAATAATAATCGGACTCCTTGAGCTCGATCAGATTGGCTTGAACTAGATTTTCATTGGAGCGGGCACTTGATGATTTCCAACGCTGCGTCCACTCATCAGATGTGGCATAAGCATTGTTTAAAAAACAAAAACATAATAAACCCAGATTGATGACTAATATTCTCATAATCTTAATATCCTCTGATCTAAGATATTTATTTAATTCTTGGGTTGAGTAAGATTAAATTTATCTGAAAAATATTAAATCACATAAAAAAATGAAAAGTAGAACCCAGCATTATTCACATATTTATTTATATTGATTAAAAAACCCATATATTTGTTTTTATTTATAATAATTATTTTTGTTATATTTTGTGATTTGTAAGAAATCATTATATCGAAAATATATGAATATAATAATCATCTAAAAAACTTGATTAAAATAATATATTTTTTATCTTATCAATAATAAATAAATTATCTAATCACGACCCAAATTATTATTTATTTTAATTTTAAAAATCTGTAAATTTTTATTTTATTAGAACTTCTCATTAATAATAATAAATATCACACTTTATTAAAAATACAATTAATCAATGAGAATGAAAACCACTTATAAAAAAATGCCGATTTTAAGCTGTTTTTTTGATAAAAAATGCCAAATAGCTTTAATGAATCCTTTCTGTTTGCAAGCTTTTGAGAGCAGCCAGCAAACCGTCAGCTGCTTTGAATATAAAGAAATGGCCAATCAGGCCTGTGTATAGATAGAGTACTGAGGAAGAAAAACCTCCAAAATCTTATAGTGTCCTGCATGATCGAAATAATTCAAAAATGACTCACGCAGATAAAAATAAATATATTTACAGCTGAAATACAATGTTTGAGCGTTAATTCAACTAGAATCAGGAAGGTAGGAAATGCTCCTGACCTCAGGATTCAGCATGTATATATGCTGTTGCAGCATATTATGAAGAGCTGCTGATCTAGAGAAAATTGCATCTCCTCCATAAACTTAAAACAAGTGAATACCAATCCTTGATGGAAAAACCTATGCAATGTCCTAAATGTGGTTCCACTGACATCGAACAGCGTGATCACGAACAGAATTTAAAGAAAATTGGTGGCATTCTCATGAGCTCGGCAGGTGCTACTGCGGGTACAGTCGGTGGTGCTGCTTCTGGCGCATCCGTTGGCGCAGCGATTGGTACTGTTGCTGGCCCCTTAGGTGTAATTTTAGGTGGGACAGTGGGTACTTTTGTCGGGGCAATCAGTGTTGGCATTACCGGTGGCGTAATAGGAAATTTCCTCGGCAAAAAAGCCGGGATTTCCGTCGACCGTAATTTATTCTTGGATTATCAATGTTTAAAATGCAAACATAGATTTATTCAAAAAGATCAAAAAGATCAAAAAGATCAAAAAGATCAAAAAGATCAAAAAGATCAAAAAGATCAAAAAGATCAAAAAGATCAAAAAGATCAAAAAGATCAAAAAGATCAAAAAGATCAAAAAGAAGATTAATATCATGAAGGAAATGAAGTGAGTGAGTTCTTCATTTCCTTGTGAGTTAATGCTTAAGACTGATTGAGTTTTAAAGCCACTTCAGCCAGTCGTTTGCCCTGTACTTCGCACAAAACTTTTTCATCTGGGCTTAAACCCTGATCATGCCGTGGGCCACTGACATGACTGGCACCGTACGGCGTACCGCCAGTCTTGGTATTGGACAAGGCAGCTGTAGCATTACTGAGCCCCATAATCATCATACCGTGGTGGAATAATGGTGGCAGCATAGTCAACAAGGTACTTTCCTGTCCGCCATGCATGGAGCCCGATGCGGTAAAGACACAAGCCGGCTTACCATGCAACGCGCCATTCAGCCATAGACTGGTGGTCTGATCCCAAAAGTATTTCATTTCTGAGGCCATATTGCCAAAACGGGTCGGTGAACCTAAGGCCAAGCCAGAACACTGGGCCAAATCCTCTAAACTGCAATAAATATCCCCTTCTGCCGGGATACTCGGCTCGGCTATGGTTACGACGCTAGAAATATTCGGGACAGTCCGAATTTTTACCGCCATTCCTGCCGATTCAACGCCATTGGCTATCAGATGTGCCATTTCTTTCGTTGAGCCATATTTGCTGTAATATAAAACAAGAACATAAGGTTGCATGAGGCTTCTTATTCATTACTTAAAAAAATAAAACTATACGATATTCTGTAACTTTTTTGGTTAAGCTAATGGATGAAAATTCATGATGATTAAAAAAATTGAGATTGGATGCACATGATTGTTGAGTATTTAAAAAAGTTACCCTTTTATGAGAAACACTGGTTTCAGTTTATTTTATTCGTACTTCGACGCTTTGAAGCAGACCGTTGTCGTGAGCAAGCCGGTTCTCTGACCTATACTACGCTTTTCGCAGTCGTGCCGATGTTGACGGTTTTCTTGGTTATTATTTCATCGATTAAAGCCTTAGAGCCTGCACGACAACAATTGCAACAGCTGATCTACAGTAACTTTCTACCCAAAACCACGATTGCCTTTGATAAAGCGCTGAATGCCTTTACCGATAAATCCAGTAATTTAACCGTGATTGGTATCCTGTTTTTATTTATTACGACCGTATTGATGCTCACCAGTATCGAAACGGCCTTTAACCGAATTTGGCGAGTGACTCAGACCCGAGGTGGAATCATCGGGTTTATGCGCTACTGGACTATCATTTCGCTGGGACCGATTTTACTGGGTAGTGCCTTCGTCATTTCATCAACCGTGGCTTCCATGAGTGTCCTCAGCAATAACTTTGCCGGGTATGAACTTAATGGTGCTTTTGTCCTCTGGGCCATTTCTTTTTCTCTGACCGTACTCGGATTTTTCATTCTAAACTGGACCATCCCCAATCGCAGTGTGCCACTCAAGTCTGCATTTATTGCCGGCCTGTTTAGTGCAGTGGTGTTTGAGCTGCTTAAAAACCTGTTCGGTTTTGTGATGTCAAACTTTACCAGTTATGAGATTGTCTATGGTGCATTCGCCGCTGTGCCGATCTTTCTACTGTGGATTTATTTATCCTGGAATATTGTCTTACTCGGCGTTGAGATCAGTTATGCCCTGACGGCCTTTGAATCTGGCCAGGATCATAAACGTCACCCAATCATCATGCTGCTGGATCTATTAGAGCTGTTTCATAAAAAGCAAAAAACTGGTGAGAGCATTAGTGAAGCAGAAGCATTAGATGCTTTGGGTCGTGATGAAATTGGTCGCTGGCCAAACTATGTGAGCATGTTTGAAAAACAAAATCTGATCAAACGTACCGATGACAATGAATATGTCTTGGTACGTGATCTGGATCAGGTGAGTTTTTGGGACTTTTATCTGCAACTTCCTTATCCATTGCCACGTAAGCATCACTTCACCGAGGCACATACCGAGGAAATCTGGATGCAGAAATTCTCGCCTAAACTACAGGAAACCGATCAATATCTGGAAGAAAAGCTGAGTTTTCCACTTTCTGAATTGTTCCGGAATAAATAATCCTAAATCCTCTCGCTTGAGAGGATTTTTTTAAGTTGTTTGCGTAGACTTCCAGCAGACGATCGCACCTGCGGTCACCAAAGCAGTACCAATCCAAAAACTCAGCTCGGGCCGAATATCCAGAATCAGCATCGACATAACTGAAGACAGAATTGGCATAAAATAGGTGGCCAAAATCAGTACCTTGATATTGCCGTACTGCATGCTCTGATTCCAGTTACTATAAGCAATTCCGATCAGACTGCCTACTATGGCGATCCCCAGCCAGAGCTTCAATGAAGGCATCCTGAAAGGCTCATCCAAGCCCAGATGTAAGCCCCATAACGCAATGACGGCGACCACAAAAAAAATCGGTACGCCATTTTGTCCACGACCATATTTTCTGGTCAGAATGCAATAACATGGCCATAACAAGGCACCGATAAAAGCAAAGCCATAAGCCCAAGGATTTTCAGCTAAAACCTGCATAAGTTTCGATAGATTGGTAATTTCAGGATTGACCACCAACATCAGACCGACTACAGCAAGCAAAAATCCTGGAATGACCCAAAGACGCGCCTGCAATTGCCGGGCAAATATCGAAAAGACAATCATCAAGGGTGGCCAGAGATAATTGATCATCGCAATCAGCATCACCTGTTCACGGTGATCCGACCAGGCAACTGCAACAAGAAATAGAATTTCATAAGCAACGAACAAAGCCCCACACCCCAATAGATAGCACTTGGACATTTGCCTGATTTTAGGAAATCCAATCAATGCCAGAATCGCCAGACTACTAAAACTGTAAATCAGGGCAATCCCCTGCACCGGACTGGTAGATTCGGTAATCAATTTGACCACAGCCACCAGACTGGCCCAGATCAGAATGGAAGACAGGCCAATCCAGGTGGCCAGTTTCATCGACCAGACGTTCATGTTTGCTCTTGAGGATTGTTCGTTGTATTCGGTTTTTTCTGCCATCCCTGCAAGCTCACCAGAATCACGCCCAGCATGACCATACAGGTTCCAACAATAAAATTCAGTTCGATCTGTTCATCCAGAATCAGCACCCCAAACAGCATGCCAAATACAGGCGTTAAAAAAGAAAATACGCCCAAACGTGAAGCCAGATAATGTTTCAGCATCCAGAACCAGATCAAATAACTGGCAAAGGAAATCAGCACGGTATGAAAGATCAGACTGGAAATAGACAGGGTCGTCCATTGAATGGTTGCTTGCCCACTAAAAAAGGCCAAGGGTAGCAATAATATGCCGCCCATCAATAATTGATAGAATAAGGTCTGGGTGGCAGGTGCTTCAGCCAGTCGGCTCAGACGTACACTGAAGTGGTGGCTGCCCAGAATATACCTCCGAGTAAGGCCAGAAAATCTCCCCACAAAGCATCGGTTTGTAAAGTAGAGCTTGTCTGTGGTCTGAGTAAAAAACTGACCACAATCCCGCTAAATGCCACGAAGATACCGCCCCATTGCACACGCGACAAACGCTCTGCCGGCAATTTCCAGTACAGACCCAATGCGACAAAAATCGGCGCAGTATAAAGCAAAACAATGGTATGCGAAGCTGAGGTATAGCGTAGTGCTTCCCCAATCAGATGAAATTCGGTTGCGAACAGTATTCCGACCAGCAATCCTGCAGGCAAATAGCGGGTGCTCAAAAGCTGACGGCGCACGCTCTGCTGAATCAGGGGGATACACCATGATCGCAGACAAGGCTGAACGCAAGGCAATTTGCATCAAGACTGAAATATCACTGGCCGCCCATTTCAGCACGACCTGTTGTAGCCCCCACAACATACATAATACAAACATGATGGCAGATGCTTTGGTATCTAGCGCCTGACGTTGCTTCACCCCTACTCCTGTGACCGCTTTAAAGTGCCCACTATAATCTTCTCTGCGGTAAAACAATACTTTTCTATTATTTTGCCAGCGCTGTAAATATTTTAAAACTCGATAAAAAAGGACTGCGTTCGCAGTCCTTTCAATCAAAAAATAAACCGTTCAGCTTATTTAACCCAAGTCGTCCAGATATAATCCTGAGACTGGCCTTTCAGGGTCATTTTTAACTGATCGCCTGCATGCAATGCCGCCACACCTGCGGGTGTACCCGTCATCACCACATCACCTTCTTCTAAAGTGAATACCTGGCTGATATCTGCCAGTAAAGTCGCGATATCAAAAATCAATAAAGCGGTATCGCCTTTTTGACGCAGTTCTTCATTCACCTCCAAAGTGTAATGCACATCTTGCCAGTCCGCGACCACATCATTCACAGGAATCCAGTCTGACAACAGACACGAACCATCAAAGGCTTTGGCACGTTCCCAAGGCTGGCCTTTTTTCTTGAGTTCATCCTGCAAGTCACGCAGGGTCAAGTCCAGACCTAAAGTCACCGCACCCACCGCTTGCAGTGCTTTTACAGGATCATTTTCTTTGCTTAAAGTCCGGTCAATACGCAAACTGAGTTCACATTCATAGTGGCAGTTGCCCCACTCCGGATTCCATTCAATCCCTGCATCAAGCGAGCCTAAGGCACTCGGTGGCTTAATAAATAAGACCGGACGATCAGGGATCGCATTTCCGAGTTCTTTGGCATGATCGGCATAACTGCGACCAACGCAGACAATTTTGGATGGGCGTGTACTCATGATCAAAACTTTCCTTTATTTGTCTTTATATCGATCTCTGGATTATTTTTTAAATGCATTCTCAAAAATGTTTTGCTCAGTCGCATCTTTAAAGGCACGTTTTGGCACAATGATGACGGTACGGTTTTTCAGTTCCAGCATATAGGTCAGTTTGCCGGCAGCAAAATTCTGCACTTCACTATACGCTACCAGCTTGCTACGCTCATTATTAAAAATCTCCGCATAGTCCTGATACAGATCAAGGCCTTGTTCACTCTTACCAAACTGATATTTGACGAACTGGCGTTTAAACATCATCGGCAGAAACCAGTAACGCATGATGCCTTGCAGGATCAGGAAGAATGCCCCCAAAGCCACGTAATAGCGTCCTACCCCGTCAAAGCCCATCGAAAAGCCCCAAAGGATAATCCCGATACTGACCAGAGGCGTCAGAAAACGTGAAATCTGCTTTTTGCCAAAAGTCGCCAAGGCAAAACCATCCTGAGATTCTTCTAAAGTCAGAAAATAACGGGTCGATAAAGTCGGTGCTGACTCAGTCATAGCATCACATCAAAAAAATAAAATCTTGCCCAATACTATAGCAAAATATGCACAATGCTTATGGCCTGACGCATCAATTACATAACTTTGCTTTGGAAAAACGTGTATTTAGTTTTAAATAAACAGCAATTAAAACAAAAAATATGCAACAGGATGTTGAATGAAAGGATTCAAGCAATGTATTGCAATCGGTATCTGTTCGGGTCTGTCTACTCTATCACTGGCCAAGATCATTCCCTTGGATGCAGAATTACCCAGTAGCCTGAGTGCTTATCCGGGCAATGCCCAACAATTGGCAGAATTGACAGGCGAAAGGATTCTGATTTATGCGCATCCGGTGACTAAAACCCAGCTTCCTACCTTAAACAGTAAGGCCACCAGCAAGGCACAATTTTATAGTGCCGCCGTGGTTTTGCCTGTGGCTGAAACACAGGTCGAGAAATTGCTACAGCATTATCCGGATTATGTTGGCCTGTTTCCGACTTTAAAGTCGGCCAAGATTCTAGAACAGCAAGGCTCGATTCAGCAGGTCAAATATCAGGTGCATATCCCCACACCAATTCCGATATTGAACTTCAAAGAAACCGTGGTGATGCAGCATCATCTGGGCAATAACAGCATCAGCACTTTAATTATTGATGCACCCATTCCTTATGGCGCGGGAAAACTGGAATGGTTCGCGCTTGATCCGCACAGAACTCTGGTGACAGTGACCCAGTGGGGCGACCTGAACCAGCCCAAAGGTTTTCTATTTAGTAAAATTCTCAATGCCCTGCCTGAAGCCAAACTTGGCATTCCTCCCGGTACTAACGCATTTCTACTCGAAGCATTGCAACAGCGCTTTAAAACCAGTCATGCCACAACACTCACCGCCCCGACTCCACAACTGAAATTTAATTCACAACAGCTACAGAAGATTGCCCAGCTTAGTCAAAAATCCGGCCAACCGGTCAGTTTTATTTTGCCCAGCTATCAGGTCAAAGAAGGAAAAGCGTCAGAAAATTTGAGATTTAGCAGCACCTATCAATACTTTCCGCATTCGGTAGACAAGCTACGACCGTGGTTGGCTGCACAAGCCAGTCAACAGCTTTTCCCGCGCCAGATCAAGAAAGTCGAACTTAACCCGATCAATACCCAAAGTGTAGATGCCAACTATAAAGTTTCAGTGGGCTTAGGCGTGATTCAGATTCCATTTAACTTCAAGATGCGTTTTTACCAGCCCGATCCCTTGCAGAATCAGTTCAATGCCAATGGTGGCGACTTAAAGTTTGTCAAAGGCGGCATGAAGCTATTGCCGCAATCACAAGGTAATCTGTTCCAAATCACCAGCAGCATGAAGATTCATGATCAGGCACCGTTTTTATTAAGGGCCATGCGCAGTCTGCCCTATCACGATGTATTACCTGCGGTGGGTGGCAATACCGTCTATGCACTCAAGGTGCAGCAAAAATTAAGATAATCAACGAATCGGTAGTTATTGGTTTTTTATATGAAAAAGCTTTAAATATCACAGACGTAAAAAAACCGCATCAATGTGCGGTTTTTTCAGAATTCTTATCAAGATTGGTGCGCTCAGAGAGATTCGAACTCCCGACCCCTTAGTTCGTAGCCAAGTGCTCTATCCAGCTGAGCTATGAGCGCGACGTCTTGATGGGGTGCATTATACGGTTTTTTTAAGGCTTGTTAAGTGTTTTTTAATAAAAGCACAACTGAATGTATAGTAATTAAACGATACAGCAGTATTGACAGTTTTCTGTGAGAATTTCTGCACATTTAGAGCTAAAAACAATTAATACCATCCGGACTTTGACGCTGCATTCAATGTGGCGACAAGCTCCATTTCATCCTGATGAAAAGTACACAGCAAATACCGAGAAAGATGTTCCCAAATTTCAGGCACAAAAAAACCGCTATGAAAGCGGTTGATTGTTCAAGTTGGTGCGCTCAGAGAGATTCGAACTCCCGACCCCTTAGTTCGTAGCCAAGTGCTCTATCCAGCTGAGCTATGAGCGCGTAACTTGTGTGCCTAGGTTGGCAATACGTTTTTCTGCTTAACTTACTTGGTGCGCTCAGAGAGATTCGAACTCCCGACCCCTTAGTTCGTAGCCAAGTGCTCTATCCAGCTGAGCTATGAGCGCGCGATATAAGTAAGCGTGGCGGTGAGAGAGGGATTCGAACCCTCGATACAGTTACCCGTATGCGTCCTTAGCAGGGACGTGGTTTCAGCCACTCACCCATCTCACCGTAACGTGCGGCCATAATACAAATTTCGGCATGGCACTGCAAGCGCAGCATCGAAAAAAAGTGCATATTTTTGCTCGTTTAAATACTTTTTAAGCAATTCAGCGATTTTTCGTACATTTTCCTGCTCAAAAAACCGAATAAATTTCCAGTTATCTAAAATGAACAGAAAATTGAAAACTTAAATGGATTATTGCAATCATTTACGTGCAGTCTGCGCACACATGTTTTATGCTAAACCTATCTCCTAAGATAAATTTAAAGACATGATGAAAAACTGGGTCGATCCTGAAGCAAAAGCTGAAGCCGAACGTTATGACAACCCTATCCCAAGCCGTACGCTAATTTTAGAAACCATAGAAAAAAATAATGCCCAGTCTCATGCCGACCTGGTAGAACATTTCGAAATTGCAGATCAAAAAAGTATTGATGCTCTCAGTCATCGTTTAATTGCGATGGTACGTGACGGGCAATTGATGAAAGATGGTTATAAATTCCAGATTGCCGTCGAGCAGCCTGAATCCGAAGCGACGGTTTATATCAATTCCCGCGGGATGGGAACTGCCAACATTTCTGGCCAGGACGATCTCTTACTGGCTGAGCGTGAACTACGGCTGGTCTTTAATGGCGACCGTGTCAAAGTACGTCAAACTTCAGTAGACCGTAAAGGTAAAGCCTGGGGTTATGTGACTGAAGTTGTGCAGCACCGCGTTAAGCAGATCATTGGTAAAGTTTCCCTATATGAAGGTGAATACTTTGTTCAACCTGCCAGCCCAAATGCGCATCAGCCCATTACTCTTGAAAAAGAACTGATTGAACATGCGCAAGTCAATCTGGGTGATTCGATTCGCGTGGCGATTGATACTTATCCGACCCGTGAAGAATTTGCGACCGGTCATATTGTCCAGTCCATGGCAGATAAAGCCGATACCGAAATCATCATTCCACAAACCATTTTAGAATATGGTTTACCGTATGAATTCCCGGAAGAAGTGATTCAGGATGCAGAAAGCTTTAAAGAACCAACAGAAAAAGACCGTGAAGGTCGTGTGGATCTGCGTGATTTAGCTTTGGTCACCATTGATGGTGAAGATGCACGTGACTTTGATGATGCAGTATATGCTGAAAAACGTCCGGGCGGTGGCTATCGCGTGGTCGTAGCGATTGCCGATGTCAGTCATTATGTACGTACAGGCAAACCACTGGACGATGAAGCTCAGGAACGCGGAACTTCTGTCTACTTCCCGCACTTTGTTTTACCAATGCTGCCTGAAGCCTTGTCGAATGGCTTGTGTTCTTTAAATCCGGCTGTTGATCGTCTCTGTATGGTCTGTGATTTAAAACTGTCACGTGCCGGTCGTGTTACCGGTTTTGAGTTCTATCCATCCGTGATGCACTCTAAAGCACGTTTGACTTATGATCAGGTCGCCCAATATCTGGAAGGCGACAGTCAGGCCATTACCGAAGATCGCGAAGTTCGCAAGTCGATCAACACCCTGTTCCAGCTGTACCAGGTTCTGAAAGGCTTACGTGCTGAACGCCATGCCATGGAATTTGAAACCGTTGAAACGTATATGACTTTTGATGAGCTGGGCGGAATTAAAGAGATTTTGCCGCGTAGCCGTAATGATGCGCATAAGCTGATTGAAGAATGTATGTTGCTGGCCAACGTGGCAGCCGCAGAATATGCATTGAAAAATGAAATTCCGATGTTGTACCGCGTACATGAGCCACCTGAGTTCTCGCGTATTCAAAAAGTCCGTGATTTCGTCAAGCTGCTTGGTTTGAAATTCCCGGAGCAACCGACCCAAGCAGATTATCAGGCGGTGATTGAAGCGACCAAAGACCGCATAGATGCACCAAGCATTCATGCGGTGTTATTACGCTCCATGATGCAGGCTTATTACGGCCCTAACAATGCGGGGCACTACGGTCTGGCTTATGAGGCGTACACACATTTCACTTCGCCAATTCGACGTTATCCAGATCTGTTATTGCATCGTGCCATTAAAGCGCATTTAAATAAAAAGCCATCTCCGCTTTCAGGTGGAGCTTTAGATGAAGCAGGAACACATTTCTCTGCCACTGAACGCCGTGCCGATGAAGCCTCTCGCTCGGTGACGACCTGGTTGAAATGTCATTATATGCAGCAGCATCTGGGCGAAGAATTTGTTGGCATCATTAGTGCGACAGCAGAGTTTGGCCTGTTTGTGACGCTAAAAGACCTGTATGTGGATGGTATGGTGCATGTCAGCCAGTTGGGCGATGACTTCTTTGTCTTTGATCAAGTCAGCCAGAATCTGGTCGGCCAGAATCGTGGTCAGGTCTTTGGTCTGGGCGATGAAGTCAAGATCAAGGTGGCTGGTGTCAATCTGGAAGAGCGCAAGATCGACTTTGAACTGGTACAACAGCTCAGTCATGCCGGCCGTGCGATCCGAGCCCGTGCGCCGCGCGTGAGCGAGAAAAAACCGGCAGTACGTCCAGCAGCAACAGAAGAGGTTTTTAGCAAGAATGAGCGCGAGTCTAAATCCAGCCTGAATGCCGATGGAGAACAGCCCATACGACGCAAAAAAGCCAAAGGAAAACCCAGCTCTTACAACAGCAAGTCTGCTAAAAAATCTGCAGCAAAGCCTGAAGCAAAGGCTAAAGATAAAGTAAAGAAAAAGACCAAGATCAAAAAGAAAAAGTCGAATGCAAAAGCCAAGACTGAATAATTTTTGACAGTATAAAAAGAGCGCTACGGCGCTCTTTTTTATTTATAATCAAAATATTAAAATAGGAAAAATTATAAGAATGAATACCATAACTATTTTTACTTTGATCATTTCTTTAATGGCTTTGCTTGTGACTTATGCCGTATTTAAATCTGATCAGCAACCACAAATTATAGTTTTTGCTCTTCCGCATTACGGTAAGCAATCTTTCATTCAACTACAGATAAAGAATATAGGAAAATCCATTGCCTATAATGTACAAATATCGAGTGATCAACCCATTCCTAAACGGGCCTTCGGAATTAAAAAATTAAATGCTTCAAAAGATTATTTTGATAGCGGTATTTTCAAACATGGAGTCAAAGTATTTCCACCCAATCAGAGCTATATATACGATTGGGGACAATACGGCGGCCTCAGAGAGGCTTTAGATAATAATCCTATCACCATGAAAGTCACGTATTGGTATCAGCACCCTTTAAACTTATGGAAAACTCAAATCACTGATATTTCCATCATCGATATAAATGAACTAGAAGCCTTACCTTCATCTGATGGTGGATTTATTGAACAGCTTCAAAATATTAATAAAGAATTGAAAATATTAAATACAAAGCTAGAGAAAAAACTTTAACTACCTTGATTTCCCCCACCAAAGGCCCTACATCTAGACTGAATATAGAAAATTAATTTGGCAGACCGACATGACTTTAGAAAAGGCAACTTTGCCTGTTCCACAATTTGATCAGATTACCCTGGCCGATCTCAAAGAAAAAATTGAAACAACCATTCAAGCCGGACAAAAGTTTTTAAATGAACTGACTGACACGCCAGACTCGGTTCAGGCCCAACTTGAGATTCTGGAACAGGTCGATACCCTCGAAAATAATATGAGTGAATCCTGGGGCGTGTTATCGCATCTGAATGCCGTGATGAACAATGCCGAAACCCGTGACGTCTATCAAGCCTTATTACCGGGTCTGAGCGAATACTATACACAACTAGGTCAACATACGGCGCTGTATCAAACTTATCAGCATGTTCATGATGCATCAATTTTTAATGAATTACCTGCAGCCCAGCAAAGTGCCATCAAACTGGCCTTACGTGACTTCAAACTGTCTGGTGTGGCCTTAGAAGGCGAAGCGAAGAAACGTTATGCGGAAATTTCTGCACGCCTGTCCCAATTATCTTCCGACTTCTCCAACCATGTGCTGGATGCGACTCAGGCTTATTTCAGACCATTAGCTGAAGATGAGTTAGCGGGTCTCTCTGAAAGTAATATTGAGCTGTTAAAACAATATGGCCAGCAACGCGAGCTGGATCAGCCGGTGGCTACGCTAGATTTCCCGTCTTATCTGGCAATCATGACCCATGCGGAACATCGTGAACTGCGTGAAGAGCTGTATAAAGCCTATACCACGCGCGCTTCAGATCAGTCCGAACAGACTGAATTTGACAATACCGCCTTAATTGAAGAAATCCTCAGCTTACGTCAGGAAATGGCCAAGCTGCTCGGCTTCAACAATTATGCAGAATTGTCCCTGGCCAGCAAAATGGCGCCAAGTGTAGAAGCAGTAGACGAATTCTTGCGTGATCTGGCAGAGCATGCCCGTGCGCCGGCAACCAAGGAAATTGCAGAACTAAAAGCCATTGCCGCTGAAGATGGTATTGATGAACTGAAACCTTGGGACAGCAGCTATTATTCAGAAAAGCTGAAAATGCAGCAGTTCAATCTGTCACAGGAAGCGCTGAAACCTTATTTCCCTGCACCAAAAATCCTGCAGGGCCTGTTCAGTATTGTCAATCGCCTGTATGACATTCAGGTGATTGAACGTGAAGCGCCGGTTTGGCATCCAGAGGCGCGTTATTTCGAACTGGAAGATCAAGGTCAGGTGATTGGCGGTTTCTATTTTGACCTGTATGCACGCCAAGGCAAACGTGGTGGTGCCTGGATGAGCGGTTTCCGTTCGCGCATGCAGACCCGTGATGGCCTGCAAAAACCGATCTGCTATATGGTGGGTAACTTTACTCCACCTGTTGGCAACCGACCTGCACTGCTCACGCATGATGAAGTGATTACCCTGTTCCATGAATTTGGTCACGGCCTGCATCATATGCTGACTGAAGTGGACAATATCGCGGTGGCAGGTACGCATGGCGTGGCTTGGGATGCCGTGGAGCTGCCAAGCCAGTTTATGGAATTCTGGGCTTGGGATCAGGACAGTCTGAATCTGCTCAGTGAACATATTGAAACCAAGGAATCTTTGCCGGCCGACCTGCTCAAAGCCCTGCTCGATGCACGTTTCTTCCAATCCGGTATGCAAACCCTGCGTCAACTTGAATTTGCCTTGTTTGACTTGAGTATTCACCGTGCCAATCCGGCTTCAAATGCGGAACAGGTTCAGGCCACACTGAATGAAATTCGTGAAAAATATGCAGTTCTGCCCACCACCGACTATAACCGTTTCCAGCACAGCTTCAGTCATATTTTTGCCGGCGGTTATGCAGCGGGATATTATTCCTATAAATGGGCCGAAGTTTTGGCCAGTGATGCCTTCGACCGTTTCGAAAATGAAGGGATTTTTAATACCACCACTGGAAAACAGTTTCGGGAAAATATCCTCGCAGTTGGCGGAAAAGATCAAGCACTTGACGCATTTATCAATTTCCGCGGACGCGAGCCAAAAATAGATGCATTGCTACGTCATCAAGGTTGGACGAACCGCTCTAAAAACGCTTAAACTAGCTTTTTAAGTTGATCACAAGGTGAGTATGATGACCATTAAACGTCGTTTCATTGCAGGCGCAAAATGTCCAAAATGTCAAGCGTTAGATCGTGTCGTCATGCTGACCTCTGGTGAAGATGAGTGGATTGAATGTATCGAGTGTGGTTATGAAGAAAATCGTCCCACACATGTTGACCAACCAGAAACACCAGCTGTTCCAGATGAAATTGGCGTGATTCAGTTTAAACCTCATTCAGCAAAATAAAAAATCAAGGTTCAAGCTATGTCAGTAGAACAAAGAAATAACCCCAAACTTTTAATGGGGATTATGGGGGCTTTAGTTACTGTCGTTGTATTGGTGCTGCTCTATCAATGGTTGAATGCACCTTCGAAGGAGACACAACGCATGCAACAGGAGGAAATCGCAGCTGTTCCGGCAACCACATCTACAGCGACAACTGAAGAAGATACAGATGCAAGCAATGCGACTGAGGCACTCGAGACCAAAGCATTAATCAGCGGCAGCCTGTTAAAAGCGCCAGTGCCGGAAAATGCTACTTTGGCCAATGAAGAGATGGCCAAATTAGCCGATATTCAAGTTCAGCTCAATGAGCAAAAAGCCACGCTAGATGCGCAGCACAGCGATGCTGACCAGCTCATTCAATTGAAAGAGGAACAGATCAAGCTACTCGAAGCACAACTGGCTCAAGGCCAATAATCTTGATGCATTTTGGCTAGAAGATCTGCAGATCTTCTAGCCAAATTGGCTCCCTGTCTACCACAGCCACCTCACCACTATTCAAAGCCATTATTTTACTGACCTGCTCTGCTTTTTTATTTTCAGTGATGGGCGTATGTATCCGTTATGCCTCACAAACGGTTGATCATGCTACTGTGGTTTTCTTCCGTAATGTGGTCGGGCTGTTTATTTTCCTGCCTTTCATTTTTAACCAAGGTCGCGGATTTTTTAACACTGAAAAACTGTGGATGCGCACCTGGCGTGCGGTGGTCGGTCTGATTACCATGTATGGCTTTTGTTACAGTTCGAGCGCTGACCAAAACCGAATCTCCAGAAAAAATCGTATTTTATTTCTGTTTGATTGGCAGCCTGATTTCAGTGATTCCGATGTTTTGGGTGTGGCGGCCCTATACTCTGACAGAACTTCAGCTATCTGATTACTGCCGGCATTCTAACCAATTTCAGTCAGTTATTGATGTCAAATGCTTACAAACTGGCGTCGGCAGGACAAATTGGCCCGGTGAATTATGTGGCGATTTTCTTTGCCGGCATATGGGGTTTTCTGTTCTGGCAGGAGGTTCCTGATCTATATAGCCTGATCGGATTAGGGTTGATTTTCTGCGCGATTCTGCTGTGTAGCCCAATCCTGCAAAAGCGCCTGAATTCATCTAAAATCTGAGCCAAGAATTCAGATTAAATTAAAAAAGCACCCGTAGGTGCTTTTTTAGTGTATATCTTTTATGGATACCAACCGAACAGCTTAAAGACATAAGGCACATAGGCGATGATCAGCATTGCAGGCAGCAGCACAATCACCGGTAAAATCCAGCGTTCATAACGGTAGTAAAAAGACAGATGGCGTACTTCTGCATCCGCTTCAGCCACTTCGGCATTGCCAATGGATTGTCTGGCCAACAGATGGTTCAGTGCCACCGGTGGCGTCACATAGCCCAGTTCAAAGCCAATCAGGGTGATCATCCAGAAATGCACCGGATGAATGCCGTATTGATAAGCCACTGGAGCAACAGTCGCCGAGATCAGAATCACCGCACCAAACGGATCCATAATCATTCCGACAAAAATCATCAAGCCGACAATCAGGGAAATGACCAGAATAGTACTGCTGATATCGGTTGGAAACGCTTCCATAATTTCCATACGTTCCAGCAAGCCACCGACACTCACAGAAAGTGCCATCAGGATCACCAGCGCACCAATATGCCCCACGGTTTCACTGGTGGAGATATGCATTGACTTCCAGAAACCCACCTTGCGCAGGATTTCTGTAGCATTTGAACGCTTTACACCATGATCAACAGCCAATTCTTTATCTCGCTGCCCCGCATGCTCTGCTTCACGATATTCTACATTGGCCACGCTAGCAGCTGTCGCCAGTTCAGGGGTATTTCTCGAATGTAAGGTCGCATTCAAAGTCTCATCCCAATGACCGACCGGTGGCAACGGTGCCGGTTCATGACGTAATTTATCATATAAGACAATCATCAGCAGAATGACCGGCATCATCACAGGGGCGGTAAATTCATTCAGGTCTGTCGACAAAGCATATTTGTAGAATAGCCAGATCAGAATAAAAATCACGATATAAGGAATAATCGCAAGGAAGGCACGACCTGATTGAGGAGCTGCGATGGTTGGTGCGGCAATCCGGAATTTATTTTCTGCAAAGAATAAAGAAATTACCAGGAATAAAGTCGAGCTGAGTAGGAAGACATAAATTCCATAGTGATAGAGCAAATCAGTAGTTACTTCTTTATTCAGTGATGCTACCACGACGATCAGCAAGCATGGACGTAAGATCACACCCAGCGAACCGGACATTGCAGTGGCGGCCAGTGCAAACTGACGGCGTCCACCTGCATTCCAGACTTCCTTATAAATGATCGCACCTGCGGCAATCACGAAAATTCCTGATGCACCGGTATAGGCAGTCGGTAAGGCAGCGGCCAGCAGAATTAACCAGGTCAAGGTTTCAGGGGCCAGATTCCATGGACGCAGAATGTTCAGGAACATATCTACCACACGGGTCTGTTTCAGTAACATACCGGCCCAGATAAACAAGGCCAGATTCAGGAAAATACTGGAAAACTCGACCAGTTGCCCCAGATAAATCCCCTGTCCCATTGGATAATCCATAAAGAAGGTGAAGTTTATTCCGGTAATAATGGCCATATAGGCATACAGTGGCACACTCAAAAAGGCCAGACCAAAACTGCCGCCCTCACGCGTTGGTTTTGGTTGTTTAACCACCTGATATAAACTGATTAAGGTTAAGCTGCTAAACAGAATCATCCACAGCCAGTAGATGTATTTCATCTCGCCCATCGGTACGCCCGAGTTCAGCACAGACTGGTATTGACTGTAGGATGAGAATGCCAGAAAAGCATTACCCAGCAGCATGGCGACCGAATAGACTTTAAAATCGATACCTGTACTTGGACTACGCAGACCAATATGATGGGTTTTTAGGGTGGCACTGATCGCAGCGAATACCACCATGATGACCAAGAGCAAGGCCCGGTTCTCAGTGCCAAACTTGAATATTCCAAAGAAAGACGTTTCAAAGGCCCGATAAGCCCGAATACTCGGTTGTGCTTCGACATGTTGAATGGCTTTATCGTAGAACAGATAAGATTCTTCACAAACCTGCTGTGCCTGTAATACCGCAGCCCGGACATCCGCTTGCGAGCGCACGCCGAAGAAATCAGCATATTCATCGGCTGCATCGGCTTTCATCTGCTGCTGAACACGCTGATCGACATTGATCTTGCGTTCACATTGTGGACGTGTCGGTTCAGCACGTAAAAATGAATATTGCATCCCGGTTGCCGGATCGCCATAGAGACGCTCCCCCATGCGCAGCAACTGGCCGTGAATCATTTCTCCAGTACCAATAATCAGTGTGAGCAAAAGCAAGACCAGCACCACGAAGGTCGAGATCCACTCTGTCCAGATATAACGCAACAGACCTAATCCTGATCTGTTTTGATCATCATTTTGCATGTATATTCCTATTTTTATTTTAGCGGCCTGTGTTTGTTCTAGGACGCTGATCTTTCCTTCTGTCCCCGAAAATTCCTTTTCAAAGGTCAGGATTTTTATTCTATGTTTTGACTCTGCATCAAAATCAGCACAATAAAAATGACAATTTATATTTTCTTTTTGTTTTTTCTGCCAAGTGCTTTATTGATTGCTTCACTTTAGCTATCCCGAAAATAGTTGCTGACAATATAGCCCAGCGCCAACATCACTCCCCAAATTACCCCGAGCAAATGTGCTTCGACCAAGACCGGACTGCCAATCAGCTGTGCGGTTCCGACATTGCCAATGGTATTTTCCCAGACCAGTTTGCCAAAGATCAAAAATAACACCAGTGCAGCAAAACTGCGTTCCCGCTTATACAGCAAATGTACACAGGCAACGGCAACATAGGCACCATGCAGCACACCCGACAAGCCAGCGTAGGCTTCAATATTGGGTAAGAAAAAATAAAAACTTAAACTGATCAAAGGTGGCAAGATCAGTAAAATGGCAGAAAAGTGCCATAGAGTAGCGCGTGGAAAAATAAAAGGCAGACAGATAAAAGCGAGAATATTCAGGAAATAATGGGTCCACCCCACATGTACCCAATGTGCCGTCCACAGTCGCCAAAACTCACTGAGCAAACTCTCTTGCCAGTAGATGAAACTATCCTTGAAAATTTGCAGACATGCACAGAGAGAGACAAAAGCCGCTAGAAAAATAATTTTTCGTCGAACATGTTGATCTAGCATCAGCTTATGCTTCTCCCTAACCATCTAGTTTAATTTCATCCTTAAAATTCTATGCAGGCTATCTGGGTTACAGGTCTGCACTGAACAGGTCATCGAGTTCCGAAGAGCTGTCTGATTCATCCCAGAAACGTTGCATGCCATCATCGGCGCTGCGCACACCAGTATTTTCTGTCCAGTAACGGTCTGAAATTCCACCAACCATAATCGCTGCCATACTGTCGATCAGTTTGAATTGTGGATTTACCGGCTTTTCCTCAGTACGGGCCTGCGCAAAGGTTTTTAAAGCATCGCGGATTTTGGCATCGTCACCACTGGCCTGTGCTGCTACAGCATATAAAGCGTGCGATAAACGTACACCTTTTTGCTCACCAATTTGTGTAGATTGTTTTAATGTTTGGTAAGGATCAGGTTTACCATCGCTTGCACCTGGCAATAAAGTCCAGATCACAGCACGCGTAGCATTCGGTGCTCCCCAGAATTTGGCATTATCCAGACAGGTCATACCACGCTCGACCACGGCAGCGATATCTTTGGGCACATGCACTGCGCCGCCTGAATTAATATCATTGGTCATGGCTTGTAAACCACTCAACATGCCCAGCAGATAAACCGTTTGCTCCATATCGCTGTTCATGCGCGGACATTCTTCACCCAAGGCTTTTTGATATTTTTTTTCATAACGGCTCTGGAACAATTGATAACCGGTATATTGACGCTGTGCCGCTAGAGCCGCCCAGCGCTTCTGCTCGATTCGCGCATCTTGGGCTTCCGCTACCTGGTTGGATTTTGAAGCCCGCAAATAGCGTAACTCAGCTTCCAGCGCCTTTTGCTCGGCACAAATGCCGGCAGCCGAATACATCAATACGGCTACCCGGGTCGGATCCGCTCCCATTTCTTTGGTTGCCATGATGGCCGGAGTTAGAGAATTGCCTGAATTACAGACCATCTCGGCATCATCCATGGCTAAAATTGGCGGGACAATATGGTTTTCGGTAAAACCCAGTGCGACATTGGCACCGGTTTTAATGACATGGGAACACCCCGTTAATACTGTTGTTGTTATTGCAATGGTCGCCATACCTTGGCATATTTTACGGACGCCTGACATTTTCCTGTCCTCTATAATTGTGATTATGTCCATCTTTCTGCTAAAGATATCAGAAGCATTTTGTGAATAAAAGAGTATTTACTCTAATCCGGACCAGACACTGTGCCATCAAACTGGCCGACTGCAATTGACTTGATCTGTTGAATTCCCAAATTTTGGGCAAAAAAAAGTAGCATTGCGACGGTTCAGCACATGCTACTTATTAACTGTACAAACAGAGAGCCGGTAATAACTCTGCTTGATTAAGATGAAAATTTATCCTTCAGCACCGTCGCGAATTGTCCAACCCCCAAAGCTGAAACAATCACTACGATCAAAAACATCCACACTGGAGATTCTATTGAGTTCTCTCGTATTTGCTGTTGGTGCGTTCAATGTACAGGCTAAAAATAAAACATAGGTGGGAAATTGTCATACAATTTATCTTACTGATAAGTCATTATTATTTTTTGTCTGACAATGAAAGCGCGTTAATGATCTAAGTATCTGTTTTATTGAAATTTCAATCAAGTGATTAAAATAGCGTTGTCTGACAACTAGATAAGTTTGGTCAGAACTTTCAGGGATTTCCATTGTTTTAGCGGCAATTGGTCACACCAGATCAATAAAGGCTGAGCCTTGGCGTGCTGAAAATACACCACAATATAAGCTTGATGATCAATCACATGACTAACACATACCCGACAGGTGGGCCGAGATTTGGCCGTCAATGACCATTCACGTCCATCCAGATATTCAAACTGTTCAATCTGGGGCGTCTTGCGATAAAACAGCTGATAAATCACCAGTCCCATCACAGCACACAATAGCCAAATTGTAATTGGCAGTAGCTGATACAGCAGGTACATCAACAGTGCAAAAATAAAAAGCTGAAACGCCAGTGCACAATAACTGCGTTTCAGCTTGAAACAGCGATTATCCATGAACGTAAAATTTAAGCTTCTTGATCAAATCTTTTAATTCAGGACGCGGCGGCTCAGAGACTTCCATAAACCAGTCCAGCAGATCTGGATCTTCCTGATCGACCAACTCAGCAAACATCTGCTTTTCAAACGGATCAGCAGTTAAGTAGTAGTTTTTTACGTAGGGATCAAAATACACATCCAGCTCTTTTAGGCCACGACGCGCGCGATAAATCACTTTGCGCTCTTCTAAGGTGATGTCATCAGTCATCGAATTTCCCCAATTCGTTATAAACCGGAATAGTTTACCTGAAGCCATCGCTGAATTTCGAGGGATTTCATACAAATGACCAAAAGCATCAGCATATTTAAGTTATTTGAACATTCCGCTCATTGTTGCTGATCTATGCTTGACCTACTTTAAAGCAAACAGATCAGAATAAGGAATAACAAGATGCAATCTGCAGCCATTCGCCCGCTTGCCCCGATGCTACCCCGCCAGCTTTTTACTGCCGAACATGAAGCATTTCGTCAAACCGTACGCAAGTTTTATGAAAAGGAAGTTATTCCGCATAGCGAGCGCTATGAAAAGCAACAGCATGTGGATCGAGAGCTCTGGACTAAAGCGGGTGAACTGGGACTACTCTGCGCCACCATGCCAGAGCAATATGGCGGCTCTGGGGTAGACCGGCTGTATAGCATGATTCTGATTGAAGAACAGGCTTATGCTGGTGATTCAGCCACGGGGTTTTCATTACATTCAGATATTGTCGCCAATTACCTGCTGAACTTTGGCAATGATGCTCAAAAACAGCAGTGGTTACCCAAAATGGCGTCTGGAGAAGTCGTCACCGCGATTGCCATGACCGAACCAGGAATCGGCTCTGACCTGCAAGCAGTACGTACCTCTGCGGTACTGGATGGCGATGACTATGTGATTAATGGATCCAAGATCTTTATTACCAATGGCTATCTCTGTGATATGGCGATTGTGGTCTGCAAGACCGGTCATAGTGACAAAGGCTCGGCCAATCTCTCATTGATTATGGTCGAAGCCGACCGGGCCGGATTTAGCAAAGCTAAACCGCTGAATAAAATCGGCATGAAAGGCCAGGATACTTGCGAGCTGTTCTTTGACGATGTACGCGTACCACAAGAAAACTTGCTCGGTCTGGAAGGCATGGGCTTTATGATGTTGATGAAAGAACTGGCCTGGGAACGCCTGATTGTGGCAATTATGTGTCAGGCTGGCGCTGAAGCTGCTTTCGCACATACAGTGAAATACACCAAGGAACGTCAGGCCTTTGGCAAGAGTATTAGCCATTTTCAGAATACCCGCTTTAAACTGGCAGAAATGCGTACCGAAATCGAGTTTTGTCGCGCTTATCTGGATCGCTGCATGGAGCTGCAACTCAAGCAAGAACTAGGCATCGATGCCGCTGCTGCGGCCAAATACAAGATTTCAGAAATGTGTAGCAAGGTGGTAGATGAATGCCTGCAATTGCATGGTGGTTATGGCTATATGCTGGAATATCCAATTGCCCGGGCCTATATCGACAACCGCGCCAACCGGATTTATGCTGGTACCAACGAAATCATGAAAGAACTGATTGCACGTTCACTGTAAACTGGACGCATAAAAAAGGAGTCACTCAGGACTCCTTTTTCTTTAGTTCGATATCCGACTTTAAGAGACCAGACGCGGTTTATGTTTGAGAGCCTTGCTGTTTTTTTTAAATTTCAGCACCCCATCTTCAAAGGAAGCCTGTTTGAGTTCCTTGCGGTCTGCGAGATAATTATTGCTGACTTTCCACGGAGCATGTTTACCTTGTTTTGGCATCACATCTGCGGCACGGGCAATATAGCCCGAACTGAGACTACCCATCACAGTATCCTCTAGCAATTCAGTCTGATCACCCTGAGCGATGACTTCAGCATAGTCCTGCTGATCCATATAGTTCAGCAAACGGCAAATGTACTCAGCGGCAATATCCACTTTTAAAGTCCAAGAGGCATTGATATAACCAATAATTAGCGCCATATTCGGCACATCACTAACCATGATGCCTCTATACAGCATATGTTGTGAGGTATCGATAGGCTGACCATCCATCGTCGCCTGAATTCCACCAAGAATCTGGATATTTAAGCCTGTGGCTGAAACGATAATATCTGCCTCCAGATGTTGACCCGATTTCAGCTGAATGCCGGTTTCAGTCAAGCTTTCGATCTGATCGGTTACAACTGATGCCTGCCCTTCACGTAAAATTTTAAACAGATCACCATCCGGCACCACGCATAGGCGCTGATCCCACGGCTCATAATTCGGGGTAAAGTGTTTCATATCCACTTTACCTTTGAGCTGAAACTGCACGGATTTAAGTAACAGCGTTTTTAACAGTTTTGGCTGTTTTTGTGCCAGGGCATAAATTCCGCGCTGCATCCCAATATTCCGGGCACGGGTAATTTTATAGGCCACATCTTCTGGTAGATACTGCCGCATCTTTGCATAAATCATATCAATAGAGGGCACTGAAGCGATATAGGTCGGAGAACGCTGTAACATGGTCACATGCCCGGCGCCGCCTTTGACCATCGCTGGAACTAAAGTAATCGCGGTGGCACCACTACCAATGATCACCACTTTTTTGCCCTGATAATCTAAATTTTCCGGCCAATGCTGCGGATGAATGAATTGACCTTTAAAAGCCTCCTGATTTGGAAACTCAGGCTGAAAACCTTGGTCATAATTGTAATAACCGGTACAACTCAGTACAAAATTCGCAATCCAGATCTGCTTCTTGCTGTGTTCATCCTCAATCTCTACTGACCATTTACAGGTCATAGAATCATAGTTGGCGGTTAACACACGGTGTTGATAATGAATTTTCGATTCCAGATTAAATTCATCTACTACTTCGGCCAGATAACCCTTAATCGAAGCGCCATCGGCAAGTACACTGGCTTTTTTCCAAGGTTTAAAATTAAAACCAAAGGTCGACATATCCGAATCAGAACGAATTCCCGGATATTTAAATAAATCCCAGGTTCCGCCAATGCTGGCACGTCGCTCAATAATTTCAAATGAGCGCTGCGGACAATGTTTAGAAAGATGCGCTGCCAGACCAATTCCCGAGATCCCCGCACCCACAATTAAAATATCGATTTGCTTTTCCATATTGTTCTTTTACCTAAGCGATACTATCTGTTTTTATTAAATCACAAAATTGACAATACACAATGTCAAGTTTGATAAAAAGCCATTATTTTTTTATCTTTTCAGGCCAGATTCAGATTAGTTCTGCATGATGCAAATACCTGAAAATAAATTTCAGACATTAAAAAAGGCCGGTTTATTCAACCGACCTTTTCGAACAACTCGCGTTATTCTTCACGAAATTAGTTAACTTCGCGATCTACTAGCTCAACGTAAGCCATCGGTGCAGCATCACCTGCACGGAAGCCCGCTTTAAGAACACGTAGATAACCGCCGTTACGCTCTTTGTAACGAGGGCCAAGAACGGTAAATAATTTACCAACAGTTGCTGCTGAACGAGTACGAGCAAACGCCAAACGACGGTTTGCTACTGTATCGTTTTTAGCTAAAGTGATTAAAGGCTCAGCTACACGACGTAACTCTTTCGCTTTAGGCACAGTTGTTTTGATCAACTCGTGCTCGAACAAAGAGTTAGCCATGTTTTGGAACATCGCTTTACGATGGCTGCTTGTACGGCCTAATTTCACACCACTATTACGATGACGCATGGTGATAGTCCTACTTAATTAACGGCTACGATAGGCGAAACGATCGTCCATACGGAGACTAGCCGGTGGCCAGTTCTCTAAACGCATGCCGAGTTGTAAGCCTTTAGAAGCCAGAACATCTTTGATCTCAGTAAGCGATTTTTTACCCAAGTTAGGAGTTTTAAGCAACTCAACTTCAGTACGCTGTACAAGATCACCAATGTAGTAAATGTTTTCTGCTTTCAAACAGTTAGCAGAACGAACAGTTAGCTCTAGATCATCTACTGGGCGAAGCAAGATTGGGTCAACTTCTTCACGCGGCTCTTGAGCCACAGGTGCTTGATCTTTCTGAAGGTCAACAAAGATTGCAATTTGTTGTTGCAAGATTGTTGCCGCTTTACGGATTGCTTCTTCAGGATCTACAGTACCATTGGTTTCAAGATCAATGACCAATTTGTCAAGGTCAGTACGTTGTTCTACACGAGCGTTTTCCACTGTATAAGACACACGTTTGATTGGGCTATAAGAAGCATCTAACTGCAAGCGACCCACTGGGCGAGTTTCGCCTTCTGGGAAGCGTGAATCAGAAGTCTCGTAGCCACGACCTTGAGCAACTTTCAGACGCATTTTCAATGAGCCTGAGGCACTTAAAGTACCGATCAAATGTTCAGGGTTAACCACTTCAACATTATGAGGTAAACGAAGGTCAGCCGCAGTTACGTCGCCTGCACCTTGTTTCTCTAATGTTAAGTATGCTTCATTTTGATCGAACAGCTTAATCGACAATCCTTTTAGGTTCAGCAAGAGCTCGACGATGTCCTGCTGCAAGCCTTCCAAAGTACTGTACTCGTGCTCGACCCCTTCAATCTCAACTTCTACCACAGCTGCGCCAGGTAGAGAAGAAAGAAGGATGCGACGTAAAGCATTACCCAGAGTATGACCAAAGCCACGCTCTAAAGGTTCTAGAATAACTTTTGCCGAGGTCCCGCTTGCCGCTTCGACCTTGATCGCTTGCGGAGTTAGAAACTCATTTGCAGTACGCGTCATATTGCTTCCTCAAGGATTATTTAGAATACAATTCTACAATCAAGCTTTCGTTGATTTCAGCAGGTAAATCAGAACGATCCGGTGCAGCTTTGAACGTACCTTCTAATTTAGAATGGTCGATTTCCATCCAAGAAGGCATGCCACGTTGAGTTGCTAATTCAATTGCGTTTTTGATACGTAATTGTTGTTTAGCGCCTTCGTGAACTGCGATCACATCACCCGCTTTAACTTGGATAGACGCAATGTTAACACGACGGCCATTCAAAGTGATGCTGCGGTGAGATACTAACTGACGAGCTTCTGCGCGAGTAGAACCGAAACCCATACGATAAACAACGTTATCAAGACGGCTTTCAAGTAGCTTCAACAAGTTTTCACCAGTTGCGCCTTTAACACGAGCAGCTTCTTTGTAGTAGTTACTAAATTGACGCTCTAAAACACCGTACATACGACGTACTTTTTGTTTTTCACGTAATTGTAGTGAGTACTCAGACTGTTTACCGCCACGAGCTCCACCATGTTGGCCAGGAGCTTTAGCGTGTTTTTTAGTTTTTACATCAAACGGTTTAACGCCTGATTTAAGTTGCAGGTCTGTCCCTTCGCGGCGAGAGAGTTTGCATTTTGGACCAATATAACGAGCCATGAATGTTTCTCCTTACACGCGACGTTTTTTAGGTGGACGGCAACCGTTGTGCGGGATTGGCGTCACATCGGTAATGCTGTTAATTTTATAACCCACTGCACCTAAAGCACGAACCGCAGATTCACGACCAGGACCAGGACCTTTTACAAGGACGTCCAAGTTTTTCAAACCGTAGTCTAAAGCAGCTTTACCAGCAACTTCAGCAGCTACCTGAGCAGCGAACGGAGTTGATTTACGTGATCCACGGAAGCCTTGTCCACCTGAAGTGGCCCAAGCCAGTGCATTACCTTGACGATCGGTAATAGTCACAATGGTGTTATTAAAAGAAGCGTGAATGTGTGCGACACCTTCAGAGACGGTACGAGTGACCTTCTTGCGTGCGCGAGTATCTTTAGCCATCTTTTAGCTTCCAGAAATCTTATTTCTTAATAGGTTTGCGCGGACCTTTACGGGTACGAGCGTTAGTTTTGGTGCGTTGACCGCGGACAGGCAAGCTGCGACGATGACGAAGACCGCGATAGCAGCCTAAATCCATTAAACGTTTAATGTTCATGGAAATTTCGCGACGTAAATCACCTTCGGTCGGAACCTTAGCAACTTCTGCACGAATCGCATCAAGCTGAGCGTCATCTAATTCACGGATCTTAGTCGTTGGAGCAATACCCGCAGCAGCTAAAATAGCTTTTGAAGTATGGCGACCAATACCAAAGATATACGTTAGAGAGATAACAGCGTGCTTGTTATCCGGAATGTTTACACCGGCAATACGAGCCATTCAATTTTCTCCAAAAAGGCAGTAGATAATCAACCGCCCCACAAAAATCTTGAGGGGCGGATAATAACCCAATTCGCCTACAGAAATCAACAGGTCTTAATCAGATTAACCTTGACGCTGCTTATGACGAGGTTCTGCGCTACAAATTACGCGGATAACCCCATTACGACGGATAACTTTACAGCTACCACAAATTTTCTTAACAGAAGCTTGTACTTTCATGATGAAACCTCTAAGTGCGCTTATCCCTTAGGATGAGCTGTCGTTTTTCTCATTAACGTTTGATTATCATACTGGTGCGAGGTGAGGTGTGACTGCAGCTGAGCCATAAAGTCCATCACTACTACCACAACAATCAGCAAAGAAGTACCACCCAAATAGAATGGAATACCAAATGAACTTTGCAACACCATCGGCATCAAACAAATGACGGTGATGTAAATCGCGCCAATAAATGTCAAACGACTGAGAATATGATCTAAGTAACGAGCAGTTTGCTCACCTGGACGTATACCAGGCACATAAGCTCCGCTGCGTTTCAAGTTCTCTGACACTTCTTTAGGACTAAATACCAGTGCTGTATAGAAGTAACAGAAAAAGATAATTAACGCACCAAAGAGCACCAAATACAACGGCTGACCAGGCGACAATACCAATGCTACATCTTGCAGGCTACGCTGAATAAATCCGGCATTCGGATCTGCACTACCCACCCACTGGCCTAAGCTCGCAGGGAACAACAGCAATGAGCTGGCAAAAATTGCCGGAATCACACCCGCCATATTAATTTTCAATGGCAAATGTGTCTGCTGTGCAGTAAATACACGACGACCTTGTTGTTTTTGAGCATAGTTGACCGGAATACGACGCTGCGCTTTCTCGATAAACACGATGGCTGCCAAAACACCCAGAGACAACAGACCAAAAATTACCAAGCCAATCAGGCTGGTCTGGCCATTATCTACAGATGACAAAGATTGCATAATTAAATTAGGCAATCCGGCAACAATACCCGCGAAGATGATCATGGAAATACCATTCCCCACCCCACGTTCGGTAATCTGCTCACCCAACCACATCAAGAACATGGTTCCCGCAACCAATGAGGTTACTGCAGGAATATAAAAAGCCAGACCAGTATTCAGGGTAATCCCCTGACTGATCAAGCCTGCACACATCCCGATCGCTTGTACAAGCGCCAGAAATAATGTGCCTTGTCGTGTGTATTGATTTATTTTACGTTTGCCTTGCTCGCCTTCTTTTTTCAAAGCTTCCAGCGAAGGAACCACTGTCGACATCAGCTGCACGATAATCGATGCAGAAATGTAGGGCATGATCCCAAGAGCAAGAATAGACATTCGTTCTAATGCACCACCGGAAAACATGTTAAACAAACCAAGGATAGTACCTTGGTTTGCATTAAACAGGTTTTCTAGGGCCGCATTATTGATGCCCGGTACTGGAATATGCGCTCCTAGCCGAAACACCAACAACGCACCAATGAGAAACATCATTCGACGAATAATTTCACGGTATTTCACATGAAATGGTTGGCCTTTCATCATGTTGACATGACCTGAAGAACTAGGAGTCATAGACACTGGGGATTACTCCTCGACTTTGCCGCCAGCAGCTTCAACAGCAGCTTTAGCGCCTTTAGTCAATGCAACACCTTGAACAGTGAATGCACGAGTAATTTCACCAGAAAGTACGATACGAGCACGGATCATGTCTTTACGTACAACGTTCGCCGCTTTTAAAGTTTCTAGAGACACGATGTCGCCTTCAACTTTAGCAAGCTCAGATAAACGTACTTCAGCAGTTTTCAAAGCCAATTGGCTAGTGAAGCCGAATTTAGGCAAACGACGATAAAGTGCTGTTTGACCGCCTTCGAAACCTGGACGAGTACCACCGCTCTTACGTGAGTTTTGACCCTTGACACCACGGCCACCGGTCTTACCAACGCCAGAACCGATACCACGGCCTACACGAAGGTTGTCACGTTTAGCACCTTCTGCAGGTGCAATTGTATTTAAACGCAGAGTCATGGCTTATTCCTCTACACTAACCATATAGTAGACTTGGTTGATCATACCACGGTTAGAAGGCGTATCTTGCACTTCTACAGTATGACCAATACGACGCAGACCTAAACCTTGCAGGCTCAGCTTATGATTTTTCAAGCGGTGCGATGCAGATTTAGTCTGGGTAACTTTAATCGTTTTCATGATTGATTACCCTTGAATTTGTTCTACTGAAAGACCACGTTTCGCAGCAACCTTCTCAGGAGTAGTCATATCACGCAAACCGTTGAAAGTTGCGTTAACTACGTTAGCAGCGTTAGTAGAACCACGGCATTTAGTCAAAACGTTACGTACACCTACAGCTTCTAGAACTGCACGCATAGCGCCACCAGCAATTACGCCTGTACCTTCAGAGGCAGGCTGCATGAATACGCGACTAGCGCCATGACGTGCATGAATTGGGTGCTGTAACGTACCATCAACAAGGTCAACAGTAATCATGTTGCGACGAGCAGCTTCAAGTGCTTTAGAGATAGCAGCTGGAACTTCACGTGCTTTACCACGACCAAAACCTACGCGACCATTACCATCACCCACAACAGTTAATGCTGTGAAAGAGAAGATACGACCACCCTTAACAACTTTGGCTACACGATCAACGGCAACCAGCTTTTCAACAAGACCTTCGTTTTGTTCAACTTTAGCCATGATTAGAACTCCAAGCCGTTTTCACGAGCAGCATCAGCCAAGGCTTTGATACGACCATGATATTTAAAACCAGAACGGTCAAATGCAACTTTAGTAACACCAGCTGCTTTAGCGCGTTCTGCGATTAAAGCACCTACTTTTTGAGCTGCTTCAACGTTACCAGTTGTACCTGCACGTAGAGTAGCGTCTAAAGTAGAAGCTTGCGCTAATACTTTGCCACCATCTGCAGAGATAACTTGAGCATAGATGTGACGCGGAGTGCGGTTTACACACAAACGAGTCGCACCCAATGCACGGATGTGCAAGCGTGTGCTTTTCGCACGACGCAAACGGGATTGTTTCTTTTCGTTCATAAGAACCTCGCGCCTTATTTCTTCTTAGCTTCTTTACGAAGTACAACTTCGTCAGAATAACGAACACCTTTGCCTTTATACGGCTCTGGTGGACGGTAACCACGGATATCTGCAGCAACCTGACCTAAAGCTGCTTTGTCAGCAGACTTAAGTACGATTTCAGTTGCAGTTGGAGTTTCAGCAGTTACACCTGCAGGAAGTGCATAATCGATCGGGTGAGAGAAACCAAGGTTAAGATGAACAACATCACCTTTAACCGCAGCTTTATAACCAACACCGATAAGCTGTAACTTACGTTCGAAACCTTCGCTAACACCTTTTACAAGGTTGTTAAGCACAGCGCGAGCAGTACCAGCTTGCATCCAAGCGTCTTTCGACTCTTGTACTGGAGCAATAGCCAGAGTACCGTCTTCCTGTTTAAGCTCGACCAGCGCATGCAGGTTGAAAGACAATGTACCTTTAGTGCCTTTCACTTCGACCTGCCGGCCGTTCTGAGTAACTGTTACACCATTCGGTACAGTTACTGGGGCTTTAGCCACACGAGACATGAGGAATCACCTATTAAGAAACAAAAGCAATAACTTCACCACCAACGCCTGCAGCACGTGCAGCGCGATCAGTCATGATGCCTTTGCTTGTAGAAACAATTGCAATACCTAAACCTTGCTTAACGCTTGGAAGTGCATCTTTACCGCGATACTGACGTAGACCTGGACGGCTTACGCGTTTCACAGTGTCAATCACTGGCTTGCCTTCAAAATATTTTAACGTAATTGTTAAAGTTGGTTTGCCTTCAGCTTCCGCAACTTCTACGTTAGAAATGTAACCTTCTTGTTGAAGTAAGTTAGCAATTGCAACTTTCAACTTAGAATTAGGCATAGAAACAGTTTGTTTCTTCGCCATTTGTGCGTTACGAACACGTGTTAGCATGTCGGCAACGGTATCTTGCATACTCATTTATAGTGCTCCTTACCAGCTTGCCTTAACAACGCCAGGTACATCACCTTGCATTACTGTTTCACGTAATTTGTTACGGCTTAAGCCGAACTTACGGAAATAGCCATGCGGACGACCAGTTAAACCACAACGGTTACGTAGACGTACTGGAGATGCATTACGTGGTAATGCCTGCAATTTCATCATCGCTTCGAAACGTTCTTCGTCTGATGCATTTACGTTTGCAATAACAGCTTTTAATTCAGCACGTTTTGCAGCGTATTTAGCAACAGTAGCTTCGCGTTTCAATTCGCGATTAATCATACCTTTCTTAGCCATATCGACCTCTTATTTGAACGGGAAGCCGAATGCACGCATAAGCGCACGGCCTTCGTCATCGGTGCGAGCAGTCGTAGTAATGGTAATATCCATACCACGAATACGATCAATCTTGTCAAAATCGATTTCAGGGAACATGATCTGTTCCTTAAGACCCATTGAGTAGTTACCACGACCGTCGAATGATTTCGCAGAGAAACCACGGAAGTCACGGATACGAGGGATCGCAATCGAGATCAAACGGTCTAAGAATTCGTACATACGTTCGCCGCGTAAAGTAACTTTACAACCGATCGGCCAACCATCACGGATTTTAAAACCAGCGATTGATTTACGAGCTAACGTAAGTACTGGTTTTTGACCAGCGATAGCTTGCATATCTGAAAGAGCACCATCAAGGAGTTTTTTGTCAGCAGCAGCTGCGCCAACACCCATGTTGATCGTGATTTTAGTGATGCGAGGAATTTCCATCACATTTTTAACGCCTAAAGTCTCTAATAACTGAGCTTTAAGTTCGTCATTGTAACGTGTTTTAAGTCTGGCCATGGCCTATATCAACCTATTACTTCGCTACCGCCACTGATTCACCATTTGATTTGAATACGCGAGTTTTCACGCCATCAATCACTTGGTAACCAACACGGTCAGCCTTTTGGGTTGTAGCATTAAAAACTGCCACGTTTGAAATATGAAGCGAAGCTTCCTGAGTTACAACGCTACCTTCAGCGCCTGTAGCACGGTTCGGCTTTTGGTGCTTCTTCACCAAGTTAAGGCCTTCAACCTTAACACGGTCATTAGAAACAGACAGAACAGTACCCTGTTTGCCTTTTTCTTTACCTGCGATCACAATTACTTGATCGCCTTTTTTAATCTTAGCCATGATCGCCTCTTATAGAACTTCAGGAGCCAATGAAATAATTTTCATGAACTGTTCAGTACGAAGTTCACGAGTCACTGGTCCGAAAATACGAGTTGCAATCGGCGCTTTGTTGGTGTTCAAAATAACAGCAGCGTTATCGTCGAAACGAATCACTGAACCGTCTGCACGACGGATACCGAATTTTGTACGAACCACAACTGCATTCATCACGTCACCTTTTTTAACACGTGCGCGTGGAATTGCTTCTTTTACAGTAACTTTAATAATGTCGCCAACAGAAGCATAACGACGATGCGAGCCACCAAGTACTTTAATACATTGTACGCGGCGTGCACCACTGTTGTCTGCTACGTCGAGCATCGTTTCGGTCTGAATCATTGCCCTACTCCAAAACCGAGCAACACCGGTCGAAATTTCGAAAGGCTCAAAGAGTACTCGAAATTGACCGATGATGCAACAAGAACGTTAATTACTCAGCAGCTGCTTCAACAACTTCAACTAGAGTCCAAGACTTAGTTTTAGAAATTGGGCGGCTTTCTTTAATGGTTACAACATCACCAGCTTTCGCTGTGTTGTTCTCATCATGAGCATGTAATTTTGTTGAACGGCGGATTAATTTGCCATACAACGGGTGTTGAACTTGGCGTTCAATAAGAACAACGATAGATTTATCCATCTTGTCGCTTACAACTTTGCCAGTTAACGTGCGGACTGTTTTATCACTCATTGTCCGTTCCCCTGTTTTTCGGTAAGGAGGGTCTTAATACGAGCAATCGTCTGACGAGTAAGTGCAACTTCATGCGATTTACCCAATTGACCAGTTGCTTTCGCCATACGAAGACGGAATTGGTTAAGCTGTTGCTCATCAAGCAAAGCTGTCAACTCTTCTACCGACTTTTCACGTAGATCTTTAGTTTTCATTACATTACCGTCCGAGTCACGATAGCGGTTTTAAACGGAAGCTTAGCTGCTGCAAGCGTAAACGCTTCGCGAGCCAATTCTTCGTTAACACCATCAATTTCGTACAAGACTTTACCTGGTTTGATTTGGCAAACCCAATATTCCACAGAACCTTTACCTTTACCCATACGCACTTCAAGCGGCTTAGAAGTAATCGGTTTGTCCGGGAATACACGGATAAAGATCTTACCACCACGCTTAATACGACGGCTAATTGTACGACGCGCTGCTTCAATTTGACGCGCAGTCATTTGACCACGTTCAACTGATTTAAGTGCAATAGTACCGAAAGATACTGTGCTACCGCGGTGTGCTAGACCAGTGTTACGGCCTTTCTGCACTTTACGGAATTTAGTACGCTTAGGTTGCAACATGGATTATTCTCCTTTTTCAGCAGAACGATCATTGCGACGACCACGACGCTCTTGACCTTCACCACGACCACGACCGCGTTTAGCTGGACGTTCTTCTGCTGGAGCTGGGTTCATGACTTGTTTCATGCCGCCCAAAATCTCACCACGGAAGATCCAAACTTTAACACCAATCGTACCGTAAGTAGTCTCAGCACGCATAGTCGCATAGTCGATATCTGCACGAAGCGTATGTAGAGGTACACGACCTTCACGATACCACTCAGTACGAGCAATCTCAGCACCACCTAAACGGCCTGAAACTTCTACTTTGATACCTTTAGCACCAGCACGCATTGTGTTTTGTACTGCACGCTTCATAGCACGACGGAACATTACACGTTTTTCCAATTGAGAAGCGATTGCTTCAGCAACTAGACGCGCGTCTAAGTCTGGACGATCAATTTCATTGATACTTACTTGCGCAGGAACACCCATGATAGATGTTAATTCGCGTTGTAGTTTCTCAATATCTTCGCCTTTTTTACCGATTACGATACCAGGACGAGCAGTGCTAATAGTTACTTTAGCAGCGCCTGTAGGACGTTCGATAAGAATGTTGCTGATCATCGCGTTTTTAAGTTTTTTGATTAAAAACTCACGAACTTGAAGATCTTTAAGCAAGTATTCAGCGTATTGTTTCGGATTCGCATACCAGTTAGCGTTATGACGTTTCACAACACCTAGGCGGATACCGATTGGATGAACCTTCTGACCCATATCAAACCCCTACCTTAACGGTGATGTGACAAGTACGCTTAGTAATACGATCTGCACGGCCTTTAGCACGTGGCATAATACGTTTCAGGCTCATGCCTTCATCAACGTAGATCGTAGAAACTTTAAGGTCGTCTACATCTAAACTGTTATTGTGTTCAGCGTTTGCAATCGCAGATTCCAACGCTTTCTTAACTAGAACTGCAGCTTTTTTGTTGCTGAAGTTAAGGATGTTAAGCGCGTGCGCAACAGATTTGCCGCGGATAAGATCTGCAACCAAACGAGCTTTTTGTGCCGAGATAGCGGCACCGCGTAATTTAGCAGTTACTTCCATCATAGCACCCATTAACGTTTAGATTTCTTGTCAACACCGTGACCGCGATAGGTACGAGTTGGTGCAAATTCACCAAGCTTGTGACCAACCATGTGTTCAGAAACGATCACAGGAACGTGGTTACGGCCATTGTGTACAGAAATTGTTAAACCAACAAAATCCGGTAGGATCATCGAACGACGCGACCAAGTTTTGATCGGCTTACGGTTATTAGCCGCGATAGCCGCTTCAACCTTAGCGAACAAGTGCGCATCGACGAATGGGCCTTTTTTCAGAGAACGAGGCATTGTCAGATTCCTTTACTTGTTACTTAACGCGACGGTCGCGAATGATCATCTTAGTCGTACGCTTATTGGTACGTGTCTTGTACCCTTTAGCTTTTTGACCCCATGGGCTTACAGGTTGAATACCTTTGTTACGCCCTTCACCACCACCGTGCGGATGGTCAACTGGGTTCATTGCCATACCACGAACGGTAGGACGAACACCACGCCAGCGCGATGCACCAGCTTTACCAAGCGAACGAAGATTGCTTTCCGAGTTAGATACTTCACCTAACACAGCGCGACATTCAACGTGAATTTTACGCATCTCGCCTGAACGTAGACGAACGATAGCGTAAGAACCGTCACGACCCAACAGCTGAACTGAAGTACCAGCTGAACGAGCAATCTGCGCGCCTTTACCGATTTTAAGTTCGATGTTGTGAAGAGTAGAACCGATTGGCATGTTGCGAAGCGGCAAGCAGTTACCTGGACGAATTGGAGCATCGTTACCAGACTGTACTTTATCGCCAGCGCGAAGGCCTTTAGGAGCGATGATATAACGACGCTCACCATCAGCATACAATACAAGTGCAATGTGTGCAGTACGGTTAGGATCGTATTCGATACGCTCTACAGTTGCAGGAATACCATCTTTGTTACGTTTAAAGTCAACTAGACGGTAGTGCTGCTTATGACCGCCACCAACGTGACGAGTCGTGATGTGACCGTTATTGTTACGGCCGCCAGTACGTTTTTTAGCTTCAACCAACGGAGAGTACGGTGCGCCTTTGTGAAGGTGATCATGAACCACTTTCTCTACAAAGCGACGTCCTGGAGACGTTGGCTTACATTTTTGAATAGGCATAATTCTCGTCCTTATTCCGCTGTGCTTTCAGCGGTATCGCCCAAGTCAGCCATTTCAACATCTTGGCCAGCTTTCAGGGTGACGTATGCTTTTTTAACATCAGAACGACGTCCTAATGTTTTACCAAAGCGTTTAGACTTACCTTTAGTGATAGTCGTGTTAACTTTAACAACTTCTACACCAAAGAGTTGTTCCACTGCTTTTTTGATTTCAAGCTTGTTTGCGTTGATAGCAACTTTAAACACTTGAACACCAGCAGTTTCACCTAAAACTTGTGCTTTTTCTGAGAATACAGGTCCTTGCAGGACTTGATAGATACGTTCGTTGTTCATCCGAGTTCTACCTCAATTTTCTTAGCAGCAGCTACAGACATAACAACTTTGTCGAACGCAATCAAGCTAACCGGATCGATTGCAGCAGCATCAACCACATCTACGTGTGGAATATTGCGTGCAGCAAGATACAAGTTCTCATCAACAGCATCGGTAACGATCAATGCACGAGTTGCATTCAAGTCGTTAAGCTTTGCAAGCAATTCTTTAGTTTTTGGAGCTGCAACAGCAAACTCATCAACTAAAATTAGGCGATCTTGACGAACAAGTTCAGCCATGATGCATTGCATAGCACCGCGGTACATTTTACGGTTTACTTTTTGAGACCAGTCTTGTGGACGAGCAGCAAAAGTTTTACCACCGCCAACCCAGATTGGGCTACGAATAGAACCAGCACGAGCACGGCCAGTACCTTTTTGACGGAATGGCTTGCGGCCACCGCCAGAAACGTCTGCACGTGATTTCTGAGCTTTTGAACCTTGACGGCCACCAGCTAAATAAGCTGTAACCACTTGGTGAACAAGAGCTTCATTAAATTCACGACCGAACGCAACTTCTGATAATTCAACAGCAGAGCCGGAAACAGTATTTAAATTCACGTTATTTCCCCTCAGGCCTTGATCGTAGGACGAACGATTACGTCGCCACCAGTAGCACCAGGAACCGCGCCTTTAACAACAAGAACTGAACGTTCTGTGTCGATAGCAACGATCTCAAGACCCTGTGTAGTTACGCGTTCAGCACCTAAATGGCCAGCCATTTTTTTGCCTTTGAATACGCGACCAGGAGTCTGGTTTTGACCAGTAGAACCTAAAACACGGTGAGAAAGCGAGTTACCGTGAGTTGCATCTTGCGTACGGAAGTTCCAACGCTTAACACCACCTTGGAAACCTTTACCTTTAGATTGACCAGTTACGTCAACGACTTGACCAACCTGGAACAATTCAACGGTAAGCGTACCACCAACTTCACGACCTTCAAGATCAGCTTCTGTAGCGCGGAATTCTTGAACTAGACGACCAGCTGCAACACCTGCTTTCGCGAAGTGGCCTTTCTGAGCGTTAGTTACGCGAGATTCGCGACGTTCACCAGTAGTGATTTGAATCGCTTGATAACCATCAGTTTCAAGCGTTTTGATTTGAGTGATGCGGTTAGGATCAACCTCAATCACTGTAACAGGCACAGAAACACCAGCATCTGTAAAGATACGTGTCATACCGCACTTGCGACCGACTAAACCAATAGCCATGTGCATAAACCTCTAAAAAAGCGGCCTAATTAACTTAGAGTGTTAATTAACCCGAAAGCCTTAACCCAATGCGATCTGAACATCAACACCAGCTGCAAGATCTAACTTCATCAATGCATCTACAGTTTTGTCTGTAGGTTGAACGATGTCGATCAAACGCTTGTAAGTACGGATTTCGTACTGGTCACGCGCGTCTTTGTTTACGTGTGGTGATGTTAAAACGTTAAAACGTTCAATGCGTGTTGGCATTGGAATTGGACCACACACTTGTGCTCCAGTACGTTTTGCGGTTTCTACGATTTCTTGAGCAGATTGATCAATCAGGCGATGATCAAAAGACTTAAGACGGATACGAATTCTCTGGTTAGACATACCAGTAAACTCCAAGCCAAATATATAAAGAATCACTCCTGACGCATCTCACCCCACTTTAATACGGGTAAGTGTCAAGAGCAGTGAAATATCACTAAGGTCGTGATCGATGCCACGACTGTAACGATAGTTAACTACTTTATTCGCAGTTAACCCCCTTCCTATCGAAGGGTCGCTTATTATAGCCATTGTTTAATGCATAAGCAAATCCCTTTTATGGTTTTATCCAAGTTTTCAATTTACCCCCTAAAACAAGAGTTTATTTTCTGAATGCGGGGCAGTTTTCGCCAAGACATATTCTATAGCTCGATTTAATATCTGATTTCCTTCAACAAACTTATTTTTATGGGTCTTTTTTAATTCAGAGAGATCCTGAACATATTTTCCTGAAAATTGTGCAAGCTGCTCCTCATCTTCCAAAAATAAAGACAGGGTTTCTGGGGTACTCTCTGGATGAAACTGAAAACCGAGCACATTTTTGCCCAACTGGTACATCTGATTACGACAGGCTTGGTTTTCTGCCAGATGCACTGCCCCTTTGGGTATTTCAAAGCTTTCACTATGCCATTGCAGAATATTGAACTGTTCGGGTAAGCTAAAACATTCTTGCGGTAGATTGGCTACCTTGTGTACCGTGGCCCAGCCCAATTCCTGCTCAGGATTACGACTGACGCCCGCCCCCAATGCATTGGCAATCAATTGTCCACCCAGGCATAAACCGATTGCCGGTTTGCCATGTGACAGATAACGACGCAACCAGCGTTTCTCTATCTTTAACCAGGGGAAATTCGCCTCATCATTGACACTCATGGTTCCGCCCATGATGATCAGTAAATCGACGTCCTCAACCCTTGGCAAAGCCTCAATCTCTAAAGGACGATCCAACGGTAAAGCAAAAAACTCAGTCGCACTAATGTACGCCTGATACTGCTTTAAAAACTCATGACAACTACCATAGCCTTCACCAGCAATATGCTGAAAATAATGCACTTTTAAATGCGACTTCATGCTCCTCAACCTATTTTTTAGCTAGATAGTTTTAGGTTTTGCAAAAATGAAGCCAACTTTTTTCAAGGACCAATTTTTTTAACAATTCACAACCGAACTGGCAGTGAGTCACAGATTCTCTTAAGCTAAGGTAATATTTGATTACATTTAAGGGCATTCACGTGAAAAAAAACGCTCAAACCACCCTGATTCATGCACCACGAAAAGCCCCTCAATCCATTTCTACGGTTCAACCTCCCCTGTTTCGTGCATCGACCATTATTTTTGAGAATACTGATGCGCTATTTAATCGCCACTGGACCGATGCTTATGACTATAGCTACGGCACCCACGGCACACCCACGACATTCACCTTAGGCGATAACATCGCGCAAATTGAAGGGGGTGAATACTGCCTACTTGCGCCGAGCGGTTTATCCGCCATTAACCTGGTGAATTCTTGTTTCTTGAGCCAAGGTGATGAAGTCTGGGTTGCCGATAACATCTATGGCCCAAACATGGAACATCTGCGCAATCTGGAAACGCGTTATGGCATTGCGGTCAAAGTGTATAACCCGCTTGAGGTCGAAACCTTTACACCAAGTGAAAAAGCAAAACTGCTTTGGCTGGAAGCGGCCGGTTCAGTCACACTGGAGTTTCCAGATCTGGTCGGTTTAATCAAAAAAGCCCAGGCACATCATATTTTGACGGCGCTGGATAATACCTGGGGCGCAGGTCTGGCTTTTAATGCTTTTGATTTTGGCGAAGAGCATTTAAGTGTCGATATCACGGTTCATGCCCTGACCAAATATCCAAGCGGTGGTGGCGACATCTTGATGGGCTCAGTTGTTACACGAGATAAAACCCTGCATCACAAACTGTTCCGTACCCATGCCATTCAGGGCATTAGTGTTTCTGGTGATGATGTGGCGCAGGTACAACGCAGTCTGGCTTCGATGCAACTGCGTTATCAGCATCAGTCCGAAAGCGCACTGACTTTAATGAAGTGGCTCAAACAGCAAACTGAGCTTGTTCAAGTTTTACATCCAGCCGATCCAGATTGCGCTGGACATCAATACTGGAAAGATATTTGTAAGACAGGTCAAAGTGCCGGCCTGGTTAGCGTGATTTTTGATCATTCTTATAAGCTGCAAGATATTCGCAATTTCTGTGACAGCTTAAACCTGTTTAAGCTCGGCTTTAGCTGGGGTGGTCCTGTTAGCCTGGTCATGCTCTATAACTTAAAAGACATGCGTGTACTGAAACATTCACATTTAAAAGATGGCTTTTTGGTTCGTTTTTGTATCGGACTGGAACATCCGCAAGATTTGATTCAAGATATCCAGTACGCCCTAGAACACATGAAAAAGCCTAAAAATGAATAATAAACAATAGGAAAAGTTATGTGAGCACCCCTTGGTATTGCTAAAAAACCACAAATACCATGCAAGACATTGTCTTATGCTCACAGCTTACCAGTCGGCATGGTCTGCTTGTCGGTTTAACTGAAACTAAAAAAACAGTCACTCTTATTTATGAACAGAGTGTCGATCGGAATAGTGCTTTTGAAATGCTGCAAAACCCAAGTGGCCGAACCTCAAAAAAATGCCAAACAAGCAGAATTTGCAAAACAGCAAGCCAAGGAACAGTGACCTCTAACCGGTGAGCAACAAAAGGAATTAGAACACGCGACTTAGGCAACCTAAAAAGTTCATAAAAGATACTGATCGATTTATCAAACTGCGCACGCAGGCTCGGAGATGATACCGGGGAGAATTGTCCGCGAGTTTCATGACTGCTTTTTCAGTGAAAATAGCACGATTTATTCCTATCAAGATTTTTAAAATTATGGGATATTCAGATATCCCATAATTTTTTTATGGTTTTATTAAAAGATGTATTTACAAGGCATGCTTTAAGATGTATTTTAAATACATCTTATAAATAAACAGCCATGAGAGATCAAACATGACTCCGCAGCAAATTGACCTTGTAAAAGCAACAGTGCCTGTACTCCGCGAAAATGGTGTGGCACTCACGGGCTATTTTTATAACCGCATGTTAGGCAACAACCCTGCCCTTAAAGAAACGTTTAATATGGGTCACCAACGCAGTGGTGCACAGGCGCAAGCTCTTGCCGGCGCTGTATTGGCCTATGCCGAAAATATTGAAGACCCATCTGTACTTTTACCTGTGGTTGAGCTGATCGCGCATAAACACGTGAGCTTAAACATTCAAGCGCCAGACTATAATATTGTGGGTGAAAACCTGCTGCATTCTATTAGTGAAGTATTAAGCATCCCGATGGAAGATCCATTAATTGATGCTTGGGCTACAGCTTATGGTCAATTGGCTGACTTGTTCATCAGCACTGAAAAAACGATCTATGAGCAGCATCAGCAAACCAAAGGTAGCTGGTTAGGCTGGCGCAATTTCAAAATTGCCCGAAAAGTAGTAGAAAGTGACGAGATTACTTCAATCTATCTACAACCGGTAGATGGTGGCGATTTACCGAAATATGAAGCGGGTCAATATATTTCAGTTCGTGTATTCGTAGAAGAACTCGGCTTAAAACAGCCGCGTCAATATACGCTTTCAACCAGCCCTCAAGCAGACTATTTGCGTATTTCAGTTAAACGTGAACCGGGCAATGGCGCAGATCAAGTTGCAGGTTGGGTGTCTAACACTCTACATGGTTTGCCGGAAGGTTCAGAAATTGAAGTATCTGCACCAACAGGTAACTTCTACCTGATCGATCCAGCTAAACGTAATGTGTTTATCAGTGGTGGTGTTGGCCTGACGCCAATGATCGCGATGCTGAACCAGCTGGTGACTCTGGATATGCCACAACCTGTGACCTTTATCCATGCTTGCCGTAGCAAACAGGTTCATGCGATGCACCAGCATATTCATGACCTGAAAGCAAAATATCCGCGCTTAAGCACCCTTACTGCTTATGAATTTCCACATCAAGCTGACAAACTGGGTGAGGATTATGATGTAGCAGGTCGTCTGGATCTGAGTACAGTTGATGCAGCGCTGTTACCAGTCAATGCCGATTACTACCTTTGCGGCCCAATGCCATTTATGGCAGAACAGCAAAAAGCACTCGTTGCCCGCGGTATTCCTGCTGAAAATATTCATAGTGAAGCATTTGGTACAGGTGGGGTTCACCACTAAGCCCTCGCTTCAAGCTGAATAGGTGGGGCTAGTCTGGTTATGCTAGACTAGCCCTTATCTATTTAATTCTTAAAGATATTAGTGCGATCATGCAATTAAACAAATTTACCGACTATGCTTTGCGTATTTTAATGTACATCTCCCAGCCGCGAGATACGCTGTATACGATTGCGGAAATTGCGCGAGATTTGTATGTGTCACAAAATCATTTAATGAAGATTGTGCATTTCATGTCGAAACAAGACTGGATTATTGCCACACGCGGTAAAGGCGGCGGCATCCGCTTAAATCCTACTACACTAAATCTAAAACTCGGTGAGATCGTGCGTAGCTTGCAGGGTGAAAATCATGTGATTGTCGAATGTAATACCCCACCCTGCGTACTGCGTAGCAATTGTGGTTTAAAAGGTATTCTCGACCATGCGCTGGAACAGTTTTACCAAAGCCTGAACCAATATACCCTGGCCGATGTGCTCACCCCATCTAACCAATCTCATTTTAGTACTGTTTCTCCAATCGGTTTAATTAACCTGATGGATTAAGTTGCAATAGCATTGCAAAGCAAAGTTCGCTTGCCTGTGCGACTTCCTTTATAATGTTTCTTTGTAGATCATTTATTGAAGTTGAGTTATGCACCACAGCAGAGGAAAATCCAAAAACAGTAAGACAGCCCATGCACCCAAGCAAAAGATCAGCTACGAGAAAAAAGTTGATTCTGCTATTACTGAATATTCTGTGCGCTCACTCAACTGGCTACGCAAAGCCGAATTTTTAATGAGTGCACCAAAACTCAGTCTTTGTGTAGAAGATACAGGCTATGAAATTGCTTTTGCCGGTCGCTCCAATGCCGGTAAATCCAGTGCGATTAATGCCCTGACCAACCAGAAACAGTTGGCACGTGCATCAAAAAGACCCGGCCGCACCCAGATGATTAACTTTTTTAGCTTGGGTAATCCAGATCAGCGTCTGGTCGATTTACCAGGCTATGGCTATGCTGCCGTACCAGAGGCGATGAAAATTGTTTGGCAAAAAGAACTGGAAAATTATCTGATTCATCGCAAAAGCTTACAGGGCTTGGTGCTGTTGATGGATATTCGTCATCCGCTACAACACTTTGATGTGATGATGCTGGAATGGGCTTATTCACGTCATTTGTTTGTGCATGTTCTTTTAACCAAATCAGATAAGCTGAATCGTGGCCCTGCCTCTAAAGCGCTTCAGGAAGTCAAAGCCGCATTAAAAAAAATGAAACTGGACTTCTCGATTCAATTGTTCTCCTCTATGAACAAAGAGGGACTTGAAGAACTGGCCAGCGTCATGGGCGGCCGTCTGAATTTCACTTTAGATCAATCAACTCAATTTGATTTGGACAGTATTCCGGAAGTATCGGCTCATGATCTAAATCAATTCGATGAACCAGTTGAACTCGACTCTGGGTCTGATGCAACTGCTATTGGTGAGGTTTCACCGCATGACTTAAATGAAGCTGAAGAACCGCTTGAATTACTTGAGCAGGATCAGTCAGAACTTAAAGCAGCAGATGAGCTAAACCAGAATAAACGCTCAGCTGAATAATCAAATGACAAAATATTTGATTGATTAATTTAAATTAAAAACCTCCGTTATGCCGCATAACGGAGGTTTTTTTCTAAGGTGATTTTCACCATATCAAGCTGGTCAAGTGATAGCAGCGCCGGATTGATCAGATTTACCTGTTTTTACATGAAGACTGCATTGTTTACTTAGTGATTAAATCCTGATTCATATTAGAATAAATCTTGATCAGCCTTAGATCAGGAACCCATTATGAAACCATCTATCTCTGTGATTACGCTGGCTGTTCAGGACATAGAACAGCCATTGCAATTTTATTGTGAGGGTTTAGGCTTTAAAAGTGACGGAATTATGGGGCAGGAATTTGAATATGGTGCGGTGGCGTTTATTCAACTGCAATCCGGTCTTAAGCTTGCCTTATGGCCGCAGCGCAGCCTTCAGCAAGATACCGGTCTTGAATTGAGCCCGATCTGCCCAACCCAAATGGCGCTGGGACATAATGTCTATAGTCCATTAGAGGTTGACCAGATCATGGTACTGGCTGAACGTGCGGGCGCTAAAATTATCAAAGCTGCACACACCACCTTTTATGGCGGATATGCTGGTTATTTTCAGGATCCCAATGGTCATCTCTGGGAAATTGTCTGGAATCCGGACTTAGATAAAGATTAAACCGGCGCTTCAGGTTCACGGGTATGCCGGTCTACCACCACACTGATCATCATATCGCCCTGCACATTCACCACGGTACGTACCGTATCCAGTAAACGGTCGATCGGCAATAAAATCGCAATCGCCTCGGCAGGCAATCCCACAGATTGCAACACCATAATCATGGTGACCATGCCAGCGCTTGGAATCCCAGGTGCGCCTAAGGATGCAATCATTGCCGTGGCACAGACCACCAGCTGTTGCCCCAGACTCAGATCCAGCCCCATTAAATTGGCAATAAACAAGGCGGCGGCTGCTTCATAGAGTGCTGTGCCATCCATATTCAGCTGTGTTCCCAGTGGAATCACAAAACCTGCCGTATGCGGACGTACGCCCAGATTTTCCTGCGCACATTTCATTGACAGTGGCATGGTGGCCGAACTGGAACTGGTGGCAAATGCGGTAATTAAAGCAGCGCGTGTGCCTTTAAAGAACGTGATCGGATCCATCTTGCCAAAAATCCACAGCAATAAAGGCAATACCACGATGCCATGGAAAATGGTGGTTCCGGTGACCACGGCCGCAAATTCAGCCAGACGACTGAGTACCGAAATATCCTCAGTCGCGATCAGCTTGGCCAATAAAGCAAAAATACCGAAAGGTGCCAGTTTCATCACCCAGCCAATCATCAACATCATGATTTCAAAAAACTGGTGACTCAACTTGCGCACGGTACGGAATTTATCTCCGCCTGCGACCAGTGCCACACCGACAAACAAGGCAAAGACCACCACTGCCAGGACATTGCCATCTGAAAATGCCTTAAACGGATTGATCAGAGTATTTTGGATAAAATTGGTAAAGAAAGAAGATGGCGTTAAGGTGTCCGGAGTCTGATGCTGCGCCATGGCATCCTGGAACATCAGTACATCGACACCCTTGCCGACATCAAACAGATGTGCACAGGCCAGACCTAAAATGAGTGCCAAAGTCGTTGTGGTCACACAGCACATCAGGGTGATTTTCCAGGTGCGATTCAGTTGTCCGCCTGCCTGTAGATTAGATACCCCGACCACAATCGACGTAAAAATTAGCGGAACCAACAGCATTTTTAATAAGCCGATAAAAACACTGCTGACGATGCCGATGCCGTATAAACTGACATCAAAAAATGAGGTCTGCGGAAATATTGTGAGTAAAAATCCAAACAGCACCCCCAATACGGCGGCAATTAAAATTTGCGTATTTAAGCTCATCTTTTCATGCATTTTAATATAGATCTTAAGCGGCACTATGCCATGCCGATTCTACAGAATCGAGTAATATTTTATAAACGCGTGCCTAGAACAAGATCTCAAATAATGATTGTTCTGCGGATTAAAAACAAAAAAACCGAATCTGGGATTCGGCTTTTTGAGCAAAAATATAAAAATTATTGGGTTTCGATTTCACGTAAGCGGATCAGCCCTTCCTGCGTGGTACTACAGACCAGTTCGCCATTCTGCCACATCCGTCCAAAATTCAGACCACGCGAACTGGCACTCTGGGTGGCATCCATGTCATATAGCATCCATTCATCGGCACGAAATGGCTTATGGAAGTACATGGCATGGTCAATACTGGCACATTGCAGGCTTGGCGAAATATAGCTCAGACCATGTGGACGCAGTGCCGTGGTCATCAAGGTAAAGTCTGAATAGAAAGCGGCAATGGCCTGATGCAAAGAAATCTGATCCACTTCTGCAGCAATTCGGTCATGCGTGCGGATATAGTGCGCATAAGACGGCGCTTCCGGTTGCGGCTGAAACGGATTTTGCGGATTGATCGGGCGAATCTCGACATGACGATCACGGGTGAAAGACGCACGGACATTTTCCGGAATAAACTCAATCATTTGTTTGATCAGTTCTGCTTCATTTTTCAGGCTTTCTGCTGGCGGATATTCCGGCTCTGAAATCTGGTAATTGAGACCTTCTTCCTGATGCGCAAAAGACACCATACACATAAAAATAGTGCGACCATGCTGAATCGCACGTACTTGACGGCTGACAAAGCTCTTGCCGTCACGGATACGATCCACTTCATAAATAATCGGTGCATTGACATCTCCACCAAACAGAAAATAGGCATGTAACGAGTGTGCCGGACGGTCTGTGGTATAAGACGCAGCGCGGAGTGCCTGCCCTAAAACCTGCCCACCAAACACGCGCTTGCCCACCAGATTACGGCTGATTCCCCGAAAAATGTTTTCTTCTAACTTTTCCAAGCTGAGCAGCTCGACCAGTTCCTGTGTTAAGGCATTCATAAGCAACCTACGTAATATTGGAGATATCCCAAAAATGGAAAAACAGATCTAAATAATTAATCTGGAATATTCTGCCACAAAATCAGACCGAAACTCTAAAGATTGCATGACTGTTCTGTCATACTGATGTCATAAGTGACTAGGAAAAGCATCTGCTTTCACGCTAAAATTAGAGCACTTCTGTTGAAGTTGTTAAAAAAAGATATATGGTTTCGCTTTGGAAACCCGCAAAAATAAACCCCCTCAGAAGTCCTGTGGTTTTGGTCAGTAAAATTAGGAGCAGCTATGTCCAAGAATGGCTTTGGTCAAATGTATCGCAAGCTTTCAAGTAAGCTACTTGATCTTGTGGTTACCCCTCATGTTCTTGGGGAAGTACCAAGTGAAGTGACAGCACCTGAACCTGATCAGACTGCAACAGAATCGCGAAAGCTGGTCTGCTACGTTTTACAGAACCATTCGCGTAGTAATGCGCTGGTCGTCGATGCAGAAACCCGCCGTTTAAAGTTGCCAGCTGCGCTCGATCCAATGCAACTGGGCAATAGTAAGGAAAAAGCTTCGCTGCTGTTTTTACAGCATCATGATGAAAATAACCTGCTCAGCTCACCGCCGCATGCGTTTCCGCCGCGCCTGTTACGCCTGATTGAAATCCTGGAACAACATCCTGGACTAGATGTGGAATTGGTACCAGTCACGGTGCTTTGGGGACGTGAACCTGAAAAAGAAGATTCCTGGTTCAAACTGCTATTTACCGATACCTGGTCTACGCCAAGCCGGGTCAAGCAACTGGTCAATATCGGTCTGCATGGCCGTCAGTCTTATTTAGAGTTTCACGAACCCCAGTCTTTACGTGCCATGATTGAGCATGCCAAAGAAACGCATCCAAATTCAGCGCCAGCGACTTATATTGTTAGCACTTTAAATGATTATCTGGATGGTCAGCGCGAAGTGATTCTCGGGCCGGATCTGTCCGATCGCCGTAACGTCATGCACGGCCTCATCAAATCGCCAGATGTACAGGCTGCGATTCGCAATGACAGTATTCGCAGTAAAATCTCGATGCTGGAATCTGAACGTCGTGCCATTGGTTATCTGAACGAAATCGTTTCCGATTATTCTCATTCGACTGTACGTTTTGCCGATAAAGCTCTGACCCGCTTATGGACGCAACTCTATGACGGCGTAGAAGTACATAATTTCAGTACCGTGCGTGAACTGGCCAAAGATTATGAGATTGTCTATACCCCATGTCACCGCAGTCACATCGACTATTTATTATTGTCTTATGTGATCTATCGTCGTGGCTTGATGGTGCCGTATATCGCTGCGGGCGATAACCTGAATATGCCTTTTGTGGGTCAGATTTTACGTGGTGGCGGTGCGTTCTTTATCCGCCGTACTTTCCGTGGCAATGCGCTCTATACCACAGTCTTTAAAGAATATTTATATAGCGTTCTGTCACGCAATACCCCACTGGAATACTTTATCGAAGGTGGTCGTTCACGTACTGGTCGTTTGCTACCACCTAAAACTGGGATGCTGGCGATGACCGTACATGGTCATTTACGCGGCAAAGCCAAACCAATTGTCTTTGTACCGACCTATATCGGTTATGAACGCCTGATGGAAGGTGGCACTTATGTCGGTGAAATGAGTGGCAAGCCAAAAGAAGCTGAGTCTATTTTTGGTATTGTCAAAACCCTGCGCAAAATTGAACGCATTTTCGGTAAAGTGCATCTGAATTTTGGTGAGCCGGTATTTCTGGATGACATCCTGAAACAGCATGGCGCAGAAAATATTAAAATTGAAAAGAACGATGATCCAATTCCACAAGCAGTTTCTGATGCAGTAAACAGCTCTGCGCAAGCGATTCTGGAAAATATCAACCGTGCAGTGGTGATCAATCCGGTATCGCTATTATCGTTGATCCTGTTGGCGACACCGAAACATACGCTGGATGAAGAAATCTGTATCAAGCAGCTTGATACTTATCGTACCCTGCTGGCGGCATTACCTTATGATGAACGGATGGAAGTAACCCCGCTTTCAGGCAAAGAAATTATTGCCTATGCAATGAAGCTGAAACTGATCAAGCGGGTAAAACATGTGCTGGGCGATATCATTGCCATTGAAGATAATCAGGCAGTTTTGCTGACTTATTTCCGTAACAATATCGTGCATTCCTTTGTGCTTCCGTCATTGATTGCAGCACTGGCTGAACACAATGGAACGATTCGCCGTGATGATGTCGTCAACATCAGCAGCACCCTGTATCCATTCCTAAAAGCAGAGCTGTTTTTAAAATGGCGTGAAGATGAGATTCAGGATCAGGTCAATGCGCATATTGATAACTTGATTTCTGCCAAACTGATCACGCAAGATGGTGAAAATCTGCTTGCTCCGGCACCCAATACTGAAGTCCATCATCAGCTCGAAGTTCTGGCTGCACCAGTGACTCAAAGTCTGGAACGTTATTACATGACTTTGGCACTGATTACCCAGCGTGGTTCAGGCAATATTTCGACCCGTCAGGTTGAAGAATTGAGCTATCTGGTCGGTCAGCGCCTGTCTGTGCTATATGAATTCAACTCGCCAGAATTCTTCGACAAAGCCCTGTTTCAGAGCTTTATTAAAGTCTTAACCCAAAAAGGTTATCTGTGTACCAATGACGACAATGCCATTGTTTTTGATGAGCAGCTGACCAACGTAGCGCAATATGCAGATCTGGTACTGGATGAAGTGAAATTACAGATGTTGCATCACATCACCGCCTTTACCGATGAAGAACTCAAAGAAGCACTTGATGCAGTTGCGGCTGAACAAGCCAAGAAACGTGCCAAGCGCAAAAAGAAGTAAAGCTTTTATTCTCTCTCCTTTCAGGAGATGGGAAGCAATGCTTCATAAGGGGATGAGGGGGAATTTAAAATCCTTCCCCTTCTCCCCAGCTCTCTCCTACAAGGAACGGGAATTTAATCCTCCCTTTTTAAAGGGAGGTTAGGAGGGATTACTTTTCCTCATTAGTTCCAAATAATCCTCAAAAAAATCTGTATGCTTTAATTCAAATCCTGTTTTTTGCATCCGAGTGGCATAGAGCTTTTTACCGGTGACCTGCTTGTTCTCAACTTCGAGTAAAGGCAGCCCCATCTGCTGCTGAAACCATTGCAAGACTTCATGTAAAAGCTGTGGCTGGTTATTGCTCACAATATAAGAAGACTCAGGATGTTCCACGTGAATCATCTGTGATAAGAAACGTGATAAATCTTCGATATGAATCCGGTTTGACCAGTGCAGATTTGGATAGCTGGTCGTAGATACTGCCATTTTTTGTAAGCGCTCTACCGATGTTCCATAAATTCCACTTGGGCGAATAATTGTACATTGCTCAGGATAAGCCGCTAAATAGATCTGCTCCATCCGATGCAGGATTTTTCCTTGTACATCGTTGGGATGTAGAAGCGTTTCATCATTGACATTTTCTCCAGCATTTTGCCCATAGACCCGTGTCGATGACACCACCACAATCCGCTGCACTGGATGCTGTTTCAAGGCAGTGACAATCGGCTGAACTGAATCCAGATAGGTCTGTTGATAACCATCGACAGCACTTTGTTTTGGACTAAGCAATACATAGACCCAATCAATCGGTGTGACTGTCGTTAAATTCAGTTTATGCACATCTTGAATCAGATGAGTTGCAAAGGAATCTGTTTTGGGACTTGAGCTAATTGTGCTAATTTGATGACCTTGCTCAAATAGTTGTTTAGCAACACGTCGGGATGTTTTACCATAACCGATAAATAAAATATGCATTGAGCACCGAATCACAAATCTGGTTGAGGGGACATGGCTGCAGTCCATCAGTTACAAGGCGTTGGCAATGCCGCCGCTGCATTACTCGAAAAATTAAATATCTTCAATACTGATGATTTGCTTTTTCATCTACCACGTGACTATGAAGACCGTAGCACGATCATTCCCATGAATCAATTGAGCGTGGGGCGTAGCTATTTGCTCGAAGGTATCGTCAAAGGTGTGGATTTCCCGCCGGGTAAACGCAAGTCCATGGCTGTATTACTGGATGATGACTGCGGTAAAGTCACTTTGCGTTTTTATCATATTTATAAAGGCATCACCGATCGCTGCAAGCTCGGTCACCGTTTAAGAATTTTTGGTGAAGTCCGGGTCGGTGCGCGCGGTCTGGAAATGTATCATCCCGAGCTGCAAGTCATTACTGAAGATACCCCGCTACCGCAAACCCAACTTACCGCGATTTATCCGGCCACTGAAGGTCTGACCCAGCCAAAAATACGCGATTATATTCAGCAGGCTTTGGCTCAGTATAGCGATCATCTGCCTGAACTGCTGCCAGCAAAATTTAGCAATGGTTATGCGTTAAAACAGGCACTGGAATATATCCATCATCCGCCAGTCAATGCCAATATGTTGCAACTGGCACAAGGTTCGCATCCCGCACAGCAACGCCTGATCTTTGAAGAACTGGTGGCGCATCAGATCAGTTTATTGACCCGGCGTGCCTTTATTCAGCAGGTTGAAGCCCCTTCATTTACACCGAGTAAAACCTATGCCAAACAGCTTCTGACCAGTCTGGCTTTTGAAATGACCGGTGCGCAAAAACGTGTATCCAAAGAAATCGCACAAGATTTAAAAGCCAATAAACCGATGTTACGTCTGGTACAAGGCGATGTCGGTGCCGGCAAAACATTGGTGGCCGGTGTCGCAGCCTGTCATGCCCTGGAAGAAAGCTGGCAAGTGGCGTTGATGGCCCCTACCGAAATTCTGGCCGAGCAGCATTATCTCAACTTTAAACGCTGGTTTGAGCCACTAGGTCTTAATATCGCTTGGCTGTCCGGCAAGCAAAAAGGCAAAGCCCGCGCCGCAGCGGAACAGCTGATTCGGGACGGGAGCGCCCATCTGGTGATTGGCACCCACGCCCTGTTTCAGGAGAATGTCGAGTTTGCCAAACTCGGTCTGGTGATTATTGATGAGCAACACCGCTTTGGAGTCGATCAACGTCTTGCACTCAGAAATAAAGGTCTGGATGGCATGTCCCCGCATCAGCTGGTGATGACCGCAACCCCGATTCCCCGCACCTTGGCCATGTCGGCTTATGGTGATCTGGATACCTCGGTGATTGACGAGCTGCCACCGGGTCGTACCCCGATTCAAACGGTGACCATTCCACTGGATCGGCGTGAACAAGTTCTGCAACGTATTGCGACGAATTGCGCTGAAGGCAAACAGGCCTATTGGGTCTGTACCTTGGTGGAGCAATCCGAAACTTTAGATGCCCAGGCCGCGGAAGCCACTTTTGCCGAAATTCGGGAACGCTTTCCTGCGCTGAATATCGGTCTGGTACATGGCAAAATGAAAGCCGATGAAAAACAGGCGGTGATGCAGCAATTTAAGAATAATGAATTACAGCTACTCATTGCCACCACCGTAATTGAGGTCGGGGTCGATGTACCCAACGCTTCCATTATGGTGATTGAAAATGCCGAACGTTTAGGCCTGTCACAGCTACATCAGCTACGTGGCCGGGTCGGCCGTGGTGCCAAAGCCAGTTTTTGCGCCCTGCTATACAAGCATCCGCTGTCGCAAAACGGTCAGGAACGCTTAAGAATCATGCGTGAAACCAATGATGGTTTTATGATTGCCGAGAAAGATCTGGAATTGCGTGGGCCAGGTGAATTACTGGGGACTAAACAAACCGGCGATATGAATTTCCGCGTGGCCAAACTTGAACGCGATGATCACCTGCTCAATCAGGCACATTATGTGGCGCAGCAAATTTTAAAAGATTATCCAGATCAGGCTGAGGCGTTATTACAACGCTGGCTACCGGAAGCACCGCGTTATGCCTATGTTTAAATTACTGGCACAGGGAATCTCCAAGCTGAATACGCTTCAGCCCTGCCAGTTGTGTCAGACTGATTATCAGAGCATTTATTCAGTCTGTCAGGATTGCTGGCAGCAGTTGCCGTGGATACATCAAACCATTCAGCGTCAGGAAATGCAGTTTCAGATTGCCTGCGATTATGCCTACCCGATGGATCGGTTGATTCAGCTGTTTAAATATGAACAGAAGCTGCATTTGCAAAATTTACTGGCCGGTACGCTGTTGAGTTTAGAGCTACCCAAAGTCAGTGCAATAGTCCCGATGCCGATCTCGACTGAACGCCTGGCCGAACGCGGTTATAATCAATCTCTGGTGCTGGCCAAGCATGTGGCGAAAAAATTGAATGTTCCCATCTGGCAACCTATTAGCCGGCTGAAACAGCATTCACAAAAAGGCTTAAGCCGTCTGGAAAGAATCGAAGATATCCAGTCGCAATTTCAGATCAGTACACCGTCTAATATTCGTTACCGACGCGTGCTAATCATTGATGATGTAGTGACGACTGGCAGTTCGATTCTAGCGCTCACTCGAAAACTTGAAGAGCTAGGCTGTCAGAAAATTTATGCAGCCTGTCTGGCAGGCGCGCAAATCTAAAATTTAAGCTTGGGCGAGCAAATGTGACTTCACCCACGGAATCACAATTTCAGTCGTTAAGGGCGCCAGCAAGACCTCTTTTTCATCCAGATCAACCCATTTCATTTCAGCGATTTCTGCTTCAATTTTAGGTGCTTGATCGAGCCTTACCCAATAGACATAACTCACCAGTTGATGATCAGGTTCATTGGCAGTCTGGGTTTCAAAACGGCCAATGAATTGCTGAATCTGGGCTTGTGTGCCAATTTCTTCCTGAATTTCACGCAACATGGTGGCTTCCGGGGTTTCATTTGGCTCCAGCTTGCCACCGACCTGCATAAAGCAGGATGTTCCTTGCTTGCGAACCACCAGCAGTTGCTGCGCTTCATTTAAAATAATGGCTGCAGCCACCGTAATCACTTTCATTTATTTTCTACAATTGCGTATTCTAGATAACTTATTTTACAAGGTCGGTCTGATCAACCATACCCCATTTGGCTTCAGGCGGCTGATAACTTTCGAATTGGCGCAAAATATCGTCCAGATCATCACTGATAATCAAAGCCTCAGTGAAACGTGATTTAGTAAAACCCTTCTCCGTGGTCATACGGATGAATTTAATCAGGTCATCATAAAAACCATCGGTATTGAGAAAAGCACAAGGCTTCTGATGAATCCCCAATTGTGCCCAAGTCCATTGTTCAGAAATCTCTTCCAGTGTTCCTGCACCACCGGGAATGGCAATAAATCCCTGAGCCAGTTCCGACATCCGGGTTTTACGCTCATGCATATTATCCACCACATACAGCTCGGTAATATGTGGATGTGCCAGCTCACGATTGACCAGCTGCCTTGGAATCACGCCAATCACCTTACCGCCCGCCGCCAATGCACTATCAGCCACAATACCCATTAAGCCAGAACGACCTCCTCCATAAACCAGCGTTTGCTGTCGTGCCGCCAGAGTCTGACCGACTTTTTCGGCAACCTGCGTATAAAGAGGATCCGAGCCAAGCGCTGAACCACAAAAAATTGCGATAGAATTCATCATTTCATCCTCTAATTGACGCCATATTGTACGAAATCGCGGCAAGCGCGCTTTTTACCAAAATAACTGCTTAATATCAGTGTTTTTATTCAATTCCTTGTCTAAAATACACCCATTCCAATTCACATACTGCGCCCGGGAGAAAAGACAGCATGCTTGAAGCCTTTTACGCCACAGAGCGCGGTAGCTTAGAAGATATCACGATTAATGGTGATTTCGACCTGCATCCAGATTTAGTCTGGCTTGATCTGATTGCGCCTTCACAGGAAGAGCAGCAATGGATTTTAGATGCCTACGAGCAAAATTTACCGACCTTAAAATCGCTGGAAGATATTTCCTCGAGTGCCCGATTTTACCGTGATGATGACGGTATTTTGCATATCAGCACCTATTTTTTAACCAAGAATAAAAACTATCAGGTCGAAAATGAACACGAAGATGAATCCAGTATGCTGGCAACAGTACAAACCGTTGCATTCATTCTGCACAAGGATCGTCTGTTTACTTTGCGTGGTGAAAAACTGGTGGCTTTTCGCGCCTTTCGTGCCCGCGCGCGCCGCAATGATTATGAAATCGATTATAAAGATCCGACCTGGATTTTATTGGGCTTACTCGAAGCCAAGCTGGATGAGCTGGCCGATATTCTGGAAGATGTGCATAAAGATTTAGAGAAATATTCAACTGAAGTGTTGAATAACCGCCATCGTGAACAGATTCTGGATCTGGATGACATGATTACCCGCTTGGCGCAACTTGAAGATATGTTGGGTAAAGCGCAACTGTGTTTAATCGATTTACGCCGCGTCCTGACCTTCCTGTCGCGTCCACGCGCCTTGGGCAGTCATATTTATGATGCGGATATTCGAGAACTGAGTGAAGATGTGCGCTCGCTGGTCGAGCATGATGCTTTCTTGTTCCAGAAAGTACGTTTCCTGCTCGATACCACGTCCGGATTCATTAACACTGAGCAGAACGATACCATTCGTCGATTCTCGATTCTGCCGAGTATGCTTGCGCCACCAATGCTGATTGCCAGTATTTACGGTATGAACACCGAAGTGCTGCCCTTTGCACAAGGCACCATGAGTTTCATCATGGTCAGTATTATTTTAATTGGCTTCCTGATTGGCCCATTAATTTACTTTAGATGGAAGAAGTGGATCTAGAATCCCTCCTAACCTCCCTTTTGAAAAGGGAGAGATGTTTCCTGTCAGGGAGAGGTTTTTTTATTAGATATCCCTTTCTAAGTCTCACTTGCTCTTTAATTAAAGTGAAGCGCAAGAAATGCCTGTATTTAATTCATATTTATTTAATCCCTCTTCAACTTCTCTTTAAAAAGTGAAGAAAATGGTTAGGGAGGATTTTTACACCCCTCTCTCTAACTCTCTCCCTGAGGCAGAGAGGACGTGCAATCCATATTTAGATCTATTTGATTTGAATGATTTCTTAAAATTTGATCACAATAAAAAAGCACCTTTCGGTGCTTTTCTTTTACTGAACGATGTTTAAATCATCCTGCAAATGGCTGGCCTGAATGATATTCATCATTTTAGCAGGAACAGCTTTAAACTGTAGCCCTTGAGCCTGAGGAGTCTGGCGCAGCCAGCGCACCAACACTGCCAAAGCCAAAGTACTGCCACTTTCAAGCTCAGCCAGATTAACCACAAGTGGAAACTTGCTTTGTGACTGGATCACACGCAGACCATTTAAGTAATAGTCCTGTGCATTGTCATAGTCAATCTTGCCTGAAACCTGTAGTTCCTGATCATTGAATGTAATCACGGCTCACCTGTTTGATTATTTCTTGTCGATTGCAGCTTCTGCATCCGGTTTAAAGTTAGCAATTGCTTTATCAATATTACCGCCATTACGTTTTACCGTCGCAGCAAACTGGTTACGGAACTGCAAACCCAGGTCAATACCCGATACGTTGATATTGCGGATTTTCCATTGTGAACCCTTGTCCACCAGCTGGAATGCTACTGGAATTTTCTCGCCCTTGTTATTAAAGTCGATGGTCACAACAGGGTTTTTGCTGTTGCTGGCCTTGTAAGGACGCACGCTATAAGTCTGATTACTGAACTTGGCAAAGGCAGAACCATAGTTTTCAATTAAGGTTTCACGGAAATTCTTTTCAAACTGCGCACGCTGTGCCGCCGTACTATATTGGTTCGTGGCATACGTGCCCATCACAATACGTGTGAAAGACTGAGAATCAATATACGGATCCAGATTCTGGCGCACAATGCTTTTGACCAAAGCTGGATTTGATTGCAGTTTTGCATTGTCAGCTTTGAGGCGCTCAATTAAACCATCTGCTACTTTTTTAATAAAAGCAGGTGGTGCTTCAGACGGTGCAGCAAACACTGTACCAGCAACCATTGTTGAAAGAATGCTTACTGCAAGCGTTTGTTTTACTAAAGTCTTCACTGAATTCTCCTCAATCTATTATTCAACAAATGCAGGTTCTGCATCTGTTGTTTCTGAAACTGTCGTCTGTTCCGATGTAGTTTCTTGACTATCTGACGATTTGCCGGCACCACCAGTAATAAACTTCGTCACCAAATCTTCAATTTCCATGGTGCCTTGGGTATTGGCAATCTGATCGCCGCGTTGCAAATAGCTCAGACCACCACCTGGAATAATTTTCAGGTACTTTTCACCCAATAAGCCATTGGTCGCTACCATAATATAAGCATCTTCATCAATATTGGTGATGGATTTCATGTTAGCTAACAGTTGTTTTTCCATGTCTTTTTGTTGCGCAGGTGTCGCTGCTTCATAGTCCGAGCTGTAGCGTAACTCGTCCAGAGCTTCCTCTTGAACTTGCTTTAATTGTTCAGCATTAAATGAGGTCAATGAGCCATCTAAAGTCATATGTACGGTTGCCAGACGCGTTACAGGATCCAGGGTAATATCATCGACCTGTCCCACTTTCACCCCGCTTAAAGCGACTTTGGCACGTGGCTTGATGCCATTCACATTTTCAAAAGTTGCCGTCATTTTATAGCTGTCGGAAATATTGCTGCCGACCAGACCACTGACACGCATCGCTAAAAAGAATAAGGCAATACCAAATAAAATAACAAAAACACCAACGGCCAGCTCACTAGTACGTGATTTCATTAAACACCTCCGAACATGACCGCAGTCAACACAAAATCAAAGCCTAAAACGCACAGTGAAGAATAGACGACTGTACGCGTTGTAGAAGTTGCAATACCTTCCGATGTCGGTACACAGGCATAGCCTTGATATACCGCAATCCAGGTACACATTAATGCGAATACAAAACTTTTAATAATAGTGCCATTCAAGACATCTTTATAGAATTGCACGCTGCTTTCCATGCCGCTCCAATAAGCGCCTTCATCAGCCCCCAAAAAGTCTACACCGACCATTTTGCCGCCCATAATTCCGACTGCGGCAAAGATCACCGAAAGCATAGGCAAGCTGAAAATCCCCGCCCAGAGACGTGGCGAAATCACCCGTTTTAAGGGATCCACCCCGATCATTTCCATACTGGACAATTGTTCAGTGGCTTTCATCAGACCAATTTCTGCGGTCAAAGCCGAACCGGCACGTCCTGCAAACAGCAAAGCCGCGACCACAGGTGCTAATTCACGCAGCAAGGTCAACGCCACCGCTGTACCAAGCATGGATTCACTGCCAAAGGTCGACAGAATACTGAACATCTGCAAGCCAAGCACGGCACCAATAAACAGACCAGAAACCACAATAATCAGCAGGGACAATACCCCGACCCGATACATCTGATAAACAAATAGTCTTAGCCCAAGCCAGGTCGGCATGGAAAATAAGATCTGCAACAGCATCAGGGTTGCGACCCCAATCCCCTGTACACGTTCAATAACGCGTCTACCTAATGCGGCAATTGCATTCATGAACGTACCTCATCACTTAAATAAGCCCGGTGACTAAACTGATAATCGACTGGACCTTCCACCGAACCCGTCAGGAATTGCTGCACAAAAGTTGAAGGATGCACTTTTAGCTCTGCCGGTGTCCCCTCGCCCTGGATCTTGCCTTCTGCCACAATATAAATGTAATCAGCAATGGATAAGGTTTCTGTCACATCATGCGAGACAATAATCGTGGTCAGATCTAGTGCTTCACGCAATGAACGGATCAGGCGAGTCAATACCCCCATCACAATCGGATCTTGTCCGGCAAAGGGTTCATCGTACATGATCAGTTCAGGGTCCAGCGCAATCGCCCGGGCCAAAGCCACACGTCGGTTCATACCACCAGACAGTTCCGATGGCATCATTTGCTCTGCACCGCGCAAGCCGACGGATTCCAGTTTCAATGCCACGATTTCCTTAATTAGATGTTCTGGCAGTTTGGTATGGGCCCGAATTGGAAACGCGACATTTTCATACACGCTCATATCGGTAAACAAAGCACCACTCTGAAATAGCATACCCATCCGTGCACGTGCTGAAAAAAGTTCGGAACGTGACATCGAGGCAATATCTTTGCCATCCAATAAGACCTGCCCATGCTCAGGCGTCAGCTGCCCACCGATCAATCTTAATAAGGTGGTTTTACCAGTACCGGATGGTCCCATAATGGCGGTAATCTGCCCACGACGAATATTTAAACTCACGTCGTCATAAATCACGCGCTCGCCTCGTTTGAAGCTCAAATTCTTGACTTCAATCAAAGACTGAGTATCTCGCGCTGTTTGATTTTTCATAGCTGAGTTTATTCCTACATTTTTTCAGCATGCATACTATAAAGGAACGAAGTTCAAAATGTTAGCAGTTGAAAAAGGTGGGTGAATATCATAAAAAGATGACAATAATTGATTATTTCGTGTTTTTTATAATAAAAATACGTACTTAGGCTTAAAATGACTAGATTGATTAATTAAAAACACTGTATAAATAATAGATAATATTACATAAAATCAAAGTCAATGCGATATATGGCATATGCACCTCTATCAATTGAGATCGAGCAGCTAAACTTTTCATATTAATAATTATCATAACCCTGACAAAATATGAATTAGTAGACATTTTACGTTAAAAAGCAAAAAACTCAATGCATAAAAAAACCGGTATTTCTACCGGTTTTTTTATCTTCATCTAGCGACTCTATTAGTCGTTAAATTTACGACGTGGACGATCTTCACCACCGAACGAACGTTCACCACGTGGTTTGTCATCAAAGTTGCGACGTACTGGACGATCACCGAAATCACGTTTTGGACGATCATCACCGAATGAACGCGCTGGACGATCACCGAAACCACCTTCACGACGTGGAGCAGGACGATCACCAAAATCACGTTTTGGACGATCACCATAACCGCCTTCACGAGCTGGCTTGTAATCTACACGGTTGCCACGGTTGTCATCATTAGAGCGAGGACGGTCACCAAAACCACCTTCACGACGCGGAGCTGGACGATCACCGAAGTCACGCTTTGGACGGTCATCAAACGAACGTTGTGGACGGTCGCCAAAACCACCTTCACGACGTGGCGCTGGACGGTCACCGAAGTCACGCTTTGGACGGTCATCAAACGAACGTTGTGGACGGTCGCCAAAACCACCTTCACGACGTGGCGCTGGACGATCACCGAAGTCACGACGTGGACGATCTTCGCCAAATGCCGGACGTTCGCCACGTGGTTTGTCATCGAAGCTACGACGTGGACGATCATCACCGCCTTCACGACGTTTGAAGTTGCTTTCGCCTTCAAAACGACGACCACCGCCAAAACCACCACGACCGCCATCACGACGACCGCCGCCATCACGACCACGACCACGGCCAGCGCCATCACGGCTACCACGTGCAGGAGGTGGAGATGGCTCAAGACCTTCGATTTCAGATACGTTTAGACGCGCATCAAGGAAGTCTTCCAAAGCACGGATTTTGCCACGCTCACGGTAAGTTGCAAGTGTAATGGCTTTACCAGTACGACCGGCACGACCTGTACGACCAATACGGTGTACATAGTCTTCGTTCTTCATTGGAAGACCGAAGTTAATTACGTGTGAAATGGTTGGTACGTCAAGACCACGAGCAGCAACGTCAGTTGCAACAAGGATTTTTGCACGACCTTCACGGATGCTGCGTAAACGACGGTTACGTACAGTTTGTGGCATAGCACCATGCAGCGCTACAACTGATAGGCCTGCTTCAGCAAGTTCTTCAGCCAGCATATCTGTGTCTTCTTGAGTTGACGCAAATACAACTGCTTGATCAACGTCTTCTTCGTTCAACCAGTGCGTAAGCAATTTTTTCTTGTGCTCAAAACCGTCAGTCCAATGCAAAGTCTGAGTAATGTCAGTATTTGTAGAGTGACCAGTTTCAATCGAAATACGCAGTGGATCATTCATCATGCGTTCTGCAAGTGTAATGATACGTGGTGCAAACGTCGCAGAGAACATTAGCGTTTGTTTACGGTTTGCAGCCAACTCACCAATTGCTTCCAAGTCTTCAGAGAAACCTAGGTCAAGCATACGGTCAGCTTCATCGACGATTAACGCGTCAACTTTATCAAGCTTGATTTGACGACGATTCACCAAGTCAAGTAGACGGCCTGGAGTTGCAACAACAACTTGCGCGCCTTTTAACTGTTGAATTTGCTTACCGAAAGGCATACCGCCCATGATTGCAGCAATACGAACACCTTTCATGTGACGTACAAATGCAATTGCGTCTTGACATACCTGTTGTGCCAATTCACGAGTTGGTGAAATTACCAAAATATTCGGTTGAGTAACCGCTTTCATGCGGTCTTTAAATGGTACTAATGTATCTTGGCTTGCCAACGCATTTAAGGTAGGAAGCAAGAAAGCAGCAGTTTTACCAGAACCTGTTTGGCTTGACACAAGAAGGTCTTTACCTTCAAGTGCAGCTGGAATCGCTTGTTCTTGTACAGGAGTTGGAGTAGTAAAGCCTAAAGCATCGAGAGCCTGGGTTAGAGATTCGTCGAGGGAAAAATCAGCAAAAGTTTTGCTCATAGAGAGTATTCACCCTGAAGTGGGTGCTCCATTTAATAAATAACAATTATGGACATCGGCAAAAAGCGGCACAGCAAATAATGCTGAAAATATTAGGATTCAGCAGCGATCCGAGTAACGACGATGTGGATATAACGCACGCATGATTACGGCCGCAAACCTGAAGGAATCGCTTAAGCGATTGGGGCGCGAAGGATATGTCCTCTCTATGGACAGCACGCGCATACAATGATTAGAAGATAGTGTTCAGGTAAAGAACAGAAATTAAGTGCGTGGCGAAATTATAGCAGAATAATCAACAATGTCATTAAGTTTTAAAACTAATTTGCTCTGTCTATAATTTATATATTAATTTCATACACTTAAATATGAATAAAAAATGTAACAACCGGTATAAAAAGGCAGTTTTCGCCAATTCACTTGATATTTCCAATATTCATATCATGTTAGAAATATACTCTACCTCCCTTCTTAACTATTTTACTGCTCTAAAAAAGGCATCCCGAAGGATGCCTTTTCTGAAAATTAGATATATTTCATCTAAACCCGATTATTTTGCTGCTTCACCCCAAGCAGGAACAACTGCTTGCATTAAAGGTTTAAGCATTTTCATTGAACAAGCCAAAACTTGACCATTTTCCATAGAGTCGCTACCACCACGTGCATCAACTACAGTACCGCCTGCTTCTTTCACGATCAATTCGCCCGCTGCGATATCCCAAGGTTTTAAACCAAGTTCGAAGTAAGCATCAAAACGGCCTGCAGCAACATAGGCTAAATCCAATGCCGCAGAACCTGAACGACGATATTGCGCGCCAGCTTCAGTCACGTTTAACAAACTTTGAAAATGGTTCTTGGCATAAGATACAACTTCGCCATTACGTTTAGCACGGTAAGCGTGACCAACAGCCATAAAGGTATTTTCCAGGCTGTCTTTGACATTCACACGAATACGACGCTGGTTCATCATGGCACCACGACCACGACTGGCAGAGAATAGCTCATCTTTCACCGGGTCATAAATCACCCCGTGTTGAGTAATGCCTTTGTGCTGAACTGCGATAGAGATACAGAAATGCGGGAAACCGTTAATGAAGTTTAAAGTACCATCCAGTGGATCGATCACCCAACACCAATCGGCGTCGTGACCATTACCTTCCTGATAGCCAAACTCTTCACCAAGGAAACTGTGATTTTTATAGCTTTTACGTAGGGTATCGATGGTCAACTGCTCCAAATAACGATCTACACGCGTTACTGGACCATCAATTCCTTTTTCTTCGACTTGTAGATCGAGTTTATGACGATTCTGATGCGCTTTTAAAAGCTCTTGACCAACTAACTGAGCCGCACGCGCAGCCATCACCACCATAGGTTCCATTGAACACCCACTACAAATTTAAAGAAACTGATAAAGAATAATGCATAAAAGCCCCGATATCTTAGCAAATATCAGGGCTTTTTTGGAGAAAATGTGTCTAAAATTTTTAAGAACTTATGACAAAACGCTTTGCCTCAAGGCTGACCAGGCTTGATTCATTGATTTTTCAATACCTTGCGCATCCAATCCGGCCTGATGCAACATTTGTGCATGCGTGGCCTGAGCCATGAACGTGTCGTCTAAACCAAGATTCAGCAGCGGTTTCACAATCTGTGCTTCTGCCAGATATTCATTGACAGCACTACCCGCACCGCCCATCACGGCATGTTCTTCTACTGTCACAAACAGACTGGTGCTTGATGCCAGATCATCCAGCATTTGCGTATCAAGAGGTTTGATAAAACGCATGTTCACAACACGCACACCAATCTCATGTTTCACTGCAAAGGCTTCAGCGGCGTCGACTGCGGCCTGTACCCGGCTACCAAAAGCCAGAATAGAAATATATTCGTCACACTGCACATTAAAGCTGGCGACAATTTCCGCCTGACCGATTGGAATTTCAAGCATCTTTTGCTGGATATCCACCCCTAAGCCATTGCCACGTGGATAACGCACAGCTGCCGGCCCAGGATATAAATACGCAGTATGCAGCATTTGACGACATTCATTTTCGTCTTTTGGTGCCATGATTACGATATTCGGAATGGTCCGCATATAGGCATAGTCATAGGCACCGGCATGGGTCGGACCATCTTCACCGACCAGACCAGCACGATCAATACCGAAGGTCACATCCAGATTTTGTAAGGCCACATCGTGTACCAGCTGGTCATAACCACGTTGCAGGAAGGTCGAATAAATTGCCACGACCGGCTTTAAGCCTTCACAGGCCATGCCCGCAGCCAGCGTCACGGCATGCTGCTCTGCAATCGCGACATCGAAAAAACGTTCCGGATATTCTTTGGCAAACTGCACCATACCTGAGCCTTCGCACATGGCCGGTGTAATCGCGAGCAAGCGCGAGTCCTGTGCTGCTTCATCGCAGAGCCACTGTCCAAATACATCCGAATATTTCGGTGCAGTCTTGGCAGCGGTAAGGGCATTAAGCTTGCTAATCGCGTGATATTTGATTTGATCCGATTCGGCCGGCGCAAAGCCCTTGCCCTTTTTAGTATAGATATGAATCAGACGTGGGCCTGTACGCTTTTTCAGCGCTTTAAATACATGCACCAGTTGTTTGACATCATGACCATCATAAGGGCCAAAATAGTCAAAGCCGATGGCTTTAAACAGGTTATCTGCGGCATCAGTCGCGGCACAGTGCAAGCGTGAGTTATACAGCCACTCCGGATGCGGCTGTACATAGGCCTCACCTTCCTCGGTAATATTAACGAATTCACCACGCTCCCAGATCGCCGCCAGATGCTTGGCAAAACCGCCAGTACTGCAAGAAATCGACATGTCATTGTCGTTCAGCACCACCATCAGATCGGCATTGTGCGCAACGGCATCGTTCAAGGCTTCAAAGGCCATACCCGCCGTCATGGCGCCATCGCCAATAATCGATACCACTTCACATGGCTTGTTCTGGTAGCGACGTGCCAAGGCCATGCCCAGACCAGCAGAAATTGCCGTCGAAGAATGCCCTACCCCAAAGGTATCAAATTCAGATTCTTCACGTGCCGGAAAGGCTGCCAGACCATCTTTGGCCCGGATAGTGGTGAGCTGTTCACGACGACCGGTCAATGCCTTATGCGGATAGGCCTGATGCCCCACATCCCAGATCAGACGGTCATGTGGAGTATTGAAGCAATAGTGCAGAGCCACCGTAAGTTCAATAACACCGAGGTTGGCACCAAAATGTCCACCACTTTGCCCGGCAGCATACAAAATGAATTGACGTAACTCATCTGCCACTTGCGCTAGCTGGCTTTGCTCGAGTAAACGTAGTTGCTCAGGATGATTGATCGTATCCAGCAACGGTGTTACAGGGCGTTGAGTAGGGATTTCTGTATACAGCATATTATGGCAAAGCCTTCTAAAGCCTGGCAAATCTAAAGCTAGGTCAATGGGGAGTACCCGATCATATAGCTGAATTGTAGCAGCTTCAATTCAGCTACGCTTCTAGCGATGCAATATTAAACAATGATCTCATCGGGGTGAAAAAATCGCAGGCTACGATTATCCTGAATAATCTTACTATTTATCAACTATTATCGTCTGCTTTCTACAAAAAAGAAAATCTAATACAGAATTTCGACTTTGCAATTCTACCAATGTTCAATCATTACGCTATACTTTAGCCACTTTCAGGATTTAACGGGTTCAGCTGTGCCAATCGAATTTGTCGCAACGTCAAGATTACCTACCGCTAACGGTGAATTTAAAATTACTGTATTTCAAGACCCTAAGACTGGCGAAGAACATGTCGCGCTGTCTAAAGGACTTGAAGAAGTTTCTGACGAGCCAGTCGTGGTTCGTGTACATTCTGAATGTTTAACCGGTGATGCCTTTGCTTCACTTAAATGTGACTGTGGCCCGCAATTGCAGGCGACTTTAAAGCTGATCAATGAGTTAGGTCGCGGGGCGATTCTGTATTTGCGTCAGGAAGGACGCGGTATTGGCCTGACCAACAAGATTCGTGCCTATGCCCTGCAAGATCAGGGACATGATACGGTCGATGCCAATTTAATGCTTAATCTGCCGGCTGATGCACGTCAATATGACATGTGCAGCATTATGCTGGATCATTTGCAGGTCAAAGCGGTACGTCTGGTGACCAACAATCCTTTAAAAATTGAAGCTTTAAAAGCCCAAGGGATTAATGTGGTCGATCGGGTGCCCCTCACCGTCGGCTTAAATCCGTTTAATGAGCAATATCTCAAAACCAAACATGAACGTATGGCGCATCTTTATCAGAAGGATGATTTTTAAATCCTCCCCTTAATAAATCCCTCCAAACCTCCCTTTCTTGCGCTTCGACTTAAAGCAATGCTTAAGTCTTGCTCAGGGAGGCTTTTCCTTCTTTCAAAAAGAGGAGAAAACTTCCTCCTTTCTTAAAGGAGGGCTGGGGTGGATTAAGTGTTAAATCGTCATCGAAAAAATCCGGTTCTCGGGCATGCGTCGCTTTAAACGTAAATCAAAAGCCATACAAATATTACGTACAAATGGTTTCCCTTTCTCCAAAATCGTGACTGATGAGTCTGTCATTTGAATCAAACCATCCTGTGCCATTTCTTTAAGCTGTTCCACCACCTGATCGATTTCAGGGAAAAATAGCTCGGGTTTTTCCCATGAGGTACTAAAGCTGCACATCAAATTCAGAATATGCTGACGAATAATCAAATCTTCCTGATTTAAGACATGTCCTTTAAATACCGGAATTTCATTGCGAGCTAAACAGGCATAATATTCTTCAATAGTTTTCACATTCTGGGCAAAGCTGTACCAGCTATCACTGATCGAAGAAATTCCTAAACCGATCATCACTTGAGTTTTAGAGGCGGTGTATCCCATAAAATTGCGGTGTAATGTTCCAGCTTGAAAGGACTGGTACATGCCATCTGTATCTAAAGCAAAATGATCCATGCCAATTTCATGATAGCCATGCGCCAGCAGTTTCTTTTTGGCCGCTTCATAACATTCACGTTTGATTGCATCTTTGGGTACATCAGCATCTTTAAAACCGCGCTGGCCATTGCCTTTAATCCAAGGCACATGTGCATAGCTATATAAAGCCAAACGATCCGGCAGAAGTGAATTGGTTTGCTCAATGGTGTTTAAGACATCGTCCAGATGCTGAAAAGGCAAGCCAAACACCAAATCATGCGAAATCGACTCATAGCCAATTTCACGCGCCCATTCGGTTACCTGTTTGACATGTTCATAGGGCTGAATCCGGTGAATGGCTTTTTGCACGGTTTCATTATAATCCTGCACCCCATAACTGACCCGGCGAAAGCCCAGATCATACAAGCCTTGCAAATGCTCACGCGTGGTATTGTTCGGATGCCCTTCAAAACTGAATTCATGCACAGGCGCTATGTCTGCTTTGGCCAAAATACCTTGAATCAGTTGAGTCAAATGCTCAACAGAAAAGAAAGTCGGTGTTCCCCCACCCAAATGAATTTCTTTAATGACCGGCTTATCTTTCAGCAACTCACAATACAAATCCCATTCTTTCAGCACTGCCTGAATATAGGGCTGTTCCATTTCATGTTTTTTCGTGACTCGCTTATGACACCCGCAAAAAGTGCACAGGCTTTCGCAAAATGGCAGATGGATATACAGGCTGATGCCTTCACTTTGATTGGATTCCGCAAAAGACTTTTTTAGCGTTTGCTTCCATTGTTCCAGTGAGAAATTCTGCTCTTCCCAATATGGAACGGTCGGATAACTGGTATAGCGGGGACCGGGAACATTATATTTTTGAATCAGGGAACTGACCTGTACCGACATGACACCCACCTACTACCATCGAGAAATGCCCAAACCCATGAGCGCTTGCAAGTTATTGTGCTGAGCTTGAAAAAAGAATTCAACCTAGCCATTTGGTCGGATTTAATGCCCCATTCTGTCCATCAATACTCAAATTTAAAGCCTGGTTCAATCCACTACATTGCTAAATAGACCTTAATCTTTGACTGATTTTATGCTTTGATGTAGCTAGTTTTTTATTTTCCTACGAGGCTCTGATGCAGCATCCTACATCTGCGGATATTCAACGCGTTCGTGAATTTCTCCTCGACTTGCAGGCACGGATTTGTGCAGCACTGGAACAACAGGAGCGTGCTGGCGGCGGTACGGCCGAATTTATCATTGATGACTGGGAACGTCCTGAAGGTGGTGGTGGCCGTTCGCGTGTCTTGCAAAATGGTACCGTGATTGAGAAAGGCGGGGTGATGTTCTCCCATATCAATATTTCCAAACTGCCCGCTTCAGCCACTGAACGCCATCCCAATATTGCCGGTGCCAAGGCGCAAGCGATGGGTGTATCGCTGGTCATCCATCCGAAAAATCCGAATGTACCAACCTCACATGCCAACGTGCGTTTATTCGTTGCAGAAAAAGAAGGGCAAGATCCAATCTGGTGGTTTGGTGGCGGTTTCGACCTGACGCCGTTCTATCCAAATGATGAAGATGTCCTTTCGTGGCATCAGACGGCGCATGATCTGTGTGCGCCATTTGGTGAAGAGATTTATCCTGAACATAAACAATGGTGTGATGATTATTTCTATTTAAAACATCGTGATGAACAGCGTGGTGTCGGCGGGTTATTCTTTGATGATCTGAATCAGTGGGATTTTGATACCTGTTTCCAGTATATACAGGCCGTGGGCAATGGTTACCTAGAGGCGATTCTGCCGATTTTCCAGCGTAATCAGGATAAGCCTTATACCGAAGCACAACGTGAGTTCCAGTTATATCGTCGTGGCCGTTATGTCGAATACAATCTGGTTTATGACCGCGGTACGCTATTTGGTTTGCAGACCGGCGGCCGAATTGAGTCGATTCTGGTGAGCTTGCCTCCGCTGACCGGCTGGTCCTATCGTCCTGAATGGGATGAAGGCTCGCCGGAAAAGCGTTTGACTGATTACTATCTGAAACCCCATGACTGGCTCACAGAATTAAAATCAACTGCAATGAAATGATACAAACAGCCCTCAAATAGAGGGCTGTTTTAATCCATTATTCCTCTATACTGTTGCAGAGTAATCCCTGATTTGGTCGCGGCATCCTATCGCTACATCGATCACAATCTATTAGATGTCTAGTGAGAATAACAATGCATCATCTTCAATTAAATCTTCCTGTTTTTGCCTTTTGGCTTTTTCTGGCTCTCGCCATCAGTGCGATGAGTACCGCCGTTTTGAGTCATAATCTGCTTCTGGATGGCGCGGCTATTCTGGTGAGTATCCTGACTGTGGTCGGAGCTGTGCTTAGTATGGCGCTGGTATTTGCAGAACATATTATGGACATCTGCAGTTCCTAAACCGCACTTCCAGCCCCCTTATTTAAAACAGCGCAGGCTTTAGTCCCTGCGCTTTTTCACGTATATTGATGCTCATTTCAGCACATGGACATTGTGAAATGAGCAAACAATTTGCCGTGATTGGTAATCCGATTGAACAGTCACGCTCTCCAGAATTGCATCATGCTTTTGCAGCAAAAACCGGAATTGATCTAAATTACAGCAAACGTCTGGCTCCACTGGATGGCTTTGAGGCCAATATTCAGGAGTTTTTTGCCCATGGCGGAATCGGGATGAATGTCACCGTGCCGTTTAAAGAGCAGGCTTTTGCCCAGTGTCAGGTGCTCAGTGAGCGAGCCAAAATTGCCAAGGCAGTGAATACCCTGTGGATGAAAAATGGTATTTTGCATGGCGATAATACTGATGGTCAAGGTCTGGTCGATGCGATTCGTGCACTCAACTGGCCGCTGGAAAATACCAACATCCTGATTATCGGTGCAGGCGGCGCAACCCGTGGCGTGATCTATCCTCTCGCCCAGGCAGGCGCAAAAAAAATTGTGATTGCCAATCGCACCTTGGCACGCGCTGAACAACTGGTTGCGGATCTGCAGGATGCTGTAGCGCAGCTCGAATTACAGGCTATTTCACTAGAACATCTTGCAGGTGAGTTTGATCTGGTGATCAATGCCACTTCAGCCAGTCTCAGCGGTGATGCTTTGCTGCTTCCAGAAGCCTTACAGTTTAACTATGCCTATGAAATGGCCTATGGCAAGCCTTCCTCCTTCCTTGATCAGGCCAAAGCACGTGCTGTGCCAACATCTGAAGGCTTTGGCATGCTGGTCGGTCAGGCACTGGAATCTTTTTCTATCTGGAATGGCATCAAACCAGATTTAAAAGATTTTCTATAAATATCCAGTTATTTTGACCAGAGAATTCGGGTTGTAACAACAATCCGAATTGATCTTAACTCCATTATTAAAGACTAAAAATTCAGCTACTGGATTTAATGACATTTTTAACTTGAATTTTTTATTGATAACAATTGAGTACAATTCATACAAAAGTAGCACTAGACAATCTGGTGTTCAATTCATTAAAGTCCAATCAGATAAGAAGTTTTCAACCTTTCTGTACGCTGACAGCCAGAAGATGAAATCATCCGATTTTATTGGTTGGCTCTAAGACTCGATTCGCTTTTCTGACATTTTTATTTGCTTGCCTTATCAATGTTTTTTTATCTCAAATATGAATAATCAAAGAATCGATACAGATAATCCAAAACTATTTTAATCAGGATTAAACGCATGCCAGCATATAAAGCCCCTTTACACGACATTCGCTTCCTTATGAATGAAGTGCTCGATTACCCTGCGCACTACCAGAATTTGTCGAATGGTGAATATGCCGATACCGACACGGTAGACATGATCTTGGAAGGTGCAGCAGATTTCTGTGAAAATGTACTTTCACCTCTGAATGAAAGCGGTGATGCTGAAGGCTGTCATTTTGAAAATGGCGAAGTGAAAACGCCTAAGGGCTTTAAAGACGCTTATGATCAGTTCGTCCAAGGTGGCTGGCAAGGTCTGTCTTATCCTGAAGAGTTTGGTGGTCAAAACCTGCCAATGTCTTTAAACCTGATCAAATCGGAAATGATGGGAACTGCAAACTGGTCATTCCAGATGTATCCGGGTTTAAGCGTGGGCTGTATCAATACCATTATCCAGTACGGCACCGATGAGCAGAAGAATACCTATCTGCCGCATCTGGTTGCGGGTACTTGGGCTGGCACCATGTGTCTGACTGAGCCGCAATGTGGTACTGACTTGGGTCAGGTTAAAACCAAAGCCGAGCCGCAAGAAGATGGCACGTATGCCATTTCAGGAACCAAAATCTTTATTTCCGCAGGCGAGCACGATCTCACTGAAAATATCGTACATATCGTGCTGGCGCGCCTTCCGGATGCACCGCAAGGTACTAAAGGCATTTCACTGTTTATCGTACCGAAATTTATTGCTGCTGCCGATGGTGGCATCGGTGAACGCAATCCAGTCAATTGCGGTTCGATTGAACATAAAATGGGGATTCGTGCCTCAGCAACAGCCGTGCTGAATTTCGACAAGGCCACGGGTTACTTGATTGGTGAACCGAATAAAGGCTTGCATGCCATGTTCACCTTCATGAACACTGCGCGTATTGGTACTGCGATTCAAGGCATCTGTCATGCGGAGTTATCCTTCCAAGGTGCTCTGCCGTATGCCAAAGAACGTATGTCGATGCGCGCCCTGTCTGGCAAAAAAGATCCGGAAAAAGTGGCGGATGCCATCATTCATCATGCCGATGTACGCCGTATGCTGTTGACGCAAAAAGCCATTGCCGAAGGTGGCCGTGCCATGATTTATCATGCTGCGCAAATTGCCGACAACATGAATGATGCTTTATTGCGTGGCGATACCGCTGCCTTTGAACAGCATGATGATCACTTAGGTTTCTATACCCCGATTCTAAAAGGCTTCCTGACTGAAATGGGCTATGAAGCATCGAATCACGGTATGCAAATCTTTGGTGGTCATGGCTATATCAAAGAATGGGGCATGGAACAGATCGTGCGTGATTCACGTATCTCTACCTTGTACGAAGGAACGACAGGTGTACAGGCACTCGATCTGATCGGTCGTAAAGTACTGTTAACCTCGAAAGGCAAAGTGATTCGTGATTACACCGCTGAAATCCTGAAATTCTGTGGTCAGCATGCGCGTAATAAATATATGCGCCGTTTTGCCTGGGATCTCACCAAGCTATGTGCCCAGTGGAATGCATTAACTGTTCGAATCATGCTGGCAGCCCGTAAAGACCGCGACATCGTCTCTTCTGCTTCAGTCGATTTTCTGATGTTCTCGGGCTATGTGATGATGGCATACTTCTGGGCGCAGCAAGCCGCAGTTGCCTCAGCCAAACTGGCTTCTGGCGATGGCGCAGAAGTACCTGAGTTCTATAAAGCAAAAATCAAAACCGCTGATTTCTATTTCGAACGTATTCTGCCTCGTACCCAAGGTCATGCTGAAGCGATGGTGAATCCATCCAAAACCATGACCGCGCTGGCGCCAGAGCACTTTAGTTTTGATTACTAAGCTGTAAATTGAATTACAAAGAGCGCTTCGGCGCTCTTTTGATTGAGAGCTACCCTTTTAAAACCCTAAAAACACTGATCTGAATACAAAATATACAGGTTTAATTTTATATTTTTCAATAGCCTAATAAATTAGATAAATAAAACGCTTGTATATCTCAAAATAAGCGGTATGATAATCCCAACTAGAAAAATTCTTGTTTTGGTTAGTTTCTTTTAAGTATCGCAGTTTTAGTCATAAACCTTCGTATTACAGATCAAAAAGCTCCATCCTTTTTATTTTTCAAAGTTACAGTTAGTCATCTGAAATTTTGGCTATAAATTCATACGATTCAATAGGTTACATTATGTCTAATACAGTTAACGGTACAGTAAAATGGTTCAACGAAACTAAAGGTTTCGGTTTCATTCAACAAGAATCAGGTCCAGACGTTTTTGCTCATTTCAGCGAAATCACTGGTTCAGGTTTCAAAACTTTAGTTGAAGGCCAAAAGGTTTCTTTCAGCGTAGCTCAAGGTCAAAAAGGCCCTACAGCTGTAAATATCGTTGCTCTATAATTTAGAAGCAAGATATTGAAAAAAAGCACTTTTAGAGTGCTTTTTTTGTGCTTGTAATTTCTCTTATTCAGCTCTAGCTTTTAAAGCTTATTTGTTTGATCTAAAAACCGGTGTGCTCTATGCCAAGCTAAAAATTCCTGATCTGGTAAAATCTGCACAATAAAAAACCCTCATATAGATTTATGAAGGTCTTTGAAAAATGTTCAGAAAATAAAAATCAGTTAAAGAAATTCTTCCAGTACCGAATTTAAGAAGATATGCCCCTGCTCGGTACATGCAAGCCGGTTTTGGTCATCGATCATTAATTTTCTTTTACGTAAAGAGCTTAATAAATCTTGTAAAGTATCCAAACTTTGACCAGTACGCTCGATATAAAATTTAGCCTCTACGCCCTGATTTAAGCGTAGCGCATTCATCATAAACTCAAATGGCATCTCTTCAGCTTCAATACGCTTAAACTGCAAATGTTCAGCAGGTACTTTGGCTAAGTAATCCTTAGGTAAGCGGGTTTTCTGGAAACGATATACGCCATCAGGTTGAGTCACTTTGCCATGTGCACCCGCACCAATCGCCAGATAATCGCCGAATTGCCAATAATTCAGGTTATGCGCTGAAGGTAATTCTTTACGCCAGGCAGAAACTTCATAATTGATAAAGCCTTGAGCTTTGAGGTAAATTTCACCCTGCTCCTGAATATCTTCAAGTACATCATCTACCGGTAGAATAGGTTGGGTACGGAAAAATACCGTATTCGGTTCAATCGTCAGCTGATACCAGGAAATATGTGTCGCGCCATTTTCTACCGCAAGTTTTAAATCATGCAAGGCCTGATCTAAAGTCTGCTCAGGCAAGCCATGCATTAAATCGACATTAATTCGTTGAAAGCCTGCTTCACGCGCCAATCCAATCGCAGAAATCGCATCTTCATTGCTGTGAATCCGACCCAAACGTTTAAGATGGTCAGTATTAAAACTCTGCACCCCAATCGACAAACGGTTAATGCCAGCCTGCAAATAACCTGCAAATGGGTCATGCTCTACCGTACCAGGATTAGCTTCCAGCGTAATTTCACAGCCTTCTGCAAAGGGAATAATGGCTTGCAACTGATCAAATAGCCACTGATAACCTTGAGCAGAAATCAGCGACGGCGTACCGCCACCAATAAACACACTATTAATCTGACGGCCTTGGGCAAAATCGACCTGCGTTTTAAAATCCTCAACCAAGGCATGTAAATATTCCTGTTCTAGTTCCAGTGATAATTCACCATCAGGAACAGCATGCGAATTAAAGTCACAATACGGACATTTGCGCACGCACCATGGCATATGAATATATAAAGACAATGGGATAACAGCAGGATTCAATTCAGCCAAAGAACTACTCAAAAACGACTACAAGATATAGCTGAATTTTAACATGACTCGGCAGCAACACTGCTAAAATTAAAATGATCACCGGGTTATATCTAAAAACTCAAATAGAATTAGACAGTTAAAATTATGAAAATATCTTCTCAACTGATTATTTTACTTCCTTTAGTCTTTACAATTGGTGTTTTGCTGACGCTTCAAACCGCAATTAACACGCAACTGAAAGAATATTTATATTCTCCTATGCAAGCTGCATTTTTTTCCTTTTTGATTGGTACAATAGTGCTCGCTGTGATTGTACTTTTTCAGTCCAATCCCAAACCCGGTTTACAGGAATTAATGAATGTTCCCTGGTATTTATGGCTTGGGGGCATCGTGGGTGTCTACGCGATTAGCATGAGCATTTATGCAGCCCCCAAACTTGGCTTTCTGGTGCTTAGCGGCCTGATTATTTTTGGTCAGATGGCCATGTCGATGCTGGTCGATCATCTGGGTTTATTGGGCAACGAAAAAATGCCGATTAACTGGCAACGTCTTTTAGGCGGCGGAGTAATTTTTATTGGTGTGCTTCTCACTTTACAACGCTAAACCCCTCTATTTAAGCACATGATCACGATGAGTAATTTTTGTGTCGAATGTTACACCGGTTACGACCTTTGGTTTTGAATTAAAAAAACTGTTTCATCTGATGTTACCTATTCTGGTAACCCAATTTTCCCAAGCAGGTTTGGGCCTGATTGATACCATTATGGCAGGTCATCTGTCTGCGACCGATCTTGCAGCAATTGCAGTCGGGGTGGGTCTATGGATTCCGGTGATGCTGCTGTTTAGCGGCATCATGATTGCCACGACACCCTTGGTGGCTGAAGCGAATGGCGCACGTACCCCTGAAAAAATTGCCACCATTGCCCGTCAGTCACTTTGGGTGGCCCTGATTCTGGGGATTATTGCTGGCCTGATTTTGCAGCTGTTGCCAGCGACTTTACCAATCTTAGGTGTACCGGAAAGCTTGCAGCCCAAAGCCGGTTTATTCCTGCATGCAATTGGTTTTGGTATGCCGGCAGTGACTATGTATGCCGCTTTACGTGGCTATTCAGAAGCGATTGGTCATCCACGTCCGGTGACCGTCATCAGCCTATTGGCACTGGTGTTGCTGGTTCCACTGAACTATGTATTTATGTATGGAATTGGCCCTGTTCCAGCCTTGGGTAGTGCCGGCTGTGGTTTTGCTACGGCAATTTTACAGTGGTTAATGGTCATTACTCTGGCACTGTATATTTTTAAGAATAAAGCCTATCAACGCACCCAGCCGTTTACTCATTGGGAAAAAATCAACCCGGAATGGATGAAACGCATCTTGCAGCTTGGTCTGCCGATCGGACTGGCGATTTTCTTTGAGGTCAGTATTTTTAGTACTGCGGCGATCGTGCTCAGCCCTTTGGGAGAAACCATTGTTGCTGCGCATCAGATTGCCATTTCAGTGACCTCACAGCTGTTTATGATTCCAATGTCACTGGCGATTGCCCTGACCATTCGGGTCGGCACCTATTATGGCGAACAGAACTGGCAGGCAATGCGTAAAGTGCAATATCTCGGCCTGATCACTGCCACTATTCTGGCAATCCTGACCATGATTTTGCTTTGGGTGTTCCGTAATGAAATCGTGGCGCTCTACACCTCGGATATGATCGTGACCCAAATCGCGGTCTATCTGATTCTGTTTGCGATTGCTTATCAACTAATGGATGGCTGGCAGATCAGTGCAGCAGGTTGTCTGCGTGGGATGCAGGACACCAAAGGCCCTATGTGGATCACCATGCTGGCTTACTGGGTGATTGCCTTCCCGGTCGGGGTGTATCTGTCCCGCTTTACTGACATGGGCGCAGCCGGTGTCTGGGTTGGCCTGATTGTGGGTCTGAGTGTGGCCTGTGTACTTTTATTAGCTCGTTTATATGGCAACAATAAACGTTTAAGTCTCGACCACTCAATGCGTTCAGCCGATTAATTCAAGCTGGAAAATGCGCTGCGATTCAGGATCCAGCGCATTTTTTAATGCTTTGGAAATCTCTGATTCGTCTATCACATCTTTGATCAGCAGCGGCTCTACAACCACCTCCGTGCCATTAAAGCGCATGGTGGGTGAATCATCTAACTTAGGTCCTGTATTTAAAGTTTAAGTGATACGCACACAAAAATACACATCATCTTGAGCAGTAAAATATCGATAGACTTTCATTGAATTTTCTTCATTACTGCGAGTTGTTTTATTTATACTTTTGGGACTAAAACAACCTTTAGTATGATTATGCAGCCTGACCTAAAACAATGATGTATTCAGGAATCTTGTTTGGGTTTAAGTACAGGAGATGAAGAAAAATCTTCTGATAAATCAAAGATCATGCACCAAAGATGGAGAAGTTAAAGAAAATCACAACACAACCTCTACAATTAAATCTAGGCAATTGAATCTTTGTCACCTATGATCAAATACATCAAATAATTGTTGGTTTCAAGGAATCTCGCATGGCAAAAACGGCTAGCACACCCGGTCGTCGCTTTATGAAACTTGCCGGAATGACCGCAAGTATTGCAGGTAAAACCCTATCCAATTCAATTAAAAATTTAACTGCCGACGAAGAGCAGAAAAATACTGCGCGCAGCAAATTATTTCAGGATATTGGTATACAAATCGCGGATACCTTGGGAGAAATGAAAGGCGCGGTCATGAAAGTTGGTCAGATCGCCTCGCAATATAAAGATATTTTTCCACCCGAAGTTGCCAAAGCCATTGCCAAATTGCAACGTCAGGCACCGCCCATGCCATTTAAGGACATTCAGGCGCAAATTGAAAAGGAACTCGGTAAACCTTTACAGCAATTATTTCAACAGTTTGATGAACAGCCTTTTGCCGCAGCATCGATTGGTCAGGTACATAAAGCCACTTTACCCAATGGCCAGCAAGTGGTGGTCAAGGTACAGTATCCGGGGGTCGATGAAGCCTGTGAAAGTGACCTGAAACAGGTACGTCTGGCGCTACGCATGATGGGCGTTTTAAAGATTGACCGTAAACTTCAGGATCAGTTATTTAAAGAAATCCAGCATAGTCTGGACAATGAGCTCAACTATGAAATTGAAGCTCAGAACCTAGAAGTTGCCCGCGCCTTCCATGAATCCCTGGATCATAAAATTGTGATTCCACAGGTTTTTCATGAATATTCTTCACGGCATATTCTAACCTTGAGTCAGGAAATGGGAGAAAGTATTGAAATCGCCAGCACCTGGCCACAGGAAACCCGCAATGCCTTAGGGCGCCGTCTGCTGCGTGCGATTGGTCAGGAAATTTTTTATCTGAAACGCTTTCACTGTGACCCGCATCCGGGCAACTTTGCCTTTCGTGAAGATGGCTCTGTGATTGTTTATGATTATGGTGGCGTTAAGACTCTTTCGACTGAAGTGATTGGGCATTTCCGGGAACTTATTCATGCCGCACGCGAGAAGAATATTCCCGTGATTGAGCAACAGTTAGATGCGCTGCATTCCTTGACTGAAACCGGAAAATTCCCGACTGAACTGTATGAACAATGGCTGGAAGTTCTGATGCGTCCACTGGTCACCCATTATGATTTTGCTGAAAACTCGGCCCATCATGATGGCATGGAGTTGCTCAAACCTTCTCTAAGATATTGGGATGTGTTTAAGCCATCTCCAGATACGCTCATGGTGAACCGGACGATTTCAGGACAATACTGGAACCTGATTCATTTAAAAGTTCATGATGATCTGAGTGATGTATTTGAAGAACTGGTGCCGAGTCGAGGTTAATTTTGACCCCAAAGGCTTACACGCTGTAACTCTAGATAACTTGAAATACCAAATGTTATATTATAACATTTCATTAAGAATCATAAGGGAATTATATATGCGTCCAGATATTCATCCAGCGTATCGTGAAGTGTTATTTCATGACACCAATGCCGATACTTATTTTGTGATTGGCAGCACAATGAGCTCTAGCCAGACTAAAGAATATGAGGGGAAAACATATCCTTATGTCACGCTTGATATTTCAAGTGCTTCTCATCCCTTCTATACTGGCGAGCAGCGTCAAACCAGCAATGAAGGTCGCGTGGCAAGCTTTAATAAACGTTTTGGCCGCTTTAAACGTGGTTAAAACTAAAAACCGTCGATTATCTTGATCTTCAAATCGTGGTTTATGTCAGGAAATAACCTCCAGTTTCCTGACTTTTTATGTCTGTTTCAGCTTTGAGCCAAAGCCAGTGAAGTCAAGTAAAAACCCAGCGCCAGAACGATAATTCCAACAATTACACTCGACAGCGCATACAATAGAGCTAAACCTACAGCGCCATGTTTCAAAAGCTGAAAGCTTTCCAGACCAAAACTGGAAAATGTGGTAAATCCGCCCAGTATCCCCACCATTAAAAACAGACGTGCTTCCTGTTGCAGCATTGGATATTTTTGGCTACAGGCAAAAAAGATCCCTGCACATAAGCAGCCCAGAATATTGACCCACCAAGTCGGCCAAGGAAATTGCATCTGTGGTTTTAGCAACCAGAGCCCTGCTGCATACCGTAAACTGGCACCCACTGCCCCACCGATTGCCACCCAAAGCCAGCCCATATACGTTCCTATTCTATTTATTGATCCAGTTGATTTGATCCGAAATTTCAAATTAATTATGAATCATTTTCATGATTATCTTGAACTGAAAACCTATTAAATACCATGGAACTTCGCAAGAAAATTGCTATATTCATCGCATCGAAATTTTTATTGATTGCAAAGGGAAAACAGCATGGCACAAGATTTATTGGCACAATTGGCCGCAGGTGAGGCAAAATTTGCAGATGTGATTGCCTATATCGAAACGCGTTATACCCATACCCCGACTGCATTTAAAAATGGCCAGCAGAGCAATGCAACCACTGAAAACCAAGGCAGCGCCAAAGTTTTTGCCTTTGCACGACTCAATGGGCTGGATCAGGCCCAAACCTTAAGCCTGTTTGCCGAGCACTATGCAGCTGTACAAGCGACGCCTCAAGCCAGCGATCATCAGAATATCCGCCAGTTTATGCAAAATGGCTGGGATGGCATTGCATTTGAAGGTCAGGCTTTAACTGCTAAATAAGCAGTTTATCAGTATAAAAAACCGCTCATAAGAGCGGTTTTTTATAGGCATCTAAATAGCAAATTTTAATTTAGCTTTTCCCAACCTGTTCAATCCACTGAATTGAACTGACACGGAATACCTCACAGGCGCCATCACCGGTATCCGTCGGGGTCAATGAAGAAGTCCAGACCAGATCTTTATCACGCACTTCAACCAGCTCACCCTGCATACGCACCAGATCACCACGTTTTACCTTTTTAATGGCCTTGGCAATTTCAGGATTGGCCGGAATGATATGCATATTGGACACCATCTGCTTGGCTTGTTCTACCGGCACGGGCACCCGATCCATTTTCCAGTTCAGATAACGGTCATATTGATTGACACTAATATGTCGGGCAATTTCAGGTTCAGCAAACAGACCCCAACTCACCGCATAATCAATCGGAGAGAATTTGGCCTGCGGATCAGCGCTATAGACTTTGGAACCCAAAATACGGAAATCACCTTTAAAAGGCTGCAAGACGGAAATCGACTGTCCTTTGACCACAGGTGGCAAACCTTTGGCAATATTGTGATCGACCGAGCTATAGCTGGAAATAGGCAGCAACAAACCGGCCAACAAAGCATAATGTTTAAAGTGTTTGAACATCATTTTTAATCTAATCCTAATCGAGTTGATCAAACGTTTTAAGGATATCTTCCTTGATCTTACGTATTTTTTAATGAATAAACAGTTGAACTTGGTAACAAACTGGGTGTATTTAGTCAGCTTGGGCATTCCCGAATATTGTATTTTTCAGTTAAGCTAAAATACATTCAGATTAAATTAAAATAACCCAAATGCTGTATCAACTTTATCAACAACACATCTTTCCGCACCTTTTAAATCAGGTGATGCAAACGCCGTCCTTGATGGATTTACGCCGTGAATTGCTTTTGAACATTTCTGGTGAAGTACTGGAAATTGGTTTTGGTACAGGGCTGAATCTGCCTTTCTATCAAGAAGTAGATCTGGTCTATGCCGTAGAACCCAATCCGGCCATTTTCAAGCTGGCAGAACCGCGCATCCAGCAGGCTGCTTTTCAGGTTGAACATATTCAGGCCAGCGCAGAAGCATTGCCTTTTGCAGAACATAGTCTAGAACATGTGATCTCGACCTGGACGCTGTGTAGTATTGCTGACCTCGGCCAAAGTCTGCGTGAGATTTATCGTGTGCTACAACCGGGCGGTCACTTGCATGTGGTCGAACATGTGCTGAATCGACAAAATTTAAATATCCAGCGCCTGCAGCATTTACTCACCCCGATTCAGAAGAAAGTCGCAGATGGCTGTCATTTAAACCGGGATATTGAAACTGCCTTACTGGAAACTGGTTTTGAAATTGAAGAATTGAATTGTATCAATGCCGCAGGGATTCCGAAGATTGGCCAGCGTATGCTGCTGGCTCGACTGCGTAAACCGCAAGGCTAATTTATTTTCGTTTTGCCGTTAATGTTGCTGCAACTGAGTCACACGCAGCAACTGACAATGGGCATGATATTCCGAGCCTGTACCCACCTGAAATTCCTGTCCCGTGCTTCCTGAATGTACTGTGACCAGATCACCGCTGAGTGTAATCTTCTGTCCTGATTTTAGCCTGCGAATCTGATTGGCAATTTTCTCGTTGGCAGCGATCAGACTAAAATGTTGGACATGCGTGTTGAGAAATTCAGCTTCAGCCTGGCTGATTTGTTCCTCGATTTGATAACAGCGTTTTGCTTTATCAAATGCTAATGTTGCCTGCATGACTGGCAGTGACTGACTGAGCAACAGCACATCGATATTACTGACATAGGCCAGATCATTAAAATGTCCAACCATAGGGCTGGCCTGATGCAAGACACGACGATTCGGTTTAACGAAACGTTTATCATGCACAGTAAATGTAGCTGAAATGGGCTGAATCGGCTCTACCGAAAAGTTTTTCAAGACACCTCGTTCTTCCAGATGTGGGATCGCACGAAAAAACTCATTCCAGACCCACAGTCCAAGCATAAACAGCAGCGCAGTGATCAGTAATTTCTGCATAATTTTTTATTCTTTTCCTTGGTTGTGCTCAATCATCGAAATCAATCCGGATGGTTTCAAAACGCACCCGCCCTTCCTGAACTGCACGGGCAATCGCTTGCTGGCCTTTGGTCAGCCGCGCTCCACCACTTTTGATATCAATCAATACCACTTCAATATCCTCTGCTTCGCCTTCGCCGTCTCTGAAATCGGTATAGCCATCAAAGACCACATAATCGACAGGATCGCCCAGAAACTTGGCATCACTGGGCAGATATTGAAATTCCGGCATGATCGGTGCGAGCTGTTCCGCCATTTTGCCTTTCAGGACTGCCCTGCTGGTATTGACACTGCGTTTTTGCGCGGCGATCAATGCCTGCTGATGTTCTAGTTCCAGCTCGGCAATATACTGCTCATATTCAGCCTTGATGCGTCCATTGCGTGTCTGACTTAAAATAATGGTGGTCAGCACCACCCCGATACATGTGCCAATCAGCATGGCCATCCATATGGACATTCAATCTTCCTAATTTACTTTATTTTTTCAGCACAATATTCGACTGAAGTTGAAAACATCAGCCATTGGTACGCTTGAAAAGAATGATATGCTAGGCAGGAACAGAATAAAATCACCTTGAGTCATGAAAACAATTTTAGTTGCGAATCAGAAAGGCGGTTGTGGCAAAACCATGACAGCTATTAGTTTAGCGTCAGCACTCGCACAAAAAGGTTATAAGGTGGCGCTGGCCGATGCCGATAACCAGAAATCGGCATTGCAATGGCTCAAGCAACGTCCGGAACAGGCCATGCCGATTCAAAGTCTGGACTGGCGCAATCACAAATCCATTGGTGATGCACCGAAGCAGATTGAGTATCTGATCATTGATGCACCGGGAGCGTTGACTGAAGATCATGCCGAGCAGCTGATCAGTGAAGCGCATGCGATTATTATTCCGATTCAGCCTTCATTTTTTGATATTGATTCGACCCGCCGTTTTCTCAAGCATTTGCAGGACATTAAGCGGATTCGTAAAGGCAAGGTTGAAATTTTACTGTTGGCCAACCGTACCAAACCGAATGCAGCCAGTAATCAGGACATACAGCAGTTTTTTGACAAGATCGACCAGCAGCCGGTGGCCTGGATTTCAGAACGTGCACCTTATAGCCGTCTGGCTATGGAAGGTCTGTCAGTCTTTGATAAACCTCAAAAAATCTATCGGGAATTACAGGATCAATGGCAACCGGTGCTGAATGCCATTATCGATGATCCCAGTCAGTGGTTTTAAGCCAGTCCGCTGAATCCTAACACTGCTTTGGGAAAATAATCACGCTACTTACCAAGCCGTCATTTTCGATCGCTTTTTTTTCAGTTAATATGCCTGAACACGACCTAAAAAATGAGCCATTAAATTCAGTGCAACAGTACGCGCCTACATTACAAAAAGTCTTATTATTTGGATTGTTCTTTATCCTGATTTTTTTGAGTTTTCATATACTCAAATATTTCATCATCCCTGTAGTTTGGGCAGCGATTATCGCCTATATGACTTGGCCCTTGTATCAGTCGGTGTTACGCATGTGCGGCAATCGGCCAACGCTGAGTGCAACCGTGATGATTCTGGCCGTGATTCTGGTGTTTGGTCTGCCATTTATCTTCGCCATTTTTATGTTGCAGCATGAAGGTCGTAATCTGTATTTTGAATTGCAGCGACAGGTCTTTTCCGGTCATCTGGATGTACCGGATTTTATTCGTGACCTTCCGATTGTCGGCAAGGAAATTAGCCGAACTTTAAATGAAATCAATACCGATCCAAACAGTATCGCGCTATCGATCTCGAGCTGGATTCAAGGTCATCTGAATTACGGCAAAGTGGTATTGAATGAAGTCAGTAAAAATATCTTTAAATTGTGTTTTGCGATACTTTCGCTGTTCTTTTTCTACCGTGATGGTCAGACCATTTTAAATCAGGTGCGTAAAGCTTTTGAGATGGTGGTCGGGCCACGTGTACATCATTATTTTTCTACCATTTCTGCCACTACACGTGCGGTGGTCTATGGCGTTGGTTTGACTGCAATTGCCCAGTCTTTATTGGCAGGTCTGAGTTATTTTGTCGCGGGTGTGCCAAATCCGATGGTCTTGACCATTGTGACCTTTATTTTCGCTCTGATTCCTTTTGGCCCACCGGTGGCTTATAGCGCAGTATCACTGTGGCTCTTTTCACAGGGACAGACGATTGAGGCGATTGGGGTGATGGCTTGGGGTGTCTGTGTTGTCAGCACTGCCGACAACGTAATTCGTCCACTGGTGATTTCTGGCGCAACACAAATTCCATTCCTGTTGATTATGTTTGGTGTTCTGGGCGGTATTGCCAGTTTTGGTCTGGTCGGCGTCTTCATTGGTCCAGTGATTCTTGCAGTCTTGCTGGCAATTTGGCGTGAATGGTTACATGAAAGTAATTTGAATGAACCCTTAATGATGCCTAAAGCCACCATGGCACATGACCTCGATCCACAGACCGAAGACACACCGCCCAAAGCACCTTAAAGCACAAATTGAGTCGACTTAAACAAAACAAAACATTTAAGTACTGATTCTATATAGAGCTTCTGATCTTGCTCTGTTTCAATAGATTTACAAAACAGAATAAAGATCAGGATGCCAATACCATGTCTTCATTGTTTAAAATTACGACACTTTGTGCGCTCAGTGCTGCACTTTTCACAGGTTGCGCCTCGACTTCTCCATCGAATGAATTGGTCAGAGCCGTGACTGTAAATGCAGTAACCGCTGAGGGGATAGGTCAAGAGATTGGCACCGTATTACTCAGTGACAGTCCAGCCGGTCTGGTGATACGTACCAACCTGAAACAGCTCCCTGCCGGTGAGCGAGGTTTCCATATTCACGAAAATGGTTCATGTGCACCCGCCATGAAAGATGGCAAGATGGGTGCAGCACTGGCTGCCGGTAGTCATTACAATCCGAACCAGTCACCCAATCATGGTACGCCGGTGACCGGTCACCTCGGTGATTTGCCTGCATTAAAAGTCAATACTGACGGTACTGCCCGTGTCACCCTGCTTGCACCACGTTTGAAACTGGCGGATCTTCAGGGTCGTGCCATTATGGTTCATGCCGGCGGCGACAACTATTCTGACAACCCCTTACCATTAGGTGGTGGTGGTGACCGCATTGCATGTGGTGTGATCTAAACAGATTAGTGTAGATATAAAAAGAAAAAGACGGGCTATCTGCTCGTCTTTTTTCATGAAATTTTCTTTAGAGTTGGCATCTAAATAACTTTTTTGCTCTTGAAATAGATCAGTTTATTGTAGGAAAACTTAAAGTTTTTTTTGCAGTTATGCCATCAATAATAGTATCGTGAAACTAAATAACCAACTGCTTTACTCGGTTATAACTCATTATAAATATTGAATATATTTTTATTTTTAAGATTTAATCTTCAATTTATATTGGGTACACTCAGGGTTAATTTAATTAAATCAGTATGTCTTATGAACATCAAAACTTTACGTCTGGTCGGTTTGTTTGAAGGGATTTCATTTCTGCTACTTTTATTTATCGCGATGCCAGTCAAATACATGATGGATAATCCGATCTTAGTGAAATATGTTGGTATGGGACATGGCGTACTATTTGTGCTGTTTTTAGTGGTGTTATTTGCGGTCTGTGAAAAGCAAAAATGGTCGCTCAGCATGTTTTTGATGGGCCTGATCGCTTCAATTTTGCCATTTGGGCCATTTTTGTTTGATCTGAAATTAAAGAAACTAGAGCAGCCAGTCGCTGAGCTTCAATAGATATTAAAATCCTCTCTCCCTCTGGGAGAGAGTTAGAGAGAGGGTATAGCCTTCCTTTATAAAAGGAAGGAGCTTTAAAACTCCCCTCTCACCTTCCGCTCAGAAATAATCTGCTTTAAGCTCAGACGCGGCAAAGTAAACCACAATGCAATCAAAATGAAAGAGGCGATGCAATAGGCCCAAATGTCATAGGCTTCATAAGCCATTCGAACTGCTTCAATCACCACGAAAAAGCTCAGCATCAGGATAATCGAAACCGTAGCAGCCACCGTACCTTTGGACACTTCAGAAGACATCAGTGCAAAACGGTACAGCACCGAGAAACTTACGCCTTCACCAAGGCTGATACAGGTGGTGCCGATAATCAGGCAATGCACAAAATAATCTGGAATAAACAGACCGAGTATTAATAAGCCTGTACCAAACAGCATCAATGGCACACCCAAGAGTACAGTTTTCCCCAGCGGCATTTTGTCGATGATTTTTAGCAAAACCAGATTACCGATAATCAAGCCGCCCAAAACCGGAAACTGCGCCAGACCATATTGCACGCTGCTGAATCCAAACTGCTCGACCAGAATTACAGGCGATAAGGCAATCCATAACATCAACGGCAGGCTGACCAAGGGCAAGGCTGCGGTCATAATTACAAAACGTTTATTTTTTAAAACCTGTTTAAAGTCATCCAGAATATAGCTAAACGGCTGCTTCGGAACACTGACTTTCAGGTTTGGCATTTTGGCTTTCAGACCAAACCAGCTTAAAAATGATAGAAATGCAATGCCGATAAAGCCCCAATGCCAGGAGATATGATCGATCATAAAGGCACCCAGCACCGGCCCGAGCAATGGCGCCAGTAAAGAAACATTGGCCATCAGTGCCATGACTTTAATGGCATCGCGTTCTTCAAAGCTTTCCTGAATGGCGGCATAACCTACGGCGGTAATAAAGGACAGTCCAAAGCCTTGTAAAAAGCGCAGGAATAAAAAGCTTTCGATATTGGGTGTCAATAAAATGGCCAGACAGCTAATTGTGAAAAATGCCACGCCACCCAAGAGTACGGTTTTACGTCCAAGACGATCGGACAATGGCCCCAAAATCGCTGCAACAAATGCCCCACCTAACAGGAAAAAGGACATGGAGGATGGCGCCCATGAACTGCTTACCCCAAAGTCACGGGTAATCGATAGCATGGCTGGTTGGATCAGGTCATTACAGATATAGACGGAAAATTCAAACAAGACCAGTGCCAGTGGAAACATGAGTGTGGCACGGGTCAGTTTTTGGGTTTGGATGTTTTGCATGGGAGTTTTTATTGTCACCCTGCTCGTTTAAGCAGGCTAAACTTTGTCTAAAATAGAAAGAGGAAATTTTAGCAGAGTCCTGTTTTTAAGTCCGTTCTCTTTTTTAATGACCTACTCAAAACAAATCAATGGAGGATACATTATTCATCTATATTCTAATAATTTATAAAAATCAAATAGACTCTACTGAGTTCCACTCTTGAAACCATTTTTCTTTTCTAGGATTTTCAAAATGAAGAATTTGTTCTACTAAGTCTATAATTAGTTGATCAATATCTTTTGCTATCGAAGATCCTAACTTTATTTTTGAAATACTTCCACTTTTTAATGGGTCACTACAGTCTAATCTAGAGTAATGATAGTTAGCCCTATCCATGATAAATTTATCAATATAATTAACATGTCCTTCTGTTGAAAAATGGTCTTGAGGAAAAAATTTTACTAAGCTCAGCCAACAGAATCTTAAAAACCAGATTAAGTCTTCATTACCTTTCATCATATTAAGAGCAATTTCGCTATCCCAATTGATATGACAGTTTAAATACACCTCTTTTCAAGTCAGGTAAAGAAAAAATAAAATTTTGATCTGCCTCTAATTCACTATCTTTCTCACGATACAATAATTTTTCTCGTAGGATTTTTTCTGATTTTCTTTTATCGTAATTGGTATAAAACCTATTTAGATAGAATAATAAGAGTGAAGCTAAAAATCCTCCAATCACGCCAATTGTAGCGGCTAATATATTTGAGTCCATCAACTCCCCCCTCTTCCCAAAAGCAAAAAGCGCATCACTAAGATACGCTTTTAACCAAATTCTGACTAAAGATCAAACACTATTATGGGCAGGCTGCTTTCTGGAAGTTTCTGGTATTTGAACCACGTGCACACTGATATAACTTTTCAGCATTCTGCATTTTCCAGCTTTTCTGTTCTTTTTTGAAATGATAAATGGTCTGAACTGATTTGACCGAATCATCCAACAAACCTGTTTCAGTCACTTTCACCTGCCCAACGGTGGGTGACTCCACATTATTAAAAAACTGACGAATCTCGACTGTTGCCAGTTCATTACGTAAATCAGGCCTCATTTTAAGTACCTGATCCAAAGGTGTATCCGAAGAAGACTGCACTTTTGCAATCACCTGCTGGGTAGTGGTACAACCCGACATCATCATACCCAGACCTAAAGCTGTAACCGCTAATAACCGTAACATATCGTTTAACCCAGATTATCCTTATTATACAAATTTATCATGCCGCGCTTTTCAGCTTAACGCTATTTAGACTATGTAACCCCATTTACACAGCATTGACATCCTCACCTCCCTGAAACGGAGGTGATTCCTACTACTAGACGCTTATGCCCAAGCGCAAGTATGTTCTTAGCTGCGTTTTCGTCCCTGTTATTGGAACTTCCGCATTCACACTCCCATACTCTTATTCGCAAATCTGCTCTACCTTTCGGACTGCTAGAAGTGATCTCACCACAGCACGAACCTTGCGAAACAATGTTTCTCAGGTTGTGAATCTCTCACTTACTTCTTCAAACATTGCCCCTGCGTTCTCGCATTTATACTTGAGCATTGTTTTGAATGCTGAAAAACCTGTATCTAAAACAGATTTTGCCATTTTAGTTTTTACAAGTTTACCCGCGCTCAGATCGCCAATAACAATCAGTGCATTTTCTCTCACAAGCATGGTGCTTGCCTTATGCAAATGATCTTTACGACAATTAGCAATTTTAGCGTGTAATGCACGTACACGTTTTTTATTCTTGGCGCGTTGAGCAATACCTAATTTCTGTTCATATTTCCGATAGAACTTAGGATTTGAAATTACAGTACCATCAGAACAGGTGGCAACGTCTTTTAAACCGAGATCAATACCAATCGCTTTAGTTGCAGTAG
>NZ_VPEB01000013.1:0-113933 GCF_013417415.1 Acinetobacter sp. YH12254 | reverse complement strand
CTACTGCAACTAAAGCGATTGGTATTGATCTCGGTTTAAAAGACGTTGCCACCTGTTCTGATGGTACTGTAATTTCAAATCCTAAGTTCTATCGGAAATATGAACAGAAATTAGGTATTGCTCAACGAGCCAAGAATAAAAAACGTGTACGTGCATTACACGCTAAAATTGCTAATTGTCGTAAAGATCATTTGCATAAGGCAAGCACCATGCTTGTGAGAGAAAATGCACTGATTGTTATTGGCGATCTGAGTGCGGGTAAACTTGTAAAAACTAAAATGGCAAAATCTGTTTTAGATACAGGTTTTTCAGCATTCAAAACAATGCTCAAGTATAAATGCGAGAACGCAGGGGCAATGCTTGAAGAAGTAAGTGAGAGATTCACAACCCAAATCTGTTCGTGCTGTGGTGAGATCACTTCTAGCAGTCCGAAAGGTAGAGCAGATTTGCGAATAAGAGTATGGGAGTGTGAATGCGGAAGTTCCAATAACAGGGACGAAAATGCAGCGAAGAACATACTTGCGCTTGGGCATAAGCGTCTAGCAGTAGGAATCACCTCCGTTTCAGGGAGGTGAGGATGTCAACTTTTAGGATTTCTCAGCATGCAGATCTTCAAGCACCAATGCCTGATGATCATTGGTGACCATTGGCAAACGCACCGTAAAGGTCGTACCTCGACCTTCTTTTGAATCCACCGCGATTTGACCATGATTCAGATCAATAAAGCGCTTGCACAATACCAAACCTAAACCGGCACCTTTCTCTTCAGCAGTACCTCGGACACTCACCATCAACGTCGGCTTGAACAGATTCTGTATCTGCTCTTCAGTCATGCCCAGACCGGTATCCTGAATGGTGATTTTAACCTGCTCACCGTCCATTTCTGCCTCTAAAATGACTTTACCGCCTTGATTAACTGGGGTAAATTTCAGCGCATTGGAGACCAGGTTTTGCAACACTGAAGTAATCATATTGATATCCGCATGGACTTTAATGTCTTCGGGAATATTGTCGATTAATTCAATTTTTTTATTCAACGCCAGACTGTGCAATACACTGCAGACAATTTTACTGGATTGCTTGAGTTCATAATTAATCGGATGATATACAAAGCGTCCGCCCTCGGCCATGGCCCAGGTCAGCAAGCTTTCCAGCAAGTTATAAGTCGATTGTGCATTATCATATAAATAATCCGCGATACTCTGAATACTGGACTCATCCAAGGTATCACGTTCCTGCGCCAGAACTTCGGAAAAGCCCAGCAGGCCATGAAATGGCGCACGCAGATCATGTGCGATGATTTGGAAAAATTTGGTTGTACTAAAGTTTTGTGCACATTGCTGTTCGTATAGCTCTTTCAGCTCAGTATGTTCTTCATTGAGTTGGATTCGAATTACTAAACTTTCAGCAAATTGCTTAACGGTCTCAATATCATCCTGATCAAACATGTCAGTTTGATCATCAAAAAAAATCACCTGACCTAGCGGCTGACCAGCATTCGCTTTTAAATTAAATGCGACCAGTCGGTGATGCGCCACACCCAGCTCTTTCACATAATTCGACAATTCTGCATAAGCAGGATGCGTCTGATCGATGACATCTGCCTGTTGCAGATATGTAGGGATGGCAATTTCCTGCGGAGCATGCAAGGCCCGAAAACCGTGCGGACAGCTGTACCAGATATACGGCTCCATATGGAATCCAATAATACTGGTTTTAACGCCTAGGACTTTACGGGCAACCTTACAGAAGGTGTCTAGTAAATTATTGGAGGTATAGACGCCTAAAATGAGAGATATACGACATGAGCTTAAAAGCTCCGTATTCTGACCGACCTCTAGCAGTTTTAGTTCCATGTCTGCCTCTCTGAATATGTATGGAATATAGAAAACACTGTCGACCAAATTTATACAATCAATAACAAAGATTCTATATTTACTGAACGCTGAAAACTCACCTATAGGTTAAAGGATTTGTTAATCTGTTTCTATCCAAATACACTCATAACCGCAAGGCACTGATATTTAATTAATTAAGAATAACTTGAAAATTTAATCTTCAAAAAAAGTCTGCTTAAGTATTTGAAACTCAATATCTAAGCTAAAATTAAGCATGTTTATTTGTATTTACTTTAACATACTCTTGACCAAAAAATACTCAGCATCGATTTTTATCCCCTTTTAAATAAAAGTTAATGGTTTTTCAACTATATAGATTTAAATTTCGTTTAAAAAAATAAATTAGATTGGCTTCACTCTCTAATAACGCTCAAAATTCATTTTTTATTTTTAAAAAATACTTAACAATGATCTTGAGTCTCAACTTAAAGTCTCAAAAAAACTGTCTGAAAGATAGCCTTTGAATTGTAAAGAAATTACAGTCTTTAACAAATTAATTGCGAAAATTTTGTGATTTTTTATCACTCAAGCTTACATTAAAAATGGAAATTTCATGCTGAGGAAGAATGAATCCAATTCAGGGTATTTTTTACACAAGAAACAGTGCACTTAAGGTAAAGACAAAAAAAAGCAGCCTAAAAAGACCGCTTTTTAACGAAGAATTAATTGTCTGAAATTAACGCCACTTGCTGTACATAGTTAAATAACTTTAACTTAGACGCATTGACCTCTGCTTCAGGTGCCTGATTCTTTAAATCACGATGTACGCGAAGATAATGCTGACGCAAGGTATGACGCTCTGTGGCATTATAGGTTTTGGTAAATTCATTAATGGCCGGGTCACCATCTTTGACAATTCGATCGACCCAACGCTGTAATTGGGCTGTCTTTTTAAGACCTTGTTTTGGTGTTAAATAAGATAAAATCACCGTTTCATTTTCATTGCGCAGTAATTTACCAATACGTGAAAATTGACGGCGACGTGCTTCATGTGAGGTAAATTCCTGTACATCGAGCAATGCTTCAATCAAACGCTCTTCAACAGGCAAGTTTTTAATTTGTTTAGCACTCAACTCAGCCAGCTGTGCACCCAAAGCCGCCATACGCTGGACTGCTTTTTTCTGTTCGGTTTTACTTGCGCGTCCCTCTAAAGAATCGAAATCTTCTTCAGTTAAACTGTTCGGTCGACGTGCCACGATTAATCTGCCTCATAAAATTTTGCTGCAAATAGTGCCTGAATTTCAGATAAGGCTTTGTCCTCATCCGCTCCTTCAATCACCAAGCGTAAAGTTGTTCCTTTGCCCGCACCGAGCATCAGCAAGGACATGATATTTTTTGCATCTACCAGTTTGTCCGTTTTTCCAATCTGGATACTGGAACGAAATTTGGTAGTCACTTCTATAAGTTTACCAGATGCGCGTGCATGTAAACCCAGTTTATTAATTACGTCAACAGTGGTATCAATCATGACCAGTGCTTCATTTCTCGATGGAGGACTTGAATAGACCATTTTGCCTCAAGGGCTTTTTTTAGTCTATCCACAATGTAAACAGAACGATGCTGGCCACCGGTACAGCCAATTGACACAGTCATATAATGACGATGCCCTTCAGAAAAGGTTGGCAACCATTTGTCCAGAAAATGGTAAATATCATTAAACATATCTTCGACCTGATCGCTCTTTTGCAAAAACTCCTGCACCGGTTGATCGAGTCCTGAAAATTTGCGTAATTCCAGTTCCCAATGCGGATTCGGCAAATGCCGGACATCAAAGACATAATCGGCATCCAGTGGAATGCCATGCTTATAACCAAAAGACTGCAAAATCAGGATCAGGTTATCGGTCTGTCCCAACTTGGTCAATAAGGTATGTTTCAGGTCATGCACGCTTTTATCTGTAGTATCGATGTGCACGGTAGAACGCAGCTGGATGGGCATTAGCAGGATTTTTTCTTCCTGAATGCACTCGTTCAGACTCTTAAAGCGCGAAGCTAGAGGATGCGGCCGACGCGAGGCACTAAAGCGCGCAATCAGTTCCTGATCCTGCGTGGTCAGATAGATAATATCAACCGAGCCATGCTGTTGTAGCTGCTCGAACACATGATCAAATTCTTGCAAATCGGCACGGGTACTGCGTACATCGACCCCCAAAGCCAACTGTTCCAGATTGTTCTCACTGTGCAGTTTCGCCACGATTTCGGGAAGCAATGCCAAAGGCAGATTATCAATACAGTAATAACCCAGATCCTCAAGCACCTGCAATGCAGATGATTTACCTGAACCAGATTGTCCCGTGACAATTAAAATGCGCTTCATACATGCTACCCTTTCATCCTATCCGGCAGTGTATTTGACCTGCAGGTTATCGATCAGACGTGTATTACCTATCTTTGCAGCTACAAATAACACAACATCTTGATTAAACGTATGAATTTTTTTTAATTCTGGCGTTCGTGCTTCAACATAGTCTACGACAAACCCGACATCTGTTAAAGTCTGGCGAAGCTCGGCCAATACCGTATCCAGTTCAATCGCAGCATGGAGCTGCTGTTCAGCCTTTTGTAAGCTTTGATAAATGACCGGTGCGATTGCACGATGCTCTTGGCTTAGGTAACCATTTCGAGAACTTAAGGCTAAACCATCTTCTGCACGGGCAATTGGCACGCCAATCACTTCTAATGGAATATTCAGGTCTTGTACAAACTGGCGAATCACTGCCAACTGCTGATAATCTTTTTGCCCAAAGAAAGCATAGTTTGGCTGAACAATGTTAAACAATTTGGTCACCACCACCGCTACACCATCAAAATGGCCGGGGCGCTGCAAACCACACAAGTCATCAGTAATGTCAGAGATACTGATATTGGTCAGACGCGGTTTTTTGCCATACATTTGCTCAACCGTTGGCGCGAAGACGATATCACAACCGACGTCTGCCAAAAGCTGCTGGTCCTGCTCCAGTGTACGCGGGTAGTTATCAAAATCTTCATTGGGTCCAAACTGGATCGGATTGACAAAGATACTGACCACCACCACATCACACAGCTTACGCGCTTCACGTACCAGATTTAAATGACCCTGATGCAGATTGCCCATGGTGGGTACAAAACCAATAATCTTGCGGTTGGCACGTGCCGGATTAAGTGAGGCCGCGAGTCCCTGAATGGTGGTTTCTGTTTTCATCTTACAATTCAACCTGAAAAGTTTGTGCGGGTGCCGGGAAAGATCCATCTAAAACTGCAGCATGATAAGCTTTAAAAGCATCCAGAATGGCAGTAGCACCCGATTGTTCCTGCATAAAATTACGGACAAATTTTGCAGTATGGCCAAAGGTTAAACCCAGCATGTCTTGTACTACCAAGACCTGACCATCAGTGGCTGCGCCTGCACCAATGCCAATCACCGGAATTTGTGGAAACAGTTCCGTGATTTCCTGACCCAATTGTGCCGGTACACATTCCAGCAATAACAGTGCAGCACCTGCATCAACCACTGCTTTACAGTCTGCAATCAGTTGATCCGCTGCTGCACGGGTACGGGCTTGCAGCTTATAACCGCCAAAGACATGTACCGATTGCGGCGTTAATCCCAAGTGCACACAGACTGGAATACCGTTACGGGTCAGCACCTGTACGGTTTCTGCCAGCCATGCACCGCCTTCCATTTTCACCATTTGTGCGCCGGCCTGCATCACGGTTTTGGAACTTTGCAAGGCATCATTTAAGGTGGCATAACTCATAAACGGCAAGTCAGTCATGATAAAGGCATGCTGGTTACCACGGCGTACCGCAGCGGTATGATAGGCCATATCTGCAACAGTCACTGGCAAAGTCGAATCGCGGCCCTGAATTGACATTCCCAAAGAGTCGCCAATCAGAATACTGTCTACTTCTGCAATTTCCATGGCTTTGGCCATACTGGCATCATAGCAAGTCAGACATGAAAATTTGCGTCCATCTGCTTTGAAGCGTCTTAAGTCACTCAGACTGACCATGAAGATGTTCCTCTATGATTGAAGTTCTCGCGAACATACCCATAACTCAAAAATTAAATATTTGCCCAGTTCGTGTCATCGAGTACCGTTAAGGTCGATTGCTTGACGATGTCCAGGTCTTTTAAGGATGTAGCATGAACCTGTATTTCAGCATCAATGTCCAGCAACGGAATGAGTACGAAATCACGCTCTAACACGCCGACATGCGGTACAGTCAGGCGTTGATTTTGTATCTGTTCATCTCCGTAGATCAGCAAGTCCAGATCCAGCGTACGCTCGCCCCAATGACGCAAACGTACCCGACCGGCTTCCTGCTCGAAGGCTTGCAGACGATCGAGGAGCTCTAACGCTGCCAGATCAGTATTTAACTGCACCACTGCATTCAGATAGTTTGGCTGATCCTGTGGTCCCATCGGTGGACTTTGATACAGATGCGAAGTTTTCACCTGACCCAATGTCGCCAGTTTCTGTACAGCTTCTGCCAAAATCTGGCGTGAATCGCCCAGGTTACTGCCCAGGCCAATATACGTCACGATCATTGTGTTGGCCCAAACACCACCTGGCTTAAATCACGTTGCACCCGCTTACGTTTCATAATCGGATGATCTGCGCCAATTTCACCACTGGCACTGGCTGCCACATGTGACAGGGTTTTCGCCTTGTCTTCAAACTTGGCTTTACGCACCCGGCGGTTACGTGGTTCAGGCTCATTGACTAAAGGCTCAATCTCGGCGAGATCCTGTTGTGCCGTCAGTTTCTGTTCCAGATGTTCTTCTTGAGTGGCCTTACGACGGCTCTTGGCACGCTGACGGTTGTACTGGCTAATGGCCCGTTCTTTCTCGTCACCGCTCATTTGCTGGTAAGCATCCCACCAGCTGCCCATGCCTTGCGCCGTTGCATCGCCTGATTTTTCGCGCAACAGCAAAAAGTCAAATCCGGCACGGAAACGCGCATGACTAGACAAGGCCTCAATTTGTTGCGGTTTTGGATTCAGCAAACGGGTCTGCATTTCCCAGACTTCACGAATGAAAGTCTCGGCGAAGCGAGGAATAATGGTTCGGGTTGCCTGACGTTTCAAAACATCCAGACCCGCTTGGGCACGTGCTTCTGCTGCGACCACGCCTTTATTCAGATAAAACTCACAACGCTCGAGGAATGGCTGCCATAACAGTACCGCGTAGAAAAATGCAGGATTGATGGTCTTGCCAATCGAAATACGCTGATCGGTATTTTTCGCGGCACGCTCCATAAACGGCGTGATTTCAGCTTTGATATCGGCGAACAGCTGATGCCAGATTCCGAAATCAATCAGCATGGGCAACACACGATTCAGATGCCCCATGGTGAATAACTTTTGTGATTCATCATAGAGTCGATGCGGAGAGACATCACGCAGCAGCTGGGTCATTTCCGGGGTAAAGATATCCAAAATTGCTTCATCAATATTGAAATTCAATTTGGCAGCAAAACGTAAGGTACGTAACATCCGCACCGGATCTTCTTCAAATCTTAAGGCCGGATCACCGAGCAAACGTAAAGTTTTGCTGTGAATATCATCTACAGCATTGCAGAAATCCAGCACAATCGCTTTACGCGGCTGGTAATACATTGCATTGATCGAGAAGTCGCGACGGGCAAAATCCTGCTCGATGCTGCCCCAGTTATTATCACGCAGAATCATCCCCGCGGCCGAGGTGACTGCTTTTTTTGGAGGTGCCCGGAAAGTGGCCACTTCAACCAGTTCCCGCCCTGAATAGACATGCGCCAGTTCAAAACGCCGTCCGATAATTCGACAACGTCGTCCGAATACTTCCTTGACCTGAGCCGGGGTTGCATTGGTAACTGCATCGAAATCTTTAGGATTCAAACCTAACATCAGATCTCGAACACCACCACCCACGATATAAGCTTCATAGCCTGCCTTGTTTAAGGCATCAATCACATCGAGAATATAAGAAGGTAATTGAGCGGTTGATAAACCACATTTTGACGCGCGCAAAGTTTGCAAAAGACGCTGTCTCCTACGTCTGAACGTAAAATTCTAAGATGACGCTAATCATATCGCTTACACGACTAAAGGGCAATTTGATTATGTCAATCCTGCCGCTCAGATTGATTCTGTATTTTGCATCAATTCAGTCTATTCACAACGCGAGTCTGGCCTTGTTTTTGGCAAATAATGCCGGCCCAATGCCTTTGACCAGCTGAATATCTTCAATGCTTTTAAATTTCCCATTTTTCTGCCGATACTCAACAATGGCTTGGGCTTTCTTTTGTCCCACGCCATGCAACTGTTGCAATTGTTCAATATTTGCACTGTTTAAACTAATTCTATCACCCGTCGCTTGTACCGAAAGTGGCGGTTTTGCCAGATAGTGATCTGCTTTAGTCGATGCATTCTGTTGTTTGAGCCGCGCATCATGTTGCTGTTGTCTGGTCTTCCATTCCATATAATCGGTCGCAGTTGCATGTGTAGTTCCAATAGCAATATAGCCTAGCCATAAACCCAAAAGAAGATTAATCCACGCCGGACCTGTTCGATGTTGTTGTTTGTTCATGCGCCGCTCTTTGTTTTAATTCTAATTTGGCCTGTTCCCAGAGCTGATCCAATTCAGCCAGTGACAAGCGGTCTATATTAAGTTGTTGTTTTTCCGCCTGATGTTCCATCAAGGCAAATCGAGTACGAAATTTATGGATCGTGCCTAATAATGCCATTTCACTCGAGATTCCAAGTTTACGGCCAACATTGACCAGAGAAAATAAGCAGTCACCAAATTCTTCCTGTATTTCATCGGAATTCTGGCTTGCCAAAGCTTCTTTTAACTCGGCCAGCTCTTCTTCTACTTTGTCATATGCCCCAGTGACATCGGGAAAATCAAAACCAATTTTCGCGACATTTTTCTGGATTTCATCTGCCTGTACCAAGGCCGGTGCATGCTTGATTTCATCTAAACGGGAACGTGGCTTGCCCTGCTTTTCTTGCTGTTTAATTTCTTGCCAGAGCTGAGAGACATCTTCCGGGCTCAATTTTACAAACTGTTCAGCCTGAAATACATGCGGATGACGGCGGATGAGTTTGTCGCTAATGGCCTGCACCACATCCTGAAAATCAAAAGCGCCCTGCTCGCTGTACATTTGCGACTGGAACACCACCTGTAACAGCAGATCGCCCAGCTCATCGCGAATCTCGTCAACATTTCCAGAACGTACCGCAGCTTCTACTTCATAAGCTTCTTCAATCGCATATTGGGTCAGAGATTCGGGAGTCTGCTGCTGATCCCATGGACATTTTTCACGTAATTCACGCATGATATTAAGCAATTGTTCCACTTTTAAAACCTCTTCTTTACCAAATAGTCGCGTCAATCTGCCTGTTTCTTGTTATGCTCAAGAAAAAAAGACAATAAGGAGATCAAGCACATGCACAGTATATTGATTAGTGGGGCAGCACAAGGAATTGGCGCCGCGACAGCCATGCTATTTTACCAGCACGGCTATAAAGTCGGTATTTATGATATCAATGTGGCACAGGCCGAACAGCTGGCCCAGCAACTGGGCGAACATGCCAAAGCTGGCTTTCTGGATGTGGCAGACTATACTTCCTGGGAAACAGCTTTGGCGGAGTTTTCAGCCTGGGCCGGTGAAATCAACATTCTGGTGAATAATGCCGGAATTTTATATTCAGGGCCTTTTGAAGACACCACAATTGCAGCGCATCATCGCACGCTGGATATTAATGTTAAAGGTCTCCTCAATGGCTGTCATGCCACTTTCCCTTATTTAAAAGAATCTTCATTTGCTCGTGTCATTAATTTATCTTCGGCATCCGCCATTTATGGACAGGCTGATTTGGCCTCTTATGCGACCAGTAAATTTGCCGTGCGCGGTCTGACTGAAAGTCTGGATATTGAATGGCAACCCTATGGGATTCGGGTGCTTGATGTGATGCCACTTTTCGTCGGTACAGCCATGGTGAAAGATATGCAGGCAGAAAGTATTAAAAAAATGGGGGTACATTTGAAAGCAGAGGATGTCGCACAGGATATTCTAAAACTGGTACAGCTTAAAGACTCTATCTGGCAAGCTACGCACCATCCGGTTGGATTAAAAAGTAAATTTTTATTTCATCTATCACGTATGAGTCCACAGTTTGTGAACCGAATCAGCAACCTGTTGATTGCCAAACAATAGAGTCTATTTCTACTCTGCTGATTTAAACAGATTGATGAATCTGGATTAGCGGAAATCTGAAACCCTTGCATGAATGCTCACTTTGCCAGGCCACGGTGAGCATACATCCTGCCATATTATAATTTTGATAGGCATAGACGCCGATCTCTGGATGTTCACATCTTCCACCATTCTGATCTGGATGAATCTGGGTATTTAACTCATTCAGGTTGATGCGTATGCCCAGTCCTGAGGCCTTTAATACAGCTTCCTTAGTGGTCCAGACCTTAAACCAGTATTCGGAATCATAGTCCAGTGCCTGCCACTGTTTAAGCTCTTCAGGATGAAAGGCATGTTGTGCCATGGCTTCAAATCGAACCTTACGGCTCAGCTCTTCAATATCAATTCCCAAATTTTGGACATTATTGCTCGTTGCCAGAGCATAGAAATTTTGACTATGGCTATGGTTAAAGTTGAAGTCTGGATGAGTGTGGAGATAGGGTTTGCCGAATTCAGTAATGCTAAAATCTGAAGATTGGATAAGATAATTAAGTTGATCTGAAAGCAATTGGTTACGATAGGCATAGATCGCATGTTTACGAAATTTGATTTGCTCTACACGTGATTGATGAAGTTCCATTGAAAAGAACTGATCTATTTTTTGCAAATAAATGTGAATATTACGCGACAATGGAGAGCTCTTGAAAACAGTTTGACTTTTTTCATTTTACGTCGCTAGATAAAAAAAGAAAGCCTGTTCGAAAACAGGCTAGCTTTATCTGTCTTAAATTGAATCTGAAATATCGACAGGTTTTGCTGCAGCAGATTCTGGGGCCTTAAAGTTCAAGCCAGCTTTTTTCATCAGTTGTGGATACTCAACCAATGCCATAGTCGAGTTTTTGGCAATGCCGGTGACATCGCTAAGCAGACCTTTGGCATCCATAAAAGACATGCCACTATTGCTGATAGTACTTGGATTGCTCAGCAATTGCATAGACACCTGCTTACTATTTACGACCAGTTCGCGTGCAGACAGACCAGCAATGGCAAAGTTTGTCAGTGAGTTCATTAAATGCTGTTTCTGGCTGGTATTTAATGCATTAATACGCTCAAGTGTCGCAGCTTCATCTTTTTTCGAAGCTTCCAGAACCGCATTGGTTAGCTTGGTAATTTCTTTCTGGATCGCTTCTTTTTCTTTGACATCAGAAGTGGTTTTCAAGCTATTCAACTTGGTTTTCAGCTCTTCGCTGTCTTTTCGCTCAGCAAATAAGGTTGCCAATGCTGTACGACTCTGAATAAACATGGCATTGGTTGCTTGTGCCTGCTTAAAAAAACCGGCTAAATCCAGATTTTGTGAAGATGTACCTGTTGTTGTTTCCACTACTTTTGAGGCCAGACCACTGAGTGTTCCAAAACCTGCATGACTTTGTGATGTCAATACAGCACTTCCTAATATCAATATGCTTACGATTTTTTTCATAGTATTTCCCCTCATAATTCCTTACTGCCCTGAATCGGCTTTTTGCACGATCTGATTTAAAATTTTTGGTAATGCTTTAAACATTTGAATGTTGTACATGGCATGACGATGAGCAGTATTTATGCCTTTTAAATTAACTTCCTGTTGCAAACCTACAGCACCGACCCGCTCCTGTTTTTCATTAAAACGGCGTGCTCCTCCTGCCAATACCAAAGTGGCATCGCAGATGGATTGATCTGCATTGCATTTGATGGAATCTTCTTGAACCTGAATCTTAAATGCTGGCTGTAAACACTCTTCTTTTGGCACATACAGTTTCAAATCCAGCTGTTTTTTAAAGCCCGCATTTTCAGTCATTTTTACAATAGATGTTTTTAAACTGGTCTGCCCTTTAAACCCTGAACCTGTCGCATAAAACGGACGCTTGGATTGACTGGTAAACGCGTGGTAAATCAGTGGCCCAAATCCATAAAACGGAATCTCTCCAACCTGTTCAGTATGCAGATTTGAACAAAGCACCCGGGCAAGTTTTGAGTCACCGACAGCAGCGTGACTATCCACCAAGATGCTGTCTCCTGAACGTACCGGTAGACGATCATTTCCACTCACAGGAAAATCAAGCTGTGCTTTAACTTTATTGCCCTGACGCTCAACCACTGTAGCTTCCCAAGTGGGAATCAATACTTGACGTTGTGCAACTTTTTCACGGTTATAGACATGAATTTTCATGCCTGTGGTCAAGCGCTCACCCGTATCCTGAATCGTGATGGTATCGCTCCCCCCGCTCGATACCTGCAAATCGGAACGGGTAAATTGAATCCCTTTCTGAAATTGCTGACCTAATTTCACCAAAGCATTTTTGAGTGCCACTTCTTTACGCGTACCGAGTGAAAAACCCATACCTTGTGAAATGGTTTCACTTATTTCATCAGTCGCATGCGCGGAATAAATCACACGTCCCGAACGATCAATCATCTCAGCAAAAACTTCGCTATGTACTACTTGCTGCTGGGTCATCTTGCCGACTTGTTGCTGATAGCCAATCACAGGGATCACATTAATACGAATAAAAAATTCTGGTAGTTCGCGCTGGTGCTGGGTTTCCTGATTGCTTAACCCCGTCTGCTCACTGACACTTTGTGCCAAAGTGCTGTAACGTTTATTCACCGGCGTAAGGGTAAATGATGCATTCTCCCCGATGGCATCAGAAAAAATCTGCTCAATCAGGTCTTTTGATTCACCTTGGTAGGTCAATACATCTACGACCAAAGCTTTAGGCTTATTCAGCGCCTGACGGGTATTTGCCGAAATCTTGCTAAACTGGCTTGAAGTGCCACTCATCAACACCGGTAATGCCACTGCATAATCACTATCGGCATGTACAACTCTAATCAAATCTCCGGAATCCGAACTGAGTTCATCGTCTTTGGCAATGCCTTGATTGAAGCCTTTATCTAAAATCAGATAGGATTTCCAGCGATCAATCACCTTGGTCTGTACTTCAGACACCTTGAATTTCTTCTGGAGATCCTGAGTGAGTTGCTGGGTCAAGGTCAGCAAACTGCTTTGAAACTTCTGCTGGACGGCTTGACGTGTTGCAACAGTCTGAATCTCGGTCGACAACACCTGAATAGGCTGTGACAAGGTAGCACTATCGGTATAAATCACTTCCCCAGATAGAATATTGGTCAATTTTAAGCTTAAGGTGACTGGCAGAAAAATCTCGGCTGTAGATTCCTTTTGCACCACATATTCACTAGCACGCAAAACGTCCAGAGAAGCCACATAGCTTCGATGTTTATTCTGCTGGGAAATTGAAGCCACCACCTGATCTTGCAAAACCTGTTTCAACTGCTGCTCAAAAGTCTGTGCAACTTGTTTACGGATCACCTCGTTCGACACAGCCTTGCTAAAGTCACAGGAAATCGAGGAGGCATTTGCTTCTATATGATCTGCCGATTGACGACAAGGCAATTCCAAGCCATAAATTCCTTTAGCCGGAAAAACCTGAATATTGGCCTGCACACTTGCAGCAGTACCCATCAGGGCCATGGCAAGAGTAATTTTTTTCATGCTTATTTGCATTGGGTACCGCCAATACATAAGGTAATGGTATTCCCTGCTTGCAAACGTTCTGCATTAGACAGCACAGGATTTACCCGGCGTAAAGCTTTGGCCAGTTCAGCACTCAATGGCTTTTCACTTTTATAAGTCATGGTCATCTCGACCAGCTTGCCATCCTGGGTACGTATATCGATATTTTCTGCGCCGTCCATCTCATCTAAAGCCACATAGAGATCATCTCCTAAGCGGCTAGATACGCTACCCGATACACTTTTTACAAAAAGGGTAATTTCCTTACCATACATGCTACGGTTTTTCGAATAGGAAAGAATTTGTGGACCGACTTCGGACAAGGTTATTTCGCCCAGTTTACCGGCAACATTGATACGACACGAATCTGTCGTTGCAGCCGTTGATGATTCCGTGCGGGTATCACCGCCCATCAGCGTGCCATCATCGACTGAATAAATTTTATAGCTGACAGCACCATCACACACAAATTGGCCGGTTACACCTGAACGACCACGGTCATAAATATAGGAGCTACCGACCATAAACCAGTCTGCTTTTTCCTGACGTGCAGCAACTGCAAGTTTTGCCAATTCTGCATCACTCAGCAATTGCTGAATGGACATACTCTTGCCTTTTAAATAACGGCTACGGAATAGATCCGAATCCATTAAACGTAGATCGTATTTAGATGCTGAGCCTGCAATTGCATTCAGTGTATGGTTTTCACGCTCTGGCTTTGTAGATGGAGTCTGATATTCCACATATTTTACAAAGTTTTGAATATCATTTTGGCGTTCAGACTGGCTATAACGTGCTGACTCACTGGTGTTATAACTCGCTGAAGCTGAAGATTTACCTGAATTATTGTGACTTGCTGAACGTGCTGCGACTCCTACACCCGCACCATAATAATTATCATATGCATAACCAGATGCAGCTGATGACTTTCCTTTCGATGAATATGATGAACTCTCGCTCGCTTTGGCACTTTCTTTGGCATCATAGCTGGCCTTTTCATCATAAGCATAGCTTTTATCAGAGAAGTACGAGGTAAATTCTTTGACCGGTTTTGAGTTATCACGCGGCACACCGAAATATTCATCCATCACGATCATGATCGGACTGGTTCGGCTATTCTTTTTGGATAAACCCAGGTCATTTAAGATCTGGCGAAACTCCTGATCATCCATTTCAATTGAAATAGAGGTGACCAATTCTTTATTACTATTAGTTTGGCTGCCACGATTAAACACGTAGCCATTATCAACTTGTTTCACAATATCTGTTAGATGAGGCTGAGCATCCTGCATGGCTTGAGGGCCATTAATTTTTTTGATTAAAGCAATGACTGCATCAATTTTTGCATTATTCAATGCTTGATTACGTGTTCCTACCGGATCTTTTTTAATAATAGGGCTACTGCCCTCACCATTTACTTTGATCATTTCAGCACACGCGAGGCTTGGCAGGCCCATCATACAGATTAAAGCCAATGCAGTTTTTTTCATGTTCCCCTCACACCACCCCAATCGAGACAGTAATTTCTTATGATCTTTTTCAGCCAGCTTTCATTCTTGCGACTGAGTTAACAATTTAAAACAAATATAATACATATTACATAAATATTAAATTGATACTTATACTAAATGACTAGAAAAAAAGAAAATTTTTATTTTTGCTAAAATCAGAATTAAGCTTTATCACAAATACATTTTTATATTTTTCACAAAAAACGAAAAAGCCTGCATCAGCAGGCTTTTTATCGAAAACTAAAAAAAGAAATTAACGTTTAAATTTCTTCTCGGCTTTCTTGAACTTCTGTACATAACGACGTTTACGCGCTGCAATACGCTCATCCATCACCGTCTTACGCCCTTCAAACGGGTTTTCAGAGGTTTTAAACTCAATTTTAATCGGCGTACCTTCAAGCTTGTATACTTTACGGAATACGTTTTCAAGATAACGACGGTAATCCGCAGGGGTTTTATCGACCTTGTTACCATGGATCACGATGGTTGGTGGATTCTGTCCGCCCATATGCGCATAACGCATTTTAATACGACGACCCTGAACCATAGGCGGTTGGTGGGCATCTGTTGCATCATTTAAAATCTGGGTGATTTTTGCCGGTGATACTTTCAAACGAGATGAATCATAGGCACGGTGAATCGAAGGATAAAGCTCACCCACACCCGTTCCATGCAATGCAGAAATCAAATGCACTTTTGCCCATGGAATGAAATCGAAGCGACGCTCTACATCGAGCTTACATTGCTTGCGATCATATTCAGTCATGTTATCCCATTTGTTGACAGCAATGACCATGGCACGACCCGCTTCAAGCGCATAGCCAATCAGATGCAAATCTTGCTCTACAATACCATCACGTGCATCGACCACAACCACAATCACGTTGGCATCTTTCATCGCCTGCAAAGTCTTAACAATCGAGAATTTCTCAATCATTTCATCCACTTTACCTTTACGACGCACCCCTGCAGTATCAATCAGGGTATATTGACGGCCATCACGCTCGAATGGAATATAAATCGAGTCACGTGTTGTACCCGGCTGGTCAAATGCCACCACACGCTCTTCGCCGAGCAAACGGTTCACCAGCGTAGATTTACCCACGTTTGGACGACCAATAATCGCTAAACGCAGACCAGTGTTTTTATCATGCTCTTCCGGGTTTTCATCTTCCGGTACATCGGCAAGCACGTCTTCCAGCATTTGCTGAACACCACGACCATGGCTGGCAGCAACTTGTAGCGGCTCGCCCATGCCCAGTTTGTAGAATTCAACCAAGGCAGCTTCAGCATGTACGCCATCGACTTTATTGGCCGCCAGAAAGACCTTTTTACCTAAAGTACGCAGTTCACGCGCAATCTGCTCATCGGAAGCCAGCAGTCCGGCACGCGCGTCGACCACAAAAATGATAATATCGGCTTCATGAATGGCAGTTTTAGATTGCTCTGCCATATACGAGTCAATACCGCCTTCATTTTCACCAATACCACCGGTATCAACCACAATGAAAGATTTATTTTGATAGGTTGCATCGCCATATTTACGGTCGCGTGTCAGACCAGCAAAGTCTGCCACCAATGCGTCACGGCTCTTGGTAATCTGATTGAACAGAGTTGATTTTCCGACGTTCGGACGACCAATGAGCGCAATTACGGGTTTCATAGAGTAACCTTTATTCAATAATCAGGCAGTCAAAGTGGCCTGAACATCAGAAAGTATAGGAAGATATAAGGGGAAAAATACCCTAAATAAAAACACGGGGCATTGATTTTTCAATCACCCCGCGTTCACAAAAATACGGTTGCGGCTAGTTTAACATAAGGCTCGTTAAAATTAACGGTTCTGCCAAATGCTTAATGCGCCCTTGCGTGTAGAAACATAAAGCTGGTTGTCGATCACGCGTAAGTTACGCACTTCACCAGAGGTTTTCGAACGACCAGTAATTTGTCCGGTACGCGGGTCAATCAGGTGCAACACACCATCCAGATCACCGACCACCAAATCCGTGCCTAACATCACTGGATTACTGAGCTGACGATTCAGCAATTGATCATTTTCCCAAAGCGGTTGACCCGAGCTAATCTCAAAAGCTTTAATTTTGCCATCAGTTTGCGCCACGAATACGCCATTTCCGACAACTTCTGGACGCTGGATGCTGCTGGCATCTTCACTCCAGATCACTTGCTGTGAAGCCAAGTCCAGCACAGTCACCTGACCTTGATAACTGGTCGTCACCACAAACTGACCTGCAACGACCGGCTCACCGTCAATATCGACCAGACGCTGAATATCAGAACGGCCATCCGACACGGCGACACGACGCTGTAACTTTGGTACGCCACTTAAGGCATCCAGTGCATAAATATACGCATTTGAAGATGCAATCAGCACATTACGCGCATCTAATGGCACAGGAGCCGCCATACCACGCAGGCTGAATTGTACATTAGGCAGGTTATAAGTCCAAACTTGTGCACCGCTTGCCACTTCATGCGCATAGACCATACCGTCATTGCTCACACTAATCACACGACCTGCATGAATCAGTGAAGGCGCCAGTAAAGCACCCGTCAATTGTGCAGTCCATTTTTGCTCACCGGTTTGCTGATCGAGTGCAAACAGTTGGCCCTTCTGGCTACCGACAACAACCAGACCCTCGGCCGCTTCAACGCCAGAACTTAGATTATCTTTGCTGACTTTTTTCTGCCAAAGACGCTGTTTGCCCTTAAAGGCAGACACTTCACCTTTCGGATCGATGGCAAAGATCACACCATTGTCTGCATCCAGACGGAGACGCAATGGATCGGCAGCATCTGTCGCAGATACACTGGTGGAAAATACAGGAACCAGTGTTTTGGCTTGGGTCAGTTTTGGAAGTGGATTCGGTTTTACTTCTGGAACTTTATTTGTTTTACCTGCACAGCCAGCCAGTGCAAGCGTTAAAACAGTCAAGGCACAGGTAATTTTGTATTTTCTATTCATGCAGCTTCTTCCGCTTGTGTTTCTATAATTGGGCGTTCGATTTCTGGATCATCGACCAACACGCCTACGCTTTCGAGCTTAATTTGTAAAATCTGACGTTCTTCTTTACGTTCAATCAAGGCATCCCATGCACTTTGATATACTTTTTTCGCATTTTCAATATCATTTTTGGCAACATAGATATCGCCACGTGCTTCATCGGCAGTTGCTTTAAACGCAGGTTCAGTCACTGCTTCTAAAGTTTTCAATGCAGCATCATATTTTTTCTGTGCCAGTTGCGCATAAGCCAGACGAAGTTTGACCACCTGAACCAGACCTTTATCGTCTAGTGTCGAGTTTTCAACTTTTTGTAGCGCTTTCTCAGCCGCAGCATAATCTTCTTTGTCATAGGCCAGTTTCGCCATGACCAGCTGAGTCTGAATGGCCTGAGCTGAATCTGGTGCTTCTTTGACAATTTTGTCCGCAGTTTCAGACAGCTTGGCAAAGGCATCGCCCTGCGTCGCCTGTGCATCATCCATCAACTGCTGAACCTTGGCAGTGTGCATTTGCGACTCTGCCAGGTTTTTCTTCTGCCAATATTCCCATCCAAAAAAGGCAATCAGCGCAATCAAAATCCCTGTAATGATCGAAGAACCATACTTCTTCGTAAAGGATTTTAAGTTTTCAAACTGTTCATCACCCACTGCGCTCATGAGACTACCCTTTTCCTGATGTTTTATCGATTATTTTAAAGAAATTTTAGCACTAAAAAATGCAACGAAGTCCGTAAATGGCACATTCGATTGCTCTGCGGTTGCCAGTTCTTTCACTGTAAAAGTCTGCGCTTCAAGTTCACGCTCACCTAAAATCGCAGCAAACAAAGCACCGGCCTGATCGGCCTTTTTCATTTGCGACTTCATTGAACCTTGAGAGCCCACTTTCAAACGCACCTGACTCCCCGCTGCTTCAAGCTGATCACGGATCTGTTCAGCAATGACCAAGGCTTGACCTTGAGAAGCCGGTTCAGCCACCAGGAATACTTCACAATCACGCGTTGGTGTATTGTCTTCAACCTGTTCAAGCAGAAGCAATAAACGTTCGATACCCATGGCAAAACCAACCGCAGGTACAGACTGATCAGGCTTGCCCTTCAATTGACCAACAAGACCGTCATAACGGCCACCGGCACACACGGTTCCTTGTGAACCTAAATGTGTTGTAGTCCATTCAAACACAGTTTTGTTGTAGTAGTCTAAGCCACGTACCAGTTTTTGGTTGATCACAAAACTCACGCCGGCATCAGTCAGATACTGTTGTAACTGGGCAAAATGCGCCAGAGTTTCTTCACCCATAAAGTCATGCAGTTTCGGTGCATTTTCTAGGATGCTTTGGGTTTTGGCATCTTTAGAATCCAGAATACGCAGTGGATTCGTGGTCAGACGGCGCTGAGAATCTTCGTCCAGATCGGCTTTATGTGACTCTAAAAATTCAACCAAGGCTGCACGATAGGCTGCACGTTCGTCCGATTCACCGAGTGTATTTAACTCAAGTTGAACCTTGTCCGCTACGCCCATACGTTTCCACAGACGTGCAGTCATCAAAATCAGCTCTGCATCCATGTCCGGAGTCGCCACACCAAAGGCTTCTACACCAAACTGGTGGAACTGACGGTAACGGCCTTTCTGTGGTTTTTCATAACGGAACATTGGCCCGATATACCAGACGCGAGGAGTTGCACCACGAAGCAGATTATGCTCCAGCATGGCACGTACACAGCCTGCAGTTCCTTCAGGGCGTAGTGTCAGAGACTCAGGCGGATTACCTTTGTCCAGAAAGGTATACATTTCTTTTTCAACGATATCGGTGGCATCACCGATCGAACGTTTGAACAGATTGGTCTGTTCAACGATAGGCAAACGGATTTGTTGATAGCCATAAGCATCCATCAAACCCGACAGATGCTGTTCAAGACGTCTCCAAGCTGGGCTTTGCGTTGGGAGAATGTCATTAAAACCTTTGATTGCGACGATTGAACTCATGATCTACTCAGAAAAACTTGTACGAATAATTTCTTTAGATTTAGCTTCTTCAAGCTCGGTAACGCGTTGACGAACCATATTTTCGATTTCATCAACCAGTTGATTGGTATCAATTAGATGGCTTTTTTCACCATTACGATACACCAGTGAACGTGGCGCAGCACCTACGACACCGATATCGGCTTCTTTAGCCTCGCCCGGCCCATTTACTTTACAGCCAATCACCGAGACATCCATCGGGGTACGGATATCTTCCAGACGCTCTTCCAGTTGTTGCATCACTGAAATCACATTAAATTCCTGACGTGAACAGCTTGGGCAGGCAATGAAGTTAATGCCGTTAGAACGCAGACCCAGCGATTTTAGAATATCAAAACCGATTTTAATTTCTTCTTCAGGCTCGGCAGCAAGCGAAATACGCATGGTATCGCCAATGCCTTCCATCAGCAAACCACCCAAGGCGATTGCAGATTTAACCGAACCTGTACGGTAAATACCGGCTTCGGTTACACCCAAATGTAGCGGATTATCAATTTGCTGAGACAGCAAACGATACGCATCCATGGTCAGGAACACATTGGATGCTTTAACTGAAATTTTAAATTCCTGAAAATCCAGACGGTCTAAAATGTCGATATGACGCATCGCAGATTCAAGCAATGCTGCACCTGTCGGCTCGCCATATTTCTTTTGAATGTCTTTTTCGAGTGAACCGGCATTGACACCAATCCGCATTGAAATATCATTATGACGTGCTGCTGCCACCACTTCACGAATCTTGGCTTCTGAACCGATATTGCCCGGGTTAATCCGCAAACAGTCTGCACCGAAGTCCGCAACTGCCAAAGCAATTTTATAGTCGAAGTGAATATCAGCCACCAAAGGCACATTCACCTGCTTACGAATTTCACCAAATGCTGCCGCCGCTTCCATCGTAGGCACAGAAACCCGCATGATGTCTGCACCGGCATCGACACAGCGCTGAATCTGTGCAACCGTGGCTGCCACATCACAGGTTTCAGTATTGGTCATAGACTGGATACTGATTGGTGCATCACCACCCACATAAACTGAACCGACACGAATTTTACGTGTTGGACGACGTTTAATTGGATTTACGATCATGGTTTTGCTCTACTCTTGATCTGTTAAGGTGACAAACGGAATTCTGCTTTTCCGTTTACGGTATAAGGTGACAATGAAATATTTTCATTATTCAGGCTGAGTGATACAGCTGCCGCATCATCAAGACGAATCTGGAATGGCGCTTCACCATTGAGTTGCAAACTCGATGCCTGACGGCCAGTCGCTAAAACGTTACCGGCTGAATCGACGATATGCACAGAGGTCGGACGGTTAAAATCGAGTTTTAGCTGGTCGCCAGACAGTGCGGCGCCTGCATCCAGATTCAGAATCTCGATATTGGAAGCACCGACTCCAGAAACTTCACTGCTATTTTGCGAATTACTGCTCGACCAGTTTTGAATCATGGCAAACAGTGCACCCAAAATTAGCAGCAAGACCAGCGTAATAAAAATGCGCTTTAACCATTTACGGTTACGGTCACGCTTGGAACCTGGCAATTTCCCCATAATTTTGATGGGGGAATTATTCAGCGCATGATTGGGCAACAAACCCGTATCATTGGTATAAATTTCATCAAAACGCTGAATAATAGTCGACGCATCTACACCCAAAAGTTTGGCATAGATCCGGTAATAGCCTTTGATAAAAGTCGCCTCAGGCAAAGACTTATATTCATCCTGCTCAAGTGCAGTCAGGGTTTTGACCGGAATATTCAGCTCTTTGGCTACATCTTCCAGATCACGTTGCTGATTGAGACGAATCTGACGCAAGTACTCGCCCGGACGTTGAATATTTCCTAACGCATTTGGAGCTACGCTCGAATGATTCGAAGGTGAATTAGGATTTACTTCCATACGGCCTCAGTACTGTACTGTAATTGCAAATAACGTTGGTATTCCTGGCTTTCAGGAAACAATGCACGTAACTGGTTCACCAATACCTGCATCCCCAACTGATCACCACTGGCACGCGCAGTGCGAATGCCAACCCAGAGCGCACGGGCACCCTGATTTTTCTGTCCCACACCACGCGCAAACTGTTGATACAGTTGTGTCGCTGCCGGGAACTGCTGGTTTAAATAAAAAATTTCTGACAACTCTAACATTGATATATATGAATCGCGATTCGCCTGAAGCGCCTGTTTGAATGATTTTTCAGCATTCACCACATCGCCCATTTTCAGGTAAATACGTCCCATATTTTCCAGCGCACGGAAACGCTGATCATAACCTAAAGTTGCACCGGCAATGTTAAACTGCTCGATCGCATCATTATAGCGTTCTAGCTGATATAAATACGTGCCATAGTTGTTGCGTGCCTGTGCATTTTTCGGATCTGCCGAAATTGCACGCTTGAAATAAGCATCTGCTTTCTCAAGATTGAGCTGACTACCTTCCTGTTGCAATAGCACGCCCATCATCATATTCGCTTGCGAATCACGCGGAGTCGTTTCGAGTGCCTGATCCAGCGCACGTTTGGCTGCATCTAGGTCACCTGTTCTTAAATATTCTGCCGCCAATTGGGTACGGACTTTGGTGGCTTTTTCAGGATCTTTCTGACCCAAATCTGGCGTTTGACATGCAACCAAAGCTAAAGACACACATACTGTTGAAATCAAAGCAATTTTAGATGTTAGATTTCTCAACTGGCGACCTCTTATTATCCTTGTGAACGCATAATCTCATTTGACTGCGCAATTTTCTTTTTCCACTGTTCCGCACGACGGGTACGATCAGCCACTTGACCTACAAGCTGTCCACACGCCGCATCAATATCATCACCGCGTGTCTGACGAATCGTACACACAAAACCGGCATCAGACAAAGTTTTTTGGAAAGAAATAATGCGGTTACGGCTTGAACGCCCATAAGGCGCGTGCGGGAAAGGGTTGAATGGAATCAAATTAATCTTGCTAGGCAAGTTCTTCAGCAGCTTAATCATTTGCTGTGCATGTTCAGGATGATCATTCACACCATCCAGCATCACATATTCAATGGTGACGTGTTTACGTGAACTTTCATTACCATCTTTGGCGATATAACGCTGACACGCTGCAATCAGTTGTTCTAACGGATATTTCTTGTTGATTGGCACCAGTTCATTACGCAGTTCGTCATTTGGTGCGTGCAATGAAATGGCCAGTGCCACATCAATGTCTTTGACCATTTGGTCGATTTTCGGCACCACACCTGATGTCGATAAGGTCACGCGACGTTTCGACATGCCATAAGCAAAGTCGTCCAGCATAATGCGCATTGAATTGAGTACGGCATCGTAGTTAAGCAGTGGTTCGCCCATGCCCATCATGACCACATTCGTGACTGAACGTTCACGATCTGCCACAGGCACATCTTCCATATAGGAATAGTTCGCCACCCACAACTGACCAATGATTTCTGACTGGTCTAAATCGCGCTGAAAACCCTGTTTACCGGTTGAACAGAATGAACAGTCCAGTGCGCAGCCCACTTGAGACGAAATACACAAGGTACGACGTAGGCCGCTACGATGTTCAGCAGGAATCAATACAGTTTCGACGAGTGAGCCGTCACCATCGCCAACACGGAAGACCCATTTCCGGGTGCCATCTTTAGAATAATTTTTATGCACCACTTCGGGCGCTTTAATTTCACAAATACGTTCCAGTTTTTCACGCAGCTTGCCCGAAATATTGGTCATCTCGGCAAAATCGGTCACGAAAAATTGGTGAATCCATTTCATTACCTGCCCGGCACGAAACTTCTTCTCCCCCATATCCTCAAAGAATTTCTCCATTTGCGGACGAGACATGCCGAGTAGGTTCACTTTTTCCACAGCATTCTGCTGTGTGGGAGTGGACGGAGATGGTTGCTGTGCAGCTGAAACTGCAGATACAGCGACGACTTCAGTACTCATGTGTATTACCTAAACCATGCCTAAAGATCAAAGGAGAAGCTCAATATGTGAGCAAAGAATTATTCAAAGAATAAAAAAACCAGATAAGTATAATAACACTTATCTGGTTTGAATACTGCGAATTAACGAGTACGTGGAGCAATCTCAGTTTGAGCGAAGAAGTAGTTAACTTCACGGTCAGCTGATGCTACAGAGTCAGAACCGTGAGCAGCATTTTCGTCGATGCTTACAGCGAAATCTGCACGGATTGTACCAGGAGCAGCTTCTTTAGGATTCGTCGCGCCAAGGATATCACGGTGAGCAAGAACAGCGTTTTCGCCTTCAAGAACTGAAACAACCACTGGACCAGAAGTCATGAAAGCAACGAGGTCAGCAAAGAAACCACGTTCTTTGTGCTCAGCGTAGAAGCCTTCAGCTTCAGCTTGAGTCAAGTGTTTCATTTTAGTTGCAACGATTTGAAGACCAGCTTTCTCGAAACGAGCAAAGATGTCGCCGATGTGGTTTTTAGCAACTGCGTCTGGTTTTACGATAGATAAAGTACGTTCGATAGCCATGATAGGCTCCTTAAGTCAATTGTTGACATGAAAATTTGGCGCATTATACCGAGATAATGCGCACTTTTCTGCTTTTACACTGTAAAAATATGCTTTTTTCAATCGGGCACTTAACGCGCTTCGTCAATCCATGCCATTTGAATCGCTTCCAGCAGACCTTCTGTGGATTTAGTCGGGTCATCTGCAAACTCAGGCAAGGCACATACCCAGGCGTGTAAATCAGTAAAACGAATCCACTGCGGATCCACATCTGGATGCGCTTCGTAGAGTTCAATCGCGATATCGAGGGTATCAGTCCAACGTAAACCCATCTCTATTTCTCACCATATTTGCTTTAATGCTGTACTTTAGCAAATTTATAAAAATCTGCGAGCTTTCGCCTCAGTTTTCACTTATTTTTACAACATAATATTGAGATAAGGTGCGCTCAGCACAATGACCACGGCCATCATGCCTCCGATCATTGCCCCAACTGCGACATCACTTGGATAATGCAATCCCAGAATCATGCGCGATAAAGCCACCAGCAGCGTAAAAGGGAGCATCAACAGCAATAATAGCGGTGCAACATAACCCAAGACCGTGGTTGCCATTACCGCATGCAAGGTATGTCCAGACGGAAAACTAAAATGATCCAGCGGCCGCTCACCCAGTCGAATCACCTGATGCACCTGATAAGGTCTTGGACGTACAGTTTTTGTTTTGAGAATTTTATAAATCAGCGTACCGAACGTTCCGCCCAAAATGATATAGAGCATCTGTAGCCCATACTCCAAGCCACGAAGTCCCCATGCAGCAAAACACATCACATACCAAAACACGCCATCCCCCAAACAGCTAATGATTTTAAAAAAAGCAGCGATTCGATTTGAGTGGGAGAGATGATTGAGGTAGACACAGCCTTTTAAATCTATTTCTAAAAATTTGAGTTTGGCATTGTGGATTTTCATCATGTTGCTCCCGCTCTTGTTTTAATTAGGTCATTTATTTTGCCTTGTGATTGAGTACAGAACCTGTTCAAACTGCTCTACAGGATGTTGCCATCCGACCTTCTGTGCACAGTGTGAAGCATACACACCCATTCTTCTAAGTGTGTGATAATCTGGTAACTTTAAGATATTGGCTGTTAAATCTTCTTGCAGACCCAGTGAGCTGAGCCAGCCTGTTCGGTCGTGTTGTACATGTAGATGTGCACAAGCATAATCATAAGCAATAACCGGTAGTCCACTGGCCATCGCCTCCAATACCACATTGCCAAAGGTTTCAACCTGACTCGCAAAGCAAAACACATCGGCACTGGCATAGGCTTCAGCAAGCTGTTGACCACGCAAACTCCCGGTAAACACAATCGAAGCATCATGATTCAACTGCTCTAAGCGCTGTCGGTCTGGACCATCTCCGACCACCACCAGACGCACATCCTGACAATGCATATGACGCAATGTGAAATATGCCTGAATCACCACTGGTATTTCTTTTTCAGGCGATAAACGCCCGACATACAACATGACACGGGTCTCTTTGGAAGCTCCCCAGCTCTGGCGTAGGGAATCAGAACGCCATTTAGGTGAAAAGGCTTGTGTATCTACCCCTCGTCCCACCACAACCAGTGGACACGTCACTCCAAATTTGCGGAGTGCTTCGGCAGTCTCACGACTCGGTACACAGGTAATTGCGGTATGATTATGAAACCATTTGAGATAATGCTGAATAGGTTTAACCAAGAATGCCAAATCAAAGAAACGGCTAAATTCCTGAAATGGAGAGTGAAAACCGCTCGATACAGGAATTTTAAGGAATCTTGCAGTTTGCTGCGCGGCAAGCCCTAATGGGCCTTCTGTGACGATATGCACTACATCGGGTGCAAAGACTTCTACCGCATGGCGAACTTTTAGAAACTGCGGCCAACCGAACTGTAAGCCTGAATATTTGGGAATACGCTGTGCTTTAACCAAACATTCCCGATAGGGTTGAAATTCAGCACAGATGCCTTTTTGCTCGGGTCGAATCAATAAAATTTTATGCCCCTGTTTTTTCAGCCCTTTGCAGAGTTGTAACAGTGAATGGGCTACACCATTAATTTCAGGTGGCCATGTTTCGGTCACTATGGCAATTTTTAAGCGGGGGCGTACCAAATCTGCAAGCGCAGATGATTTTTGAGGACTTTTCAGACGTTGCTGTTTTAAGTCAAATTGAAAGCCATCAAGGAATGCTTGTTGTTTTGTTAAGGCTTGGCTGTAGGGCTGATTCATGTCGCACCTATCTTACTTATGTATGTTTTAAGCAAAGCATAGGTGTTCTGTGTGACTGTTTGATGAAGTAGCAAAAACTTAATAATGGGTGCTATGCAACCCGAAATGAGCCTTCTGAATTGAATATCATTTTGGCTGTAGAAGCTTTTTGATCTTTAATAGTTAGAATTAATCCTTTGTAGTAATTAGGGTCATTACAATCAATAAATACATCACGCTTAAAAATATCTTTTATCTCAAAAACTAAATTGCTCTCAATAAAATCATTAATATTTATTAGATTCTTTTCTGTACTAATCTCAAATCCTAAGCATTTAACTTTCATGCATTTTCCAATAAAAAATCCCATAATAACGAGGTCTTTATAGCATAAAATTCAACCAAAAGAAGTATTAATTCTTCTCCTTATCAACGATTTTGTTTACTTGAATCCACGGTACGAAAAAAATAAAGCACTGCTTTATTCTTCTTGAGGCACGTAACGTTAATACTAACTTCATTATCACACAAAAAAAGCCCCTGTTAAAAACAGGGGCTTTTTGACTTAGACATTAGAACTTAGTTCTTTTCTTTGTCTACGATTTTGTTTGCTTGAATCCAAGGTACGAAAAAGATGTAAGCACTGCTTACATCTTTTGAGGCACGTAACACCAAAAATAAAAAACCCACTCAAAATGAGTGGGTCTTCGCATTCAAATCAATTGATTCGAGAAATTAGTTTTTCTCTTTATCAACAATTTTATTTGCTTGAATCCAAGGCATCATCGCACGAAGTTTGTTACCAGTTACTTCAATACCGTGAGCAGCGTTTTGACGACGACGTGCAGTCATTGAAGGGTAGTTTAAAGCACCTTCTTGAATGAACATCTTCGCGTATTCGCCAGATTGAATACGTTTAAGTGCATTACGCATCGCTTCACGAGACTGCTCGTTAATTACTTCAGTACCCGTTACATATTCACCATATTCAGCGTTGTTCGATACTGAGTAGTTCATATCCGCGATACCGCCTTCGAACATCAAGTCAACGATCAATTTAAGCTCGTGTAGACATTCGAAGTACGCCATTTCAGGCGCATAACCAGCTTCAACCAAAGTTTCGAAGCCCATTTTAACCAGTTCAACTGCACCACCACAAAGAACTGCTTGCTCACCGAAAAGGTCAGTTTCAGTTTCTTCACGGAATGAAGTTTCGATAATACCAGTACGGCCGCCACCTACGCCTGAAGCATAAGAAAGTGCAACGTTACGCGCGTTACCAGATGCATCCTGGTGAATTGCGATTAAGTCAGGAACACCTGAACCACGCTGGTATTCAGAACGTACTGTGTGACCAGGTGCTTTAGGCGCAACCATGATTACGTCAAGGTCAGCACGTGGAACAACTTGGTTGTAAAGAATCGAGAAACCGTGAGCAAACGCTAAAGTAGCACCTTGCTTGATGTTTGGCTCAATCTCGTCACGATAAAGTTGAGATTGGAATTCGTCTGGCGTCAAGATCATGACTACGTCAGCTTGCGCTACAGCAGCAGCAACTTCAGCAACTTTAAGACCTGAATTTTCAGCTTTTTTCCAAGAAGTAGAGTTCGCACGTAAACCTACAGTGACATCAACGCCAGAATCTTTCAGGTTAAGCGCATGCGCGTGACCTTGTGAACCGTAACCAATGATCGCTACTTTCTTAGATTGGATGATAGATAAGTCAGTGTCTTTATCGTAAAAAATTTGCATTGCTGTCTCCGCTTAATGCTTGTTTGTCTGTTTAAATCAGGCAATGACCCTTGTATTTACATTGCCTGATACCCCCTTCTTATTAGGATGAGGAAATATTTAAATTAGATGGTTAAAACTTTTTCGCCGCGCGCAATACCTGAAACGCCTGAACGCACCACTTCTAAAATGGTGTGTTCTGCAAGTGCATCAATAAACGCATCAACTTTTTCAGTCGTACCTGCGATTTGAATGGTATAAGTCGTTGGTGTTACATCGACAATCTGACCACGGAAAATATCTGCGGTACGCTTAATTTCGTCGCGAGATGAACCCAATGCTTTGACTTTGATCAGCATCAGTTCACGCTCAATGTGCGCACCTTCAGACAGGTCAACCACTTTCACTACTTCAACAAGCTTGTTGAGTTGCTTGGTGATTTGCTCAATCTTGTGATCATCGCCATAAGTGGTCAAAGTCAAACGAGAAAGTGTTGGATCTTCAGTTGGCGCAACGTTTAATGTTTCGATGTTGTAGCCACGCTGAGAGAATAAGCCCACTAAACGGGAAAGCGCACCTGCTTCGTTTTCAACAAGTACAGAGATGATATGTCTCATGCTGTGCGCTCCCCTTTTGCTAACCACATATCTTGCATCGATTGACCTGCAATCAACATCGGATAAACATGCTCAGTACGATCAACCATGACGTTAATAAATACGCACTTGTCGTTAATCGCCATCGCTTCTGCAAGTTTCGACTCAAGCTCATCGGCATGATCAATCTGAATACCGACGTGACCATACGCTTCCATCAACTTGGCAAAGTCAGGCAGTGACTCTACATAAGAGCTAGAATGACGACCTTCGTAATTCATGTCCTGCCATTGTTTCACCATACCTAAAGCACGGTTATTCAGACACAATATTTTTACGTTCAAGCCATATTGCTTACAGGTCGAAAGCTCCTGGATACACATCTGAATCGACGCTTCACCCGTAATACACACCACCTGTTGATCCGGGAAGGCAAGCTTCGCAGCCATCGCATAAGGCAAACCTACACCCATAGTGCCTAGGCCACCTGAGTTGATCCATTGACGCGGACGCTTGTATTTGTAATACATCGCACCAAACATTTGATGCTGGCCTACGTCCGAAGTAATGATCGCTTCGCCATTGGTCACTTTATCCAATACCTGAACCACTTGTTGCGGCTTCATCACACCATCAACACCTGCTGCATAACGACCGCCATGCACTTTGCGCCATTCATTAATCTGAGACCACCATGCCGCAATCACTTCAGGGTTTGGCTTGGAAACATTCAGCTGTTTCAACTGATTCAACATCTCAGTCAATACCGGCTCTACCGCACCGACAATTGGAATGTGCGCCATAATGGTTTTTGAAATCGTCGCTGGGTCGATGTCAATATGAATCACTTTGGCATTCGGACAGAATTTTGCCGGATTGTTGGTGACACGGTCATCGAAGCGCGCGCCTACACACAGAATCACATCTGCATTGTGCATGGTCATGTTGGCTTCATAAGTACCATGCATACCGAGCATACCGATGAACTGTTCATCATCACCCGGGAATGCACCCAAGCCCATTAAGGTATTGGTTACCGGATAGCCCAATAGATGCGCAAGCTCTGTCAATTGTGCAGATGCATTGCCTTGAACCACACCACCACCCGAATAAATTACTGGGCGCTTAGCATTGACTAATTCTTCAATCGCTTTACGAATTTGACCTGAGTGACCACGAAACGGTGGCTGATACGAACGCATCTTCACTTTTTCCGGGTATTCGTAAGCAAATTTTTCTGCAGGATTGGTCGCATCTTTAGGAATATCGATTACGACAGGGCCTGGACGACCAGATGACGCGATATAGAATGCTTTTTTAATGATTGCAGGAATTTCGCTGGCATGACGCACCTGGAAACTATGCTTCACGATTGGACGTGAAATGCCGACCATATCGGTTTCCTGGAATGCATCTTCACCAATCAGATGACTCGCAACCTGACCTGACAAAATCACCATCGGGATTGAGTCCATATAGGCCGTTGCAATTGGCGTTACCGTATTGGTTGCACCCGGACCTGAGGTCACCAGCACCACACCGGTCTTACCTGTGACGCGTGAGTAAGCATCCGCCATGTGACCGGCAGCTTGTTCGTGACGTACGAGGTAATGATTGATTTTGTCTTGTTGAAATAGCGCATCATAAATATGAAGAACTGCGCCGCCTGGGTATCCAAAAACATGTTCAACGCCTTCGTCCGCTAATGCGCGAACAAGCATTTCACCACCAGATAGAAGTTCCAACGTGATTCACCCTAATATTATGACACTGCACAAATGGGAGGCATTTGCAGTGTTTCATTTGTTAACTGTCTGCACTGTTATAGCACACAAATTTCATAGTTTTCATAGCAATAGGAAAAAAATCTGATCTTTTGGCTGTTCGAGCAATACAAGACCTAAAACATGTTGGGATAAACATATTTTGCTTAGCTTTGTTCAATTTCTCGGCTAGAGAAATCGCCCACTGCATGAAATGACACTTAGTCGAAGGGTGATCGATTAAGGCATATAAAACTATTGCAGCATTCTTGTGTTTTCAGGCTTTAAAGTCAAGTTTAAAAAACAGGCAATATGCGCTTAAAAACACCTGATTTGCTGTTTTTAACAGCAATCTAGAGCAAGGACAGTAATAAAGAATTAATCTAATAATATTTAATCCAATAAAATTCATAAACTTATATATTTAATTTTATAAATTTTTAGTATGTCTTATATAAAAAAAATGAATGAATTTTTATTAAATCCAGTAAAGTTGTTTATCAATAAATTTTGTGTCTGAAAATTTGCTCACCACTTCTACAAACGAGATGCAGAAGCTGTTCGATCCGTGATCATGAATAGAGCGGATAAAAATTCATTATTTTTACTGTGAAAATCACTACAATGTTTTGTAGTATTTTATGGCTAGAACACAGAGGCTCAAAAACAATGAAAATATCTTTTTTAACTGCCTTAAGTCTGAGTTGTGCAATTTCTCTGGGCATTTGTAGCAGTAGTGCTTCAGCAATCCAGTATTATAAATGGGTCGATGCCAAGGGCACCACGCACTATACAAAAACACCGCCCCCGAAAACAGCGAAAAAAGCCACAACTGTCGATACCTATGGCTGGAAAAATTCAGCACCGGCATCTCCAAGAACAGCTGAAACTGAAGTTCAAACCGAGAACACACCTCAAGAACAACTGCAACAGCCTCAAATTCCTGCGAATCAGGACCAGCAACAACGTGAAGCGAACGAAGCCTTGCAGCAATCTAAAAATCGTGCAGTTGCTTTATAAGACACCTCTATATAGAACAGCGTGTTTTTTCTTCGGGAAATGCCGGCGCAAAATTCACTTTTAGGTGCATTTTGCGCTATGCTGTGCAACAGACTTTTTTCACCGTAATTCACTGATACGTTTATGACTACTCACATTGATTCCGAATATCAAGCCAGTGCGATCGAGCCTCAAGTCCAACAGGATTGGGAATCTCGCAAAGCCTTTAAAGTTGCCGACAAAGTAGAAGGTCCACGTCGTTATATTCTCTCGATGTTCCCTTACCCAAGTGGCAAGCTACATATGGGTCATGTGCGTAACTATACGATTGGTGACGTGATCAGCCGTTTCCATCGCTTAAAAGGTGAAACGGTCCTACAACCAATGGGTTGGGATGCTTTCGGTCTACCTGCTGAAAACGCAGCGATTGCACATCAGGTTGCACCAGCAAAATGGACATTTGAAAATATTGCTTACATGCGCGACCAGTTAAAAAAACTCGGTCTTGCAGTGGATTGGGATCGTGAATTTGCCACCTGTACCCCAGAATACTATCGTTGGGAACAATGGCTATTTGTTCAGCTTTATAAAAAAGGCTTGATCTACCGTAAACTTTCAACTGTAAACTGGGATCCGGTCGATCAGACTGTGCTTGCCAACGAACAGGTTGAAAATGGTCGCGGCTGGCGTTCAGGTGCATTGGTTGAAAAACGTGACATTCCAATGTACTACTTCCGCATTACCGATTATGCGCAAGAATTATTAGATGATCTAGACACATTGAAAGACGGTTGGCCTCAACAAGTTCTGACCATGCAACGTAACTGGATTGGTCGCTCACAAGGGATGGACATTAGTTTCCCTTCAGCAAATCCAGAAATCTATGCAGACGGTTTAACGGTATTCACTACTCGTGCCGATACCTTAATGGGTGTAACGTATGTTGCAGTTGCAGCAGAACACCCGATGGCGCTGAAAGCGGCTGAAACAAACCCAGAATTGGCTGCATTCATTGAAGAATGCCGTATGGGTTCTGTGGCAGAAGCGGATCTTGCGACTGCTGAAAAGAAAGGCATGGCAACCGGTCTTTCTGTGAAGCATCCTGTGACTGGCGAGGAAGTTCCGGTTTGGATCGCCAACTATGTATTGATGTCTTATGGTTCTGGTGCGGTGATGGCGGTTCCATCACACGATGAACGTGACTTCGAATTTGCCAACAAATATGGCCTGACCATCAAGCAAGTGATTGATACCAAAGGCGCAGACGATGCGGACTTTAATGCAACTCAATGGCAAGAATGGTACGGCTCTAAAGAAGGTAAACTGATTAATTCAGGCGAATTTGACGGTTTGGATTTCCAGGGTGCATACGATGCATTCCTTGCTAAATTAGAACCAACAGGCCTGGCAAGTTCTAAAGTTCAATTCCGTTTACGTGACTGGGGTGTATCTCGTCAGCGTTATTGGGGCTGTCCAATTCCAATGATCAACTGTAACACCTGTGGTCAGGTACCAGTGCCAGAAGATCAACTTCCTGTGGTTCTTCCGACTGACGTTGTTCCAGATGGTTCAGGTAACCCACTGAACAAAATGCCTGAGTTCTATGAAACGACTTGTCCATGTTGTGGTGGCGACGCACGTCGTGAAACAGATACGCTGGATACCTTCGTGGAATCATCTTGGTACTATGCACGTTATGCATCTCCAGACTTTACCGATGGTATGGTGAAACCTGAAGCGGGTCAAACCTGGTTGCCTGTGAACCAATACATCGGTGGTGTTGAACACGCGATTCTGCACTTACTTTATGCACGCTTCTTCCACAAATTGATGCGTGATGAAGGTGTAGTACAAGGTAATGAACCATTTACCAACCTGTTAACTCAAGGTATGGTTTTGGCAGATACTTATTACCGTGAAGCTGAATCAGGCAAGAAAACCTGGTTTAACCCTGCAGATATCGATCTCGAACGTGATGAAAAAGGGCGTATTCTGTCTGCGAAATACCAAGGTGATGGTCAGGACGTAATTGTTGGTGGTCAGGAAAAAATGTCGAAATCGAAAAATAACGGTATCGACCCGCAATCAATTATTGACCAGTACGGCGCAGATACGGCACGTGTGTTCATGATGTTTGCAGCTCCACCAGATCAATCACTAGAATGGTCTGACGCCGGTGTTGAGGGTGCAAACCGCTTCCTGAAACGTGTATGGCGTTTAGCAACAGGCTTCCTTGAAAAAGGTAACAGTGCATCAAACATCGACAAAGCGGCACTGTCTACGGCTGCACAAGACCTACGTCGTAAAACTCATGAAACCATCCAAAAAGTCGGTGATGACATCGAACGTCGTCATGCATTTAACACTGCAATTGCTGCATTGATGGAACTTCTAAACGCGAACAACAAGTTTGAAGCCCAAGATGACAATGACGTTGCTGTTGCACGTGAATCAATTACCACGCTGTTAACTTTACTTGCACCATTTGCACCGCATTTAAGCCAGACTTTATTGGCTGAATTTGGGATTGAATTGAATTCAACTTTGTTCCCTGCGGTAGATGAGTCTGCGCTGACACGTAATACGCAAACCATCGTGGTTCAAGTCAACGGTAAACTCCGTGGCAAGTTAGAAGTATCTGTAGATGCCTCTAAAGATGACATCTTGGCTCAAGCCAAAGCATTGCCTGAAGTTCAACAATTCTTGACTGGCCCAACCAAGAAAGAAATTGTGGTACCGAATAAATTAGTGAATTTGGTGGTTTAAGAATCCACCTCTCCCTAACCCTCTCCTAGAAGGAGAGGGAAATTTCCTTCTCCCTCTGGGAGAAGGTTAGGATGAGGGAACAAAAGGATTTCACAATTCCCAAACAAAGCCCGTTGCCAGCCAACGGGCTTTGACTTTACAATCCAGTTCAGGATTTCAAATATTCCCCTTCGGGAAGCATAGAGGGCAACACATGCATTTGGGCAAACGTTTAGCAGCAATTGTTTTAACTTGTGGTCTGAGTGCAGGCTTAGTCGGCTGTGGTTTTCATCTGAAAGGAACCAATCCGAGCTCCGCACCTGTTGCTTACTCTGTCATGAGCCTGTCTTTACCGCCCAATACTGAAGAACTGCAAGAAAAACTGGCAGTTTACCTCGGTGCTGCAGGCGTACAGCTAAGTAATGCACCTAATGCTTATGTATTGCGTGTTCTCGATTACACGCCGCGCCGCTTAGAATTAAACGGCAAGCTGGTAGAAACCTTGCTGCGTTTAAATGTAACCTTCCGCATTGAAGATGCGCAAGGCAATCCGGTGACCGAACCACGCACTGTGGTGGCAACGCGTACTTATCAATATGACATTGAAACAGTCAACACTGATGACCAGGAACAAAAGTTTTTGAATCAGGTGATTATTGATGATGTGGCACAGCAGATCGCGCGTCAGATTTCATCGAACCGCCTCCCCTTGGCCAAACAAAATACCCCAGCGCAACCTGCTCAATAAGAACGCCTTATGAAACTTGACTATCTGCAAGCCCTAAAACGTGTCGATGAAGCTCGCGGTGCCTGGGTCTTGCATGGTCAAGAGCCTTTGCTAGAACAAAACCTGATCGATGCCTTTCGCGCACATTGGCAAGCCAAAGATATCGAACGTCAACGTTATGATGTCAGTTCAGTTTCTGAGTGGAAAAATGTCTTTAATGCATTGAACAGTTTGTCATTGTTCTCAACCCAACTGGCAGTTGAAGTGCATGGCAATATCAAACCAGATGCCAGTAGCCTCAAACTGCTGAAAAGCTATTTACAACAAGACAGTGATAATCTGCTATTGGTCGTTATGCCCAAGCAAGATGCGAGCAGCCTCAAATCCAGCTTCTTCCAGACGGTTGAGGCCAATGGTGTCTGCGTTGCGCTTACTGCAAATTATCCACGCGATCGTCAGCAAATTTTGGCAGTTGAAGCAGAGAAACTGGGGATTAAACTGGCCCATGATGCCTGGCAATGGCTGGAACAGCATCATGAGCACAACTTGCTGGCAGCCAAAAACAGCCTGATGCGGGTCAGTGACACCTTTACGGAAGTTGATGTGATTCAGATTGATCATTTATATGCCTGCTTACAGGATCAATCACGCTATAGCACCTATGATTTGAGTGATGCCCTGCTGCAAGGCAATCTCTCGCAATCGATCAAGATTTTCCAGTATCTGGTCGCTTCAGGTGAACCGATGAGCCTGATCTTATGGAGCCTGAGCAAGGAAATGCGTCTGTTGATGCAACTGTTTGAACAGCCGCAAAATGCCTTGCAAATTGGAATCTGGAAAACCAAAGTCGGGCTATATCAGCAAGCTTTACGCCGTCTCAGCCCACAACGCTTTTTGAGCTGGCCCCAGCTGTTAATCCGTATTGATGCAGCCATTAAAGGGATGTCCAAAGAGAACCCTGAACATCTCATCTTACAGGCCATTGCTGAAATGTGCGGTCAACGCTTATTTTTAGCGCCGAGTGCTTAACCAAAGAAACGTGCAAACCAGCCCTTGCCTTTTTTGCTTTCCTGAGCACGTAAATAACTCAACATATTATCGCGCACTGCATCGACATAGTCCTGATCATCATGTTGAATATGATTGATCAGCCATTTGGACAATAAACGATATAAATCATTTTCAATCGATTCTCCCTTCTCGAACTTGAGACGATAATCATTGAGTCGTTTCACAAATAATTCATGTATACCACGATGCGAAGCTAGGTATTGATAACTGACCTGTTCCAGCAGGTTTTCTTCAAAGCTGAAATGTGACTGGGTATAATCGATTAAATCCTCCAAGACCTCTTTGATTCGATCGCGATCTCCTGTGCTTTTTACCTGCTCCAAAGCATTGATATAATCTAAAATTTGACGGTGCTGATTATCGATTACGTCGATTCCAATATTATAGCTTTCATTCCATTCCATCGTTAAACCCTCATCAATGTTGCGAGCAAAGTTGTATTATTTTTGCACAATAAATGTGCGTTTTCTTGTTAAGTGGTAAAACCATAATTTTTTTATGGAATTAAATCTTACAAGCTTTATTTATTTAAATCCATATATAAAACATGGGTTTTTAATTTTTTTTTCTACTTAATTTTCAACTGGTTTTTGCTCTCTGGACTAGAGGGAGGAAAATTAAGCCAGAAACAGCCTTAAAACAAATATCACACAACAAATCTAGTATGTTTGGTCTTATGTCTTTATTGATTCACACTCGATTTTATTTGTGCAGCGCTTTGATTGAAAAAATACTGTTGGGGACAGTGATCATTTTATTCAAGAGTCACCTGATGATCTTTTAAACAGGATCGATGTTATCTATAGAGGGTCAAATCCTGTTATCAATGTCAGAACAAGCAATTCATGGAGCATTTTAAAATGGTCTGTATGGACGATATTTTCAGAAATCAGCCAATAGAAAATAATTCTCATTATAATTCAAAAAATTCACGATTTATCCCAATTTCGCTTTTATAATCAATCCCTATCTTTGATCCGAATTCGTACTCAATATGCCAAAAATAAAACCGACGAAACTAATTATGGCCGCCGTGATTGCCATTGTGTTAATCGTTGCGGGGTGGTATTTCCTCAAACCTAAAGAACAGCCGCCACAGTATATTACTGCTGAAGTGACGCAGGGTGATATTGAAAGTTCTGTACTGGCGACCGGTATTTTAGAAGCCACCAAAATGGTCAGCGTAGGTGCCCAGGTTTCTGGCCAAGTGAGACAAATGTATGTGGAACTCGGTGATCAGGTTAAACAGGGTCAGCTGATTGCACGAATTGATTCTGTTCGTCAGGAAAATGATTTAAAAACTGCTGAAGCCAGCATTAAAAACCAGATGGCACAGCTTGCGGTGAGACAGGCGAATCTGGCCAAAGTTGAAGCTGAATACAATCGTCAGAAAGCCATGTATGCACAGGATGCGACTTCCCGTTCAGAGCTGGAATCTGCATTTGCCAGTTATAAAACGGCTCAGGCCGATATCACGGCAATCAATGCACAGATCGAACAGTCGCGCCTGACCTTGGCAACTGCCAAAGAAGACTTGGGTTATACCCAGATTGTGGCACCGATGGATGGCACGATTGTGGCGATTGTGACCGAAGAAGGTCAAACCGTGAATGCCAATCAAAGTGCACCGACCATTGTGAAACTGGCCAAGCTCGACACCATGACCATCAAAGCTGAAATTTCTGAAGCAGATGTGATGAAAGTGGAAGAAGGCCAAACCGTTTATTTCACCACGCTGGGCAATAACGAGAAAAAGATTTACGCCAAACTACGTCAGGTTGAACCTGCACCCAATTCGATTAATACCGATTCAAATACATCTGGTTCATCGTCAAGTTCTGCGGTGTATTACAACGCTTTATTTGATGTGCCAAATGAAGACGGCAAACTGCGTATTGATATGACGGCGCAGGTTTATATCGTGCTGGATGAAGCTAAAAATGTGCTGACCATTCCAGCCGCTGCGATTCAGAGCTCAAATCGTCCGGCACGTGCCAATCGGGGTGAAGGTTCTCGCGGAGAAGGTTCCCGTAGCGAAGCTAATCCAGCAGCACGTCCTGAAACTGAATCAACTCAAGGCAATCGTCCTGCCGCTGAACGCCCTGCCCACCTAAATCTGTCTGACGCTGAAATTGCGCTGATTGAACAAGGCAAAGCGCAACGTGCCATGGTTCGTGTCTTGCAAGCCGATGGTACTGCAAAACCAACCCCTGTGCTGATCGGTTTGAATAACCGTGCCACTGCACAAGTGCTGAAAGGTTTAAAACGTGGTGATCAGGTGGTGATTGCCGATGGTTCTGATACTTCCAATGATGCAGCAAAACGCGGTGGTAATAGCCGTGGCCCAATGAGAATGTAAGCATGACTTCACAACAGCAGCCTCTGCTCGAGGTGAAAAATCTGGTACGTGAATTCCCTGCGGGTGAAGGCACAGTCCAGATTTTAAAAGGGGTGAATCTGGAGATTTATCCGGGTGAACTGGTGGCGATTGTCGGCCAGTCCGGTTCGGGCAAATCAACCCTGATGAATATTCTGGGTTGTCTGGATAAACCGACCACCGGCAGCTACAAGGTCAAATGCCGTGAAACCCGGGAACTGGAAGCAGATGAACTGGCGCAGTTACGCCGTGAATATTTCGGCTTTATCTTTCAGCGTTATCACCTGCTCGGCGATTTAAACGCAGCAGGCAATGTCGAAGTCCCTGCGATTTATGCGGGTGCAGATTCATCGGAACGGCATGCGCGTGCGGTCAAAATTCTGACCGATCTGGGTCTGGGTGAAAAAACCCAGAACCGTCCGAGTCAACTGTCAGGCGGTCAGCAGCAACGTGTGTCAATTGCCCGTGCACTGATGAATGGCGGTGACGTGATTTTGGCCGATGAACCGACCGGTGCCTTAGACAAGAACAGCGGTATTGAAGTGATGCGTATTTTGCGCGAACTGAATGCCAAGGGTCATACCATCATTCTGGTTACGCATGATCATAATGTGGCAAAAAACGCAACACGAATCATTGAAATTTCAGACGGAAATATCATTTCCGATCAGCCGAATGTGCCTGAAGCCGAAGACCATCTGGAAAAGCAGCCGCTGATCCGTAATCAACAAAAGAAGATTTCTTCATGGCGTTCTGCGGTTGACCGTCTGGGTGAGGCCTTCCGTATGGCGTTGCTGGCCATGAATGCGCATCGCATGCGGACTTTCCTGACCATGCTCGGGATCATTATCGGGATCGCTTCGGTGGTTTCAGTGGTGGCTTTGGGGAATGGTTCACAGAAGCAGATTCTGGAAAATATCAGCAGTCTGGGCACCAATACCATTACCGTATTTCAGGGGCGGGGCTTTGGGGACAATTCCAGATCTTCTCAGTCCAAAACCCTGATTCCGGCCGATGCCGATGCACTGGCCGAACAACCGTATGTCGATGGCGTCAGTCCCTCTGTGAACAGCAGTGTTACCGGCCGTTATAAAGAAATTGAAGCCTCAACCACGGTCAATGGCGTCAGTGAAGATTTCTTCTATGTGCGTGGCATGACTTTCCAGTCCGGTCAGCCCTTTGACCGCAGTAGCGTCATGCAACAGGCACAAGATGTTGTCATTGATACCAATACCAAAAACACTTTCTTTAAGGATGGTACTAATCCGGTGGGTCAGGTGATTTTACTGGGTAGCGTCCCGAGCCGGATTATCGGGGTGATTGATGCGCAAAAAGGCATGATGGGCAATAATGACAGCCTGAATGTCTACCTGCCGTATTCTACCGTGATGAGTCGTATGCTGGGGCAATCTAACGTTCGCAGCATCATTGTGCGGATTAAGGATGAATACCCAAGTGCGGCGGCTGAAAATGCAATTTTAAACCTGTTGGTACAGCGCCATGGCGCGCAGGATGTGTTTACCCAGAATGCCGACAGTATTCGTGAAACCATTCAGCAGACCACAGCGACTATGACGCTTTTAATTTCGGCGATTGCTGTGATTTCACTGGTGGTCGGCGGGATCGGGGTGATGAATATCATGCTGGTGTCCGTGACTGAACGTACTCAGGAAATTGGGGTACGTATGGCAGTAGGTGCACGTCAAAGTGATATTTTGCAGCAATTCCTGATTGAAGCAGTGCTGGTGTGTATTTTAGGCGGTATTTTGGGTGTGCTGCTCTCGCTCGGGATTGGCCAGCTAATTACACACTTTGCTGGCGGTACTTTCCAGATGGCCTATTCAACCACTTCGATTGTGGCTGCCTTTGTCTGCTCAAGCCTGATTGGAATTGTGTTTGGCTTTATCCCGGCACGTAATGCCGCTCGTCTGAATCCAGTCGATGCGCTTTCTCGCGAATAAGGAACCTGATATGCAAATGAATTTAACCAAGCTTGCCAGTGCCCTGTTGCTGGGAAGCTCGCTGACCGGTTGTGCGGCAGTGGTAAAAACACCTTATGAGCAGCCTGCGATTAATATGCCTGGCAATTTTCAAAATAATAAGGTTTTAAGTCAGCAGATCCATGCCGACATTCTGGCAGATCAATGGTGGACCTTATTTAAAGATCCGCAATTGAACAGTCTGGTCGATCAAGTGCTGGCGCAGAATACAGATCTGGCGGTGGCTGGCATAAGTTTACAGCAGGCGCGCATTCAGGCCAGACAGGCACAAAGCCAGCAAGGCGTCCGTGTCGGTGATGCACGAATTTCAACGGGTCAGCGTTTTGATCTGGAGGGTGGCAGCAATGCTTTGACGGGTCTTTCACTGGGCTATCCGGGCTTAAGCTATGAACTGGATCTGTTTGGCAAACTGGCCAATCAGACTGAAGCGGCGCGCTGGGAAGCCTTGGCATCTGCACAAGACTTACAGGCGACAGCGCAGAGCCTGATTGGCACCACGGCACAGCTTTACTGGCAATTGGCTTATTTAAACGAGCGTTATAGCGTGGTACAGCAAAATCTGGCAACGGCGCAAAAAACCTATGATCTGGTGCAGGTACAATATCGTGCCGGTGCGGTGTCCGGTCTGGATTTAACCCAGGCCGAACAGGCGATTCAAAGCCAGCAAGCCACCTTAAGCCAGATTGAGCAGCAACGGGTGGAAACGCGTACCGGCCTCGCAGTATTGCTGCATATGCCAGTACAACAGCTTTCTATTCAGGAGCCAAGCCGTTTACCGAATATTCAATTACCGAGTATTCAGGCCGACTTACCCGCGAGTTTATTGTCCCGTCGTCCCGACCTCCAAGCGACTGAACTACGTTTGCGTAAAGCGCTGGCCAATAAGGATGCCAACAAAGCCAGTTATTATCCTTCAATCAGTCTGACTGGGAATTTGACCACAGGTATTGGCAGCAGTACCTCGCTTTCAAATGCGTTGAAGAATCCGGTGGCGACTTTAGGTGCGGGTCTGACCTTGCCCTTCCTGCAATGGAATGACATGAAACGTGATCTGCAAGTCAATGAGCTGGAATATGAAAAAGCGATTATGCAATATCGCCAGACCATGTATGAAGCCTTTGCCGATGTGGAAAATGCCTTATCGAACCGGACTGAAATCAGTAAGCAAGTCACTTTGCAGCAACGTAATGTCGAACTGGCTGAACGTACCGAACGTCTGACTGAAGTACGTTATCGTAATGGCGCGGTGGCGTTAAAGAACCTGCTAGATGCGCAGGAAACCACACGGAATGCACGACTGTCTTTGGTACAAACCCGACAGAACCAGTACAATGCCTATGTGACTTTAATGCAGGCATTAGGTGGTAGTCCAATCCAGCAATTACCTTAAACAAAGCTTGAACCATAAAAAAACCGCTGTCTAACAGCGGTTTTTTATATTGCGTGATGTCAATAAAAATTACTTCATTTGCAAATAGGCATGCACATTTTTCAATAATTCAGTTGATCGCTCATGCCCGAGCAAACTGCCTTTTTCCAGCCAGTCCCGCGCGACTCCAATATCGCGTTCCACCCCAATTCCCTTGGTATATAAACGTCCCAGATGACTATAAGCATCGGCATTGACCTGCGCTGCCGCCTGACGGTAATACTGTACCGCCTGTTCGATATTTGCCTCAGTGCCTATGCCATTTTCAAACGCTTCCCCCAGCGCATTCAGTGCCACACTATTCTGCTGAGCAGCCGCTTTTTGCAGATAGCTCAAACCTAAGGCAATATCCTGCGCAATCTGTTTTCCTTTAAGATACTCCAAGCCCAATTCTGCCTGTGCCTGTGCATGTCCCAGTTGTGCAGCCTGATGCAGATAACGATTGGCCTGCTCTGGATTAAGGATAAAGACCGGATAAAGACCTGACAGAGCCTGATACAGGAACCAGGCTGCTTCCTTGGAGCCTTTCGCAACCGCCTGATTCAGATATTGAATGGCTTTGTCGCGTGTCGGCAATGGATATTCCGCCAGACTATAAAAACGCCCGACCACATAAATTAAATCTGCCTCAGACTGAGCCTCGATCTGCCAGTATTGCTGGGCCACTGCCTGAATCATGCTGGTGGCTTTGGCTGTGTCTTTTACAGTACCGATGCCATTTAAATAACACAGTGCCAGACCCATTTGTGCATAAGCATCATCGGAACTGAGCTGAAATGCTGCCTGATATAATTCAAATGCCTTTTGCGGCTCATAAGCCACTAGATGCTGTTCAAAATACAGCGCGGCAATCATGCATAAAGCGGGCGGATGCTGAGTATTGGCAGCTTCAGACCAGTAACGAAACGCCATGGTTTCATTTTTATCGACATACCAGCCATGAAAATAAGCCAGTCCAATTAAAGTCTTGGAATGCGCATCGGCATGTTCTTTGGACTGCTGCATCAAATGCTGGAACACGCGCTGACGCTGGTCGGTATCGATACGGCCTTGCAGTACGCCAGCATAATAATCATAGAGACCTTTTTGATCACCAAGACTGATACAGCGTTTAATAAATTGCAGGGCTTGAGTCTGGTCTTGGGGCAGCCTCTGTCCACGCGCATAATCATCGGCGATCTGCTGATTGGCAGCCAGATGATCTTGCTGCGCAGCTAAAAACAGATAATGAACTCCCTGAACCGAATCTTGAGCCGCTGAATCTGTTAAATAATACTGCGCCAGTTGATACTGCGAATTGCTATGTCCTTGCCCGGCATTTTGAATGAGTAAGGCCAAGCGCTGCTGTTCAGCGTTCTTCTCTTCTGGATTTGTTTCTGTAGTGGAAGAAAGTTCAGTGATGCGGTACTGGGCATCCAGATTGCCACGGGCTACGGCATGTCGGTACCAGTACAGCGCCTTTTCCGGGTCAGCCATTTGATAGCGTTGCTCCTCATGAATCTGCCCCAGATAATAAGCCGCGTCATCACTGCCCAGATGAAAGGCTTTATCGAGATAAATGATGGCTGTTTCCGTATTTTGCGCATGTCCCAGACCCTGCAAATGCATCAGCCCCATGCCGACATAAGCCTGTGGAATTTCCTGTTGCTGGGCAAGATTCTGGTAAATCTGATAGGCACGTGCATAATTCGGATGTTCAGGATCTGAACTCAAGCGCGCCGCATGCTTGAGCTGTGCATCAAGCTGCTCAATCCATAGATCATGCTGCACAGCTTTGGCCTGATCACGTTTTACCGGATCCGGACGTTTCCACATCCAGATTCCCAAAGCCCCTATCCCCAAAATCAATACCAGCAAGAACCACATAACTGCTCCAAAACATTATTTTTGTTCTGCAAATGAATCCTTTCATTCTAAACGCCGTCTCAAAAAAAGCACATATCTTGTGCTTTTTATTTTGTAAATCAGGCTTTTGCTCTTTTACTATCCAGCTTCTTCAAGCCTTCTGCCACAGCGACCATGGCAAAGCTTGAAGTCACCACCACGGCAGAGCCATAACCACCACAGCGCAAGCCGGCACTGGCACAGACATCGGCACTCGAGAACGGATTATCGATTGAATAGACACAGGTAATGCCGAATTTTTCTTTAGGTTTTTTACAAATACCTTTGCCGCGTAACTGGGCACGCAATTTGGCCAGCATCGGGTCCTGTTCGGTTTTAGATAAGTCTGCGACACGAATTTTCAGTGGATCCAGTTTACCGCCTGCTCCGCCTGACACAATCAAGGGAATCTTGTTAAAGCGACAATGCAGCATCAAGGCAAATTTGGCCTTCACATCATCAATACAGTCGAGAATTAAATCAGGATTACCTGCTAAAATTTCTTTGATATTTTCCGGCGTCAGATAGTCATCAATCAGATTGATCTTGATCCGTGGATTAATGGCATGACAACGCTCGGCCATCACTGCAATTTTTTCATGGCCCAAGGTCGTGCTCATGGCAGGCAATTGACGATTAATATTGGATGCCGCCACCACATCCATATCGACCAAACTCAGCTCGCCCACACCGCTACGTGCCAGCGCTTCTACTGCCCAAGAACCGACACCACCGATGCCAATCACCATCACATGACTTTTTTCATAATGACTGAAGCTGTCTTCTCCATAAATTTTGGCAACACCCGCAAAGCGGCGCTCATATTCATCGTCTTGAAGCAGTTCAGTCATAAGTCATCAATAGCTGTTAAATCACGGCTTATTTTAGCAAAGTCAGCATTTTTTTACTGCTTCTAAAATTTTGATACAAAATCTATCAGCAAAATCAGAAAGATAAATTCAGGAACATTTATAATTGGATAAAATTCATACATAAAACTTTAAATATGGGAGTCAAACACTGTGCTGATCAATGCTCTTTTGGCTCTCAATTTTATCCTGATCACTCTACATTTTTATTTTTACAGTAGCCAAAAACAGAAAAACTATGCGCTGAGTATTTTTATTCGTTTGCTGATTTTAAGCCTATTCGGATATGTGATCCTAGATCGCCATGAAACCCAGACCCATCTGATTTTGGTACTGATATCCTGGGTGATATTTGAACTGATTGAGAGTTTATATCAAAAGAAAAAAGCATCAATCTCATAAAAAAAGAGGCTTGCGCCTCTTTCAATCCATCTAAACTTAGTCTTTATTCATGATAAAGAAATATTGACGATAGTATTTCAGTTCGGCAATTGAATCACGAATGTCATCCATCGCCAGATGCGAAGCATTTTTCTTGAGACCACTCATAATTTCTGGACGCCAGCGTTTTGCCAGCTCTTTCACTGAAGATACATCCAGATTACGGTAATGGAAATACTGCTCCAGCTCAGGCATCAGGCGATGCAAGAAACGGCGATCCTGACAGATCGAGTTGCCACACATCGGGGATGACTTTGGATTGACCCATTTTTTCAGGAATTCAATGGTTTGCTGTTCTGCATCCTGAGCCGTCAGTTTACTGCGACGCACCCGTTCAATCAGACCCGATTGACCATGTTGACGAGTGTTCCACTCATCCATGGCATTTAACAGACGTGCAGGCTGATGCACCGCAAGCACAGGACCTTCTGCCAGAATATTCAAATTGTCATCGGTTACAATCGTCGCAATTTCAATAATTTGGTCATTGTCTGTGTCTAGACCTGTCATTTCAAGGTCAATCCAAATCAGGCGGGTATCAGCGGTGCTGCTCATAAATGTGCAATCTTATTGGGTTTAAAAACAACTATAGTAGCAAATTAATTACATCTTGGGTGTCATTCGGGGGCTGCTTCATGCTATTTTTGCCATCTGATTTACCCGGTTTTTTAGGATATGAATGGCCTTAATACGTAAGCGTCGTCTGACAGAGCAACAACAGCGCCGCATTCAGAAACAACAGAAAACACGTCAAGAAGATCTCGATACCTCCAGTGATCTGGAAGGTTTGGTAGTGCAACACTACGGCCGCCAACTTGAAGTGCAAGCTTTGTCTACTCCTGACATTCACCCTGAAAAACCTGTGGTCGCCGATGGTGAGCCTGAACCTTTCTGGAAAGAAATTGAACTAGGCAGCGTCTGGCGCTGTCATACCCGAACCAATCTGGATTTACTGGTCACGGGTGACCGGGTTAAATGGCAAGCCGATCCGAATACCGGTTTAGGAATTATTACGGCGATTCATCCACGTAAATCCTTATTGACCCGTCCTGACCGCTATCACAAGGTTAAACCGGTAGCGGCCAATATTTCACTGATTGTGATTGTGTTTGCACCATTGCCTGAGCCAGCACCGGGCCTGATCGACCGTTATCTGGTGGCCTGTGCCGATGCCGATATTCCTGCGCTTCTAGTGATGAACAAAGCCGATTTGTTAAAAGAGAACGATCCAATTCTGACTCTGCTACAAGAATATCAAGACCTCGGTTATGAAGTAATGCAAACCCAGTCCGATGGTGATCTGACTGTATTGTCCAATCGTCTGGAAAATGAAACGGTGGCTTTTGTCGGTCAATCGGGTGTCGGTAAAAGTACGCTGATCAATGCGATCGTGCCAGATGCAGCCCAGAAAACCAATATTATTTCGGAAAACTCGGCACTCGGTCAGCACACCACCACCTCAACCCGTTTGATCGGTTTTGGTGAAGGTGCTGCCCTGATCGACTCTCCGGGAATTCGTGAATTTGGCCTGTGGCATCTGCCTTTAGATAAGGTACAAATCGGTTTTCCTGAAATTGAAAACCTGCTCGGACACTGTCAGTTCCGGAACTGCACGCATAAGCATGAAAAACAATGTGCTTTACGTCAGGCCGCGAGTGCGGGTGAAATTTTACCGCGCCGACTGGACAGCTATTTGCGTTTAATCGATGAAATCACTGAAGCACAGCAAAAAAATTAATTTTCTTGTGCCTCAACCCTTGAAGCGGTGATTTTGATCACCATATTTATGAGCTATACTCTTGGCAATTTTAAAATTGTAATTAGGTGAATTGTGGAACGTTGGTTCGAGTTTATGGGGAATCACCCCTTCTTATTTGGAACACTCGCGGTATTGGTAGTTTTGTTCTTCATTATCGAAGGTCAACGTAACGGTCGTAAAATTTCTCCGCAGTCGCTGGGAATTTTAGTCAAAGCAAAAAATGCCATGCTGATTGATTTACGCGATGCCAAAGACTTCCGTGAAGGTCATATCAGCGGCAGCCGTAACATTCCATATAGCCAGATTACAAAGCATGTTGAAGAGCTGAAAGCATCTGATCGCCCTTTGGTGTTCATTTGCAACCTTGGACAGGTGGCTGGTACTGCGCTACAACAAGTGGGTCATGCCGATGCATACCGTCTTGATGGCGGCATCAGCAACTGGAAAGCCCAAGGTTTACCTTTGGTGAAAAGCAAATAATCCACGAACAGGAGATTGATCATGGCTGACGTTATTGTTTATTCAACGACTGTGTGTCCTTATTGCGTGCGTGCAAAACAGTTGCTTGAGCGTAAAGGTGTCGCATATAAAGAAATTAATCTATCTCAAGAAGCACCTGAAGTACGTCTTGAATTGATGCAGCGTACCAATCACCGCACTGTGCCACAAATTTTTATTAAGGATCAATTCATCGGTGGTTTCGACCAGCTTTATGCTTTAGAGCGTGAAGGCAAACTTGATGAATTACTGGCTTAATTCTACTAAAATCATCACTTTATATTAAGGATCAAAGAATGAGTGAAGAACAACAAGCTCAACCACAATTGGCATTAGAGCGTATTTACACCAAAGATATTTCTTTTGAGGTTCCTGGGGCACAAGTTTTTACCAAGCAATGGCAACCTGAGCTCAACATCAACCTTTCTTCTTCTGCAGAAAAAATTGATGAGACTCATTTTGAAGTGGCTTTAAAAGTCGTTGTTCAAGCGACCAATGAAGGTGATACTGCTTTTATCGTCGACGTGACTCAAGCCGGTATCTTCTTGGTAGATGGCGTTGAAGAAGAGCGTCTTCCATACATCCTGGGCGCATACTGCCCGAACATTCTGTTCCCGTTCCTGCGTGAAGCAGTGAATGATATGGTGACTAAAGGTAGCTTCCCACAGTTGCTGCTTACCCCAATCAACTTCGATGCTGAATTTGAAGCCAATATGCAACGTGCACAAACTGCCGCTGTAGATGGTCAGGCTTAATCGCTGTCCTGCAAATCTAAAAAAGACCGCTTATGCGGTCTTTTTTATGGCCTTGAGTGAACTCCCCCTTTATCAAAGGGGGAATGAGGGGATTTTGCTCATTTACTCTTTTTTTAAAGAAAGGGTTTAGCAAGATTAAAGAAAAATAATCCCTCCTAACCTTCCTTTAAAAAAGGGAGGAACTCTTCCCCCCCACGGCAGAGAATAGACTTTTATTCCGCATCCGCCATTAAATCAGCGCTCATACCCACGGTATTGAAACCGGCATCGACATACAGGATTTCACCGGTAATGCCATTGGCCCATGGCGAGCACAGGAATAATGCTGCATTGCCGACATCTTCAATCGTTACATTACGTTTTAATGGCGCAACTTTTTCATTTAAGTCGAGCATTTTACGGAATGATTTAATGCCTGAAGCAGCCAGAGTACGGATTGGACCCGCAGAGATGGCATTGACACGAATACCTTCCTGACCCAAGCTCGAAGCTAAATAACGAACACCGGCTTCTAAAGAGGCTTTGGCCATACCCATCACGTTATAGTTCGGCATTACGCGCTCAGAACCTTGATAAGTTAGCGTTAACAGGCAACCTTGACGGACTTGTAGCAAAGGCTTTGCCGCACGTGCCATCGCGATAAAGCTATAGGCACTGATGTCATGTGCAATATTGAAACCTTCGCGGTCTGTGATTTCGGTAAAGTCACCATCCAAAGTATGCGCCGGTGCGAAACCGATAGAATGCACCACGCCGTCCAGACCATCCCAGTGTTTTGCCAGCTCAGCAAATGCATTATCAATATCAGCATCTACCGCCACATCACAAGGAAAAACCAGTTTTGAACCAAACTGTTCAGCAAAGTCATCTACCCGCTTTTTCAGCTTTTCATTTGGATAAGTAAAAGCCAATTCAGCACCTTCACGATGTAATGCCTGAGCAATACCAAAAGCAATGGATAATTTACTCGCAATACCCGCGATCAAGAAGCGCTTACCCGCCAAAAGTCCTTGTGCCATGTGAATCTCACCTAAAAGAATATATATGCATGATGCCAAGTCTGAGGCATTTTAGAAATTGCATAATGCATCTTTTTTTAACAGATACCAAATTACAGCAGATACAGCCGAGCAATAAAAACCGGCATTATTCATCGGCCAAATTCAAAACCTGATGGGTATTCTGCCAGAGCTGCTGTGCCAATTTGGCTTGATCTTGCCCTAAGCTTTGTGCCAAACCTTCCAGTACATAAGGCAAGTTGGCAGGTGTATTGCGGGTACGTTGCTCACCTGACTGTTGACAGCATAACGGCGTCATATCCGGACAATCGGTTTCCAGCACCAGATGTTCTGCACCGACTGCCTGTACCACCTGATGCAGTTTTCTGGCATTCGGATTGGTAATCTGTCCGGTGACTCCCAATTTAAACCCCAACTTGACAAAAGCCTTGGCTTCCTCAACACCTCCGCCAAAGGCATGTGCGATTCCACCCTGTTTAAACTGATGCTGTTTTAAAATTTGTAAAACTTCTGCATGTGATTTACGGATATGCAGCAAAATCGGCTTATCGAATTGTTGGGCCAGTTCAATTTGTGCAGCGAAAAAATCTTGCTGCTTTTGAAAAATTTCAGGTTGTTTATGCTGCTTTAAAAATGTGTCGAGACCGATTTCACCAATGGCAATGCATTGTTCAACTCTAAGCAGCTGCTCTAAATCATGTAAATGTTCAGCCTGATGCTGTTCAATATAAAATGGATGCAAGCCGGGTGCCAAATGGCTATGCGGTGCATCTTTCAAGTCATTGATAAAACAATGGGTTTTTAACAAATCCTGAAAGCGGTTTTGCAAAAAGCCAATTAAAACCAGATGCTCCACACCTACCGCTTTGGCCGCATAGGCCAGATGTTCCCGATCACGATCAAAATCGGGAACATCAAAATGGGTATGCGTATCGAACAGTTTTAACTTCATTCGGCTTTAGATGCTAACGCTGGCTGTGCCTCGGAGGCTGCTGTTTCAGCTTGCGGCAGATATTGCGGTTTTAGCACGCCTTGTAGCTGCGCATAAGGAATCATTAAGCGCGGCAAACCCACCACATAAGGTCCGATTTCATATTCGGCATATTGTAAGATCAAACCTTCTTGGGCCAGATAAAAATTATCGGTCAGTATGAACTTCCAGGCCTGTTCATATTCAGCGACATCTTTTGCCAGCTTGGACTCCATGACCCAGACGTTAAAAGCCTCATACGCCTGTGCTTCGAGTTTGGCTTTTTGCTTCTCGGCAATAATGTCATCCAGCTTGACCAGTGTTTGCTGTTCAAGATCAAAATTATAATAGCGCTGTGCAGATGCTCCGTGCGCACCTCCCAGATAATGGCTACTGTTTAGCACCACAGTCGCCAATGGATCACCCGAATTCAGAATCTTGGGCTTAATCATCAGGCTAATGCTATGACTGGCACTCAGTGCTTTGAGCTCCTTGTCCAGATTCAAGAAGGTCTGCATAGAAGGCTGAATTTGCTGCTCAAGCTGCTGTTTTGGTGTAGTGACCGTCGACAAGGCTGTTTTTGGTTCAGAAGCAGCCACTTCGGCTTCACTGGCAGCAGTGGCTTTTGCCGGCTCAATCGCATCGACAGACAGGATATTTTTTAACTGTTGCAAAATCTGCTGATCGATCCATTCATCAATAAAGCGCTGATTACTGTTCAGGCGTTCAATCGAAATTTCCGGACAGTTTTTACCCTCACACTCTGGAATCACCAGCTTGAGTTTTTCGGTATCACCACTAAGTTTCAGGACTTCTGGCTCGGTTTGTACCACTTCAGGAGAAGTCGGCTCTTTCGGCTCATTGCTCTTCGGCTGACATGCACTCAGTAAAACTGCGGATGCCAGTATCGATAGACAAAAAATATTCTTATATTTTGGCATTCATTACCCTTTTCAAAACGTGTAATTAATCCTGAGAGGATTATGACCTTTAGAACATATTCCGATAGACTTCGGCTTTCAAGACCTGTTGTGTTTGTTCTTTTGTTAAATAGATATCCAGTTGTTTGGCATCTTTGCTAATGTCATGACTACGATAATGCAGACCAATCCCTTCCTGATCGAAGAACCACTCAGCCTGCCCCCAATACAGTTTTTTCGGTGCTTGCTGCTGAACCTCGTGATTATTGTCTTTTAACCATTTTTCATAAGCGGTTTGAATGATCTGATCCATTAACAACTGTTGTTTGGGATCGATAATATCCAGTGGAGTCAGCATTTTTTGCTGTTGACGATCGACTACAAAAAAATAATAGCGCTCATACACACTGATATTTTCCTGTTTACTATCAATACCAATTTGCAGCAAGACATATTGATTACGCTGATAGGGAATGCGGGTATACAGCGATAATTCATAAGCCTGATTGAGCTGGAGTTGAGCCTGCCAGGCATCCGATTTTTTCACATAGGCATTCATTGCCTGTTGTAAACTCATATCCTGTTTTAAGCCAATTTGATCCTGAATTACCTTGGCCTGCTGTTTTTCGATCCAGTGATTCATCCAGGGATCAGCCGTATATAAAGTCTGGATATCGACATTGATACAGTTTTTGATTTCACAAAATGGCAAGGCGATCTTGGCCGGTTGTTCTTGAATATTCAGGTAAGGCAAAATACTGGCACTTTGCTTAACTGGCGTTGTTTTTCCATCCGGCTGGTCAAGTTCCGGTTCTTTTTCGCTTTTATCACAGCCACTCAGGACAAGACTTAAACCAATGACAGCACCGAGGGCGGCTTCCTTGCTGAACTTCATTTTTAAACAATCTATCAGGTTATGAATAGTTTAAATGTAACATAAAACAAAACAGCTTCCGGAGAAGCTGTTTGATATTTTTAGACGATATTTGAATGCCTGAAAGTTTAGTGTTCGCGCGTATTATGGAACACGATGTCCGGATAACGTTCTTGCATGAGCTGTAAATTCACTCGGCTTGGCGCAAGATAAGTCAAGTGACCACCGCCATCGACTGACAACTGGTCGTGGGCCTTTTTCTTAAATTCGTTAAATTTTTTCTCGTCATCACAAGACACCCAACGAACAGTATTGATGTTCACGGGTTCGTAAACACAGTCAACTTTATATTCTTCTTTCAAACGATACGCCACCACTTCAAACTGAAGTACGCCCACTGCACCCACGATCAGGTCATTATTATGCTGTGGCATAAATACCTGTGTTGCACCTTCTTCAGACAACTCTTTCAGGCCCTTTTGCAACTGTTTCGATTTCAAAGGATCTTTTAAGCGTACACGACGGAACATTTCCGGTGCAAAGTGCGGAATACCTGTGAACTGTAGCTTTTCACCTGAAGTAAAGGTATCACCAATCTGAATGGTGCCGTGGTTATGCAGTCCGATAATATCGCCCGGCCACGCTTCTTCTAGATGCTGGCGGTCACCGGCCAGGAAGGTTAAGGCATCACTAATCCGCACATCTTTATCCAGACGTACATGCTTCATTTTCAGGCCTTTTTCATATTTACCTGAACAAATTCGCATGAATGCAATACGGTCACGATGTTTCGGGTCCATATTGGCCTGAATTTTAAAGACAAAACCGCTAAAGCCTTCTTCATCAGCTTCGACAACACGAGCCTGAGTAGGATGGGCCTTCGGCGGCGGTGCATATTGACTGAAGGCATCCAGCACATGGTCAACCCCAAAGTTACCTAAGGCTGTACCGAACAATACCGGCGTTTGACGGCCTGCCAGAAATTCTTCACGATCCAATGGCTCATTGGCCATTTGCACCAGTTCAAGTGATTCTTCAAATGCAGCCCACGCCAGCTCACCAACTTTCTCACGAAGATCCGGATAGTCATAACCATCACGTATTTCGATTGTAGGAATGGTTGAACCAAAACCGGTTTTGTAAATGTAGAATTTTTCTTCGATTAAATTAAATACACCGGCAAAATCACGCCCCGTACCCAATGGCCAGGTGATCGGAACACATTTAATTTTCAGAACGTTTTCGATTTCATCCAGAAGCTCGAGTGGCTCACGGATTTCACGGTCCATTTTGTTAACAAAAGAAATAATCGGTGTATCGCGCATACGACACACGTCCATCAATTTAATGGTCCGGTCTTCTACCCCTTTTGCACCATCAATCACCATTAATGCCGAGTCAACGGCGGTTAAGGTACGATAGGTATCTTCCGAGAAATCTTCATGTCCCGGGGTATCGAGCAGGTTGATCATCTTGTCTTTGAACGGGAACTGCATCACCGAGGTCGTGATCGAGATGCCACGTTCTTTTTCCATTTCCATCCAGTCTGATGTAGCGGCCCGGTCAGACTTACGGCTTTTCACCATACCTGCAACCTGAATCGCCTGCCCCCATAACAGCAGCTTTTCTGTCATGGTGGTTTTACCGGCATCGGGGTGGGAAATAATGGCGAATGTACGTCGCTGAGCGACCTGCGCCGCTAACTCATCTTTAAAACTCATGGAAAATACCTACTGCAGAACCGCAGTGCTCAAGATCAAAAACGATCAATATGAAAATTGGCGATATTGTAGCAGATTTCTAAAGCCAATAAGTATGCCCACGGCTGAAGGAAATGACAGTATTTATAAGATCTACACTTGCTGACTGCTGGATTTTTCAGCCCAGATTGAGTCGGAAATAATATGGTTATGAAGCTTAAATATGGGAGTTTGTGTCATTCAACTGGCCTGCTGAATAACGCTAAATATAGGTCCACCGTACTCTTTAGTACCGTATTAGTAGCGTATAAAAATTCAAATTAAGACAGAAAATCCTGTATTTCCAATGACTCGACTGGCATCGGCTTTGCCAGCAAATAACCTTGTAATTGCTGACAACCGAGTCGAGTCAAAATATCTGCTTGCAGCGTGGTTTCTATGCCTTCAGCCGTTACTTTTAAACCCAGTTTAATCGCCAGCCGAATAATGCTTTCCAGAATCATTTCTTCTTTAGAGCCGACGCTAAGATCCTGAATAAACTCTTTATCAATTTTCAGTTCATCCACGGGCAGATTTTTTAGATATAAAAAGCTGGAATGTCCGGTTCCAAAATCATCAATCGCCAGCTGGATGCCGATATTACGTAATTGTTCAAGGGTACGAATACTGGCATCGATATAATGCATGGCGGTCGATTCAGTAATCTCGATCATCAAATGCTGCGGATTGATCTTATAGCGTTTAAACAGGTTTTGCAGATTAGCTAATAGATGCTTATGCTCAAACTGCACCGCAGACAAATTCACGGCAATCGGGAAAAAGTCGGTATTATTTTTTTCCCAGAGTTGGATCTGTTTGCAAGCCTGTTCCAGTGCCCAATAGCCCATCTGAATAATAAGCCCGGTTTTCTCAGCGCCATGAATAAACATATTGGGACCCAGCAACCCATGTAACGGATGCTGCCAGCGAATCAGGGCTTCTACCCCACAAATTTTTCGCTCACTGGTAAATTTGGGCTGATAAAACAGTACAAATTGCTGATCTTCAACTGCTTTATACAGATCATTAATCAGTTTGCTCTGGCTCTTGGATTCATGCTGATCAGAAGAAAAATTAAAGACTGAATAGGTATTGCGGCCCTGATATTTAGAACTGAGCATTGCTGCATCGGCATTCACCAGTAAATCTTGCAGATTCTTGCCATGCTCCGGATACATCGCGATTCCGATACTGCCCGAAATATTAATGGTTTTGCCATCAATAAGGAAGCTGTCCTGAATCAGATTTAGAATCTGCTCTGACATTTCTGAAGCTTTGCTGACGGACGTATTTTCCAGCACCATCAGGAACTCATCGCCACCAATTCTAAGCAGCTTGGAACGGTCACCCCATAACTGATGAATACGCGCAGTCAGTTGAATCAGCAACTGGTCTCCGACCTGATGACCAAACACATCATTCACCGCCTTAAAACGATCCAGATCAATATATAAAAAGGCAATTTCCTGCTGATGTTGTTGCTTGGAAAACAAGATATCTGCGTATTCAGCCAGGTATAAACGGTTGGGTAATTTGGTGAGATTATCCTGGATATTTTGATTTTCGAGCTCTTTATTGGCCCATCGCAGTTGGCGATTCCGAGAGGCCAGGCGCAATTCTGAGAGAACCAGACGAATCATGGCAATCAGTAACAGAGCACTGATTAACACAACCGCGAACAACAGATCATAAGTCGCATGTGAAGATTCTGTGATTGGCGTAATCTCTGTTCTCTCAAAGTTGGCCCTAAGACTACTTGTATAGTGCATGGCTGAGACCCCGAGACTCATCACCACGATCGCGAGAGCCACTCGGGAAAATGACCAGATGCTTTGGATCATTAACCAGAGGGTAAAAATAGAAGCCGTAAAGACACTCAAATAAGAGAGCAACATCCAGCTGAAATCAAAATGATAGACATGACTTAAATGAATTGCTGTCATCCCAATGAAATGGATCGACCAGATCAACAGCCCCAGTAATGCGGCCGTTGCAAATAGCATGAGTGTTGCAAATTTTCTTCGCGACTCACGCCACCATATTTTTTGAATCGGCATCAAAAAATAGCCAGCGACGAAAGCAAAGAGAGTTGACCCGATGACCAGACTGATATCATGCTGAATAGGGATCATATAAAATGTTCCGTATTGGTCATCATTGTTATTATTCCCCTCACGTGTATTTCTATTTCCACCTGTTCAAGTTTAAAGCCGTCAGAATCGTAAAGTTGACAAGCAATGCACATGTGTCGCTGTGCAAAGCCTCTGGTTTTAAATAAAATTAGAATTTATATTTCTTTAATTCAGTGTCGAGAACAGATTCTGAAATCATGATGAGCATCAGCATAAAATATGACTTCTATCTTATGAGTCTTGAAAATTTTAGCAAATGTTTAAATCTATTTTTCCAGTTTATTTATTCGACCACCGTCACAATTTTTTTCTTTTTATTTAGACAGCTAGCAATTCATGTGAAAAATTTATTCTGATTTTTAAATAGCCGGATATCATAAAAAAATAGCCTGTCGAAACAGGCTATTTTTTTAGATCCTTAGATACTTAAATGGACATGCTTAAAAGTTACTGTTTGGCCTGTAACTTGGCATAGTCCAGTAACACATTTGCCGCTTCAATTACAAAAGCTTCTTCCTCAGGCAAAGCCGGACGTTCTTTGGCCTTCATCTTGGCACGTGTTTCAATCAAGGCATCCAGCGAAGCCTGATAACTTTCCCAATTTGGATAAGGTTTCAGACCTGTTGCAGCACGGCGAGTGTTTTCTGCGTCCAGCGTTTTTTGCTCCATGGCAATCAACTCAGCTTTACGCTGTTGCAAGTCCAGTACCTGACGTTTCTCTTCTTCGGCTTTCTTCATCACGGCTTTACGCTGTTCTAAATACTTGAACTGAGAATCCAGTGTGACCCGTTGCTGAGAAAGTTTAGCCAATTCAGGAACGTATTTCTGTACAGCGCCTTCACGTTTAAATGGTGCCGTTGGAATGGTATCCCACTGCAAGGCATTTTTAGCCTTACGCTCACCAAACTCTTCGTTATAAATATCGACCAGTTTAATGTCCGGAACGACGCCTTTATTCTGGGTACTGCCACCGGTCACACGGTAGAATTTACGCTGCGTCAATGTCGCCTGACCATGCGCCAGACTATCCAGTTGTACTTGTGCTGTACCTTTACCGGTGGTAGTACTGCCAATCACAATCCCGCGTTCATAATCCTGAATCGCAGCAGAGTAAATTTCACTGGCCGATGCAGAGGCAAGATTCACCATCACTGCCAGTGGACCCGCATAGGTTTGTGCACCGCCATCATCATCTTCAAAGACGCTAACATTGCCATTACCATCACGAATCTGCACCACTGGGCCAGATTTAATCACCTGCCCCAACATACGTGCCACTTCTTCTAGTGAGCCACCCGGGTTATTACGCAAATCGACAATAATTCCGGCAACATTTTTGGCCGCCAGTTCTTTTAAAGCCTTATTGGTATCTTCAGAGACTGAACGATAATCTGTACCGGCACGACGTGCACGATAGTTCAGGTAGAACGACGGGATTTCAATCACACCATATTGATATTTCTTGCCATCGCGCTGAATGTCGACGACACGCGTACGCACACCGGCATCTTCTTCCTGAATCACATCACGGGTAATGGTCACGTTACGTGCCTGCCCCATGGTCGCGCCTGCACCGAGTAAACGTAGAGTGACTTTAGTGCCACGCTTGCCGCGAATCAGACCGACAATTTCATTGCTTGGCCAGCCAATCACATCGACCATCTGTTCGCCATCCTGGGCTACACCAATGATACGATCACCCGATTTCACCTGACCGGATTTACTCGCAGGACCACCTTCGACAATGGTTTCAATCTTGGTGTAATCTTCATTGCCACGTTCAGGACGAATCGAGACCCCAACCCCTTCGAGCTGCAAAGTGGTCTGACGATTCAGCTCCATCGCATCTACAGGCGGGAAATAATTACTATGCGGATCATAGGTCAGCATCATCGCATTCAAGGTCTTGTCGAGCACATCATCACTCTTGATCCGGCTGACACGTTCCAGCTGACGGGTATAACGCTTGGTCAAGGTTTGTGCAGGCGTCAGATCTTCAGGACCGGTAAGGTCTTGTCCATTGGCCAGTTCTGGATTGGCCTTCAGTGCTTTCTGTTTGGCCTGTTCTTCTTCTTTACTGATGGTCAGATTGATCAGCTGGGACACCAGCATTTTTGACCAGTGCGCGCGCTGTTCAGCCTCAGTTTTAAAGAATGGTGCTTTTTCACGATCCGTTTCGATATAGACATTTGGCTGATTCAGGTTCTGTGGTTTTTTCAGCTCATCCAGCATATAAGTATAGAACTGAGTCAGGCGCTGACGATATTGCGCATGGATTTCATAAGAACCCGACAAATTGCCAGCTTTCAGGTGAGCACCGAAATTGGCCCCATAACGTTTCTTGTAATTTTCAACTTCTGGTGCCAGAAATAAGCTATGTTCCGGATCCAGACTATCGATATAGAAATCGAAAATACGCTGCGAAGTCTGGGCATCCAGACGCATATTCAAATAGTGCTGACGATCCACCAGCGTCGCCAGTTGACGTGATACCAATGCCTGTTCCTGAGATGGCTGAATGGCTTTGCTGACCACTTCTGCACTATTGGCTGCAATCGCATCATTCACGACATGGGTAAAAAAGAAGCCACCTGTCGCAATCGCAACGGCGCAAGCTATCGTTTGAAATTTCATAAATAATTCGTACTTCCTTGGCCTAGAGACCAATGTGACCGTGTTGCTTTTCGACCAGAATTTAAAGTATTCAGCATCTTAAACAACTTAATATGTTTATGTCGTGTAGTTTTATCATATTCTGTGCTGACAAAGTGTAGCAAATCATTGCAGAAATCAGGTATTGTTTCCCGGAAAAATTCTAAAACGGATTCCGCATATGATTGGCGCATTGATGCTCGACATCGCAGGCACAACCCTGACTCAAGAAGATATTGAACTATTCGGTGCGCCGCAAGTCGGTGGAGTCATTTTATTTGGACGTAACATCGAATCTGCGGCTCAAGTCCGTGCCTTAACCGATCACATGCGCCAGATTCGTCCTGATATTTTGATTGCAGTCGATCAGGAAGGTGGACGTGTGCAGCGCTTAAGACAGGGCTTTACCCTGCTCCCTGCGATGGGGAAATTTGGCGAACTGTATGCTCATGATTCGCAGCGTGCTTTAGATTTGGCCGAAAAATGCGGCTGGCTGATGGCGATTGAAGTACTGGCTGTCGGGATTGATTTCAGTTTTGCGCCGGTGCTGGATTTAAACGACATCAGTGATGTGATTGGTGACCGAAGCTTTGCCAGAAATATTTCAGATATTATTCCACTGGCCAGCGCATTTTTAAAAGGGATGAAACGTGCAGGAATGGCATCAACTGGGAAACATTTCCCGGGTCATGGTTCAGTCAAAGCGGATTCACATGTTGCCGCAGCCATTGATATGCGCAGCTATGAAGACATTCAGCAAAAAGACATGCAGACCTTTATCCAGTTACAGCCGCAACTCGATGCTTTAATGCCAGCGCATGTGATTTATAGTCAGGTAGATCCCAATCCGGCCGGATTCTCGGAATTCTGGATTCAGAAAGTTTTGCGTCAGCAACTCGGTTTTGACGGCGTTCTGTTCTCGGATGATTTAAGCATGCAGGCCGCCTGTGTGGCAGGCGGTGCCGATGCCCGAATTCAGGCCGCACTGAAAGCCGGGTGTGATATGGGGCTGGTCTGTAATGATCGTGCAGCACAATGTATTGCACTGGAAGGCATTGCCGACCTGCCGTTGCCAAATCAGGAACGTTTAGAACGTATGCGCGGTCAAATTCCAGCGATTCAAATTGGCACTGAACTGGATCTGGGTGATGAATGGCGCAAGATTCGTGATGAAATACTGGTATTCAAGCAGCAGACTAGCTGAAACTTTTTAAATCCAATCAATATGATAAAGGAACACGACAAAGTGTTCCTTTTTTATTATGATGTTAAAAAGGCGCTACTTCTGTAGCACCCAACTAAAATAACAATAAGGTCAGAACCCTATGCCAAAATCACTTTCGCAGCATCGCCATATTTCTTTTACAGCACATTATACCGGCTATATCTGGTATCAAATGGGGATCTCACATCCGGTTTTTGCCACGACTAAAGGCAAGTTTCTGGCCACACTGCTACATCCACTCGAAGTATGGGCAGAACGCTCTGTGGGTGGCAGTATGCGTACCACACTCAAGCAGCGTCATCAGATGATTGATGAACATCTGTGTCAGTTGATCGAGCAACATCCACAACTTCAGATTCTTGAAATTGCCTGCGGTTTGTCTCCACGTAGCTGGAATTTCAGACAAAAATTTCCCGAGATTGATTATCGCGAACTGGATCTTCCCGACATGGCCAGAATCAAGACCCAAGCCTTGCAGCAGATTGATCAGCAGGCTCCCGAAGTGCTCACTGCAGATATTTTTAGTGAAGAGTTGGACTGTATCTTTCAGATGTTTGATCCCGACCAACCTTTGGTGGTAATTAATGAGGGGCTGATTAATTACTTTGATCAACGCATGTTGCGTATTCTGTTGCAAGGTATTGCAGAGAATGCACGACATTTTCCAGCCTTGCATTACCTTAGCGACATTTACCCAGAACCCGTCAAAAATAAATTGGCGAATTTTATTTGGAGCTGTAGCCGTCTGCTTAAATTCATGTCACGCAGTGCATTTACCTTTCATTTTAAAACCCCCCAAGAATTACAGCACTTTTTTCAAGATGCCGGTTTCAATCAGGTTGAGGTACAACAACCGCAACGTTATTTTGCCGAGCCTCGTCAGCAAAATCTGACACCGGAGCAGGATGAACATCTCGGTGATCTGGTCTGGATGATTCATGCAGTGAAAAAAAACAGCGTTAAATGACGCTGTTTTTTTATTAAGCCCCGATTAAATCACTGCATCGAAAGCGTCTTCTTGCTGAAGGATTTTCTGTTGTTGCACAAAAGCCAATAAACGTTCTGCCACTTCAAAACTGCCATGTTTAAACAGGGCCCGCACTTGAGTCTCATCCTGTTCAAAGATCAGACATTCGATCTTGAACTCGCCGTTTTCATCTTCCAGATGCAAGGCCAGATCACGCGGATAAGCTGCGGCACACTCTGTCTGTCCTGCGTCTAACTCCAGCAATACTCCAAAGAAATTCATGTCGATAATTTCTACATTCAACAGCAGATCCGAATGACGATGACTCAAATAACGTTGTGGCTGTTGCACACAAATCCGTTCTTCACCGCGCCGTTCAATCTGCTGCATCTGTTCACGGCTAAACGGAATAATTCCCGGCAACTGCTCGACTGCTTCATCACGCAAGAAGGTGGCAAACAGATGCATAGTTTCTTTCCTGCGCTGCAACTGAGGCACATGGTCAGCACCGGCAATTTGTACATACTGCATATTTGGACATTGCAGGGCAAAATTGGCATTCTCATGTGGCAAGGTAAAACTGTCATATTGACCACAGGCCACCAGAACCTTGCACTGTGGAATCGGCACGTGGGTCAGACGCAATAGACGGTTGCAGTTAATATCATAACGCTCTTGTTCGGTCACCGTGAATTCTGACATCTGCTTGAAGAATAAGCGCTTTGCTGTTGGTGACATGCGGGTTTCTTTGAGACGGGCATGATTGACCAGATATAAAATGACCGCCTGACCAAATTCATCCATGCGCTGTTCTTTCATCAGATGCAAGGATTCTTCCAATAGCATGCGCCAGCTTTTGCGGGTTTTCTGCATTACGCCCATCAGGATCATCCGATCCACCAGTTCAGGGCGCTGGTCTGCCAGACAGGAGGCGACTACTGAGCCTAAGGACATGCCTAAAATTGAAACTTGAGGAAGTTGCATCTGCTCCAGCCATTGCCCCAGCATGGCAGCAAGGTCTTCAAGCTCTAGAGTTCCAGCCGACAGACCAGTATCCACATTGCTGATCTGCTGGTTGGCTCCCATCGAAGGCAAGTCAATCAGAATGATCGGGCCGGCAGCGAAGAGCTGTTCGACACAATATTTATAGGAATTAAAATTCTGGAAGGCGCCCCCAATGATCACCATCGGCCTGAGATGCAAGGTATCCGGACGGGCAATCGCCATATATTCGATTTTCCAGCCATCCATCCAGGTGCTTCGTGCTGGCTGCTTAAAACTGTGCTTATCATAAAGATCAAAAAAACCATAATGGCTTTGCGAATCCAATACATGGGCATCCATGTGGATAATGGAATTCATTTTCCTTTTCCTCCGTCCTTGCCTTATTTTTATTGTGCAAGTCATGATTAACAGATCTTATGCTTCAGACACATTCCGATGAGCCTGAACACGCATCCTGCTCTTTAATAATTATATATGACTTCAATGTCGCTTATTTCATTCTATACAGAGCGGCTTTTCACAAGCAACCGCTTCAGCGACCACTTATCTGCTTTTAAACAGAAAACAATTTCAAAATGTTTAGAAGTCCGCGAAAACGGATGATTTTTAACAGATGGGCTTCATTGTCCGGCAGCAGACTGTTAATATCGAAGTGAAATTTCTAAGTGATCAAAGCGCTATGCAAGAGTCTATTGAACAATATATGCAAACGGTAGGACAGCAGGCACGCCAGGCTTCTCGCATTTTGGCTCGTGCGTCCACCCAAACCAAAAACAACGCACTATCGGCTATTTATACGGCTTTGGAAAATAGCCAGCCGGCTATTTTGGCTGCCAACCAGAAAGATATGACCAAAGCGCATAATAACAATCTGGACAGTGCCCTGCTTGATCGCTTAGAACTCAACCCCGCACGCTTTAAAGGTATGTTAGAAGGCCTGAAAGATGTGATTGGCCTGAAAGATCCGATTGGTGAAATTAGCGATATGGCTTATCGCCCATCTGGCATTCAACTGGGCAAGATGCGTGTACCTTTAGGTGTGGTCGGCATGATTTATGAATCACGTCCCAACGTGACCCTGGAAGCGGCTTCACTGGCGCTGAAATCAGGCAATGCGATTATTTTACGTGGCGGTTCAGAAGCACTGGAATCCAATCAGGCGATTGCCGCGGCAATTCAACATGCGCTGAAAATTTCCGGCCTGCCAGAATCAGCAGTACAAGTGATCAATACCGTTGATCGTGCTGCAGTCGGCCAGCTCATTACCATGACCGAATATGTCGATGTGATTGTGCCTCGTGGCGGCAAGAGCCTGATCGAGCGCATTACTGAAGAAGCTCGTGTCCCGGTGATCAAACATTTGGATGGTAATTGCCATATCTATGTGGAAGCACAGGCGGATCTGTTAAAAGCCTTACCCATTGCTTTAAATGCTAAAACCCATCGTTATGGCGTGTGTAATGCCATGGAAACTTTGCTAGTCGATGAAAAAGTCGCTGAAGAGTTCTTGCCCCGCATCGCAGAACTTTATCAGGAGAAAAAAGTAGAGCTCCGTGGTTGCAAAGAAACCCAGCGTATTCTTGCTGATGCAGTGATTGCGGCCACTGAAGAAGACTGGTATACCGAATATCTGGGCCCAATTCTGGCCATCAAAGTGGTTTCTGGCATAGAAGAAGCGATTGAACATATTAATCAGTATGGCTCACATCATACCGATTCGATCATTACTGAAAATTACAGTCTGGCACGCGAGTTTTTGGCCGGTGTCGATTCGAGTTCGGTGATGATCAATGCCTCGACCCGCTTTGCTGATGGTTTTGAATATGGCTTAGGCGCGGAAATCGGAATTTCAACCGATAAAATTCATGCCCGTGGTCCGGTTGGTCTTGAAGGCCTGACCTCACAAAAATGGATCGTATTTGGTGATGGTCAGATTCGCCAATAACTATTTCAGCTGATCACTTTAAAAATCAGCTTTGTTCGCAAGGCTGATTTTTTATGGATATAAAAATTAAAACCGAAATGGATCAGAACCTTTGGGTCATTTTATTGATGAATCTCTGTATAGAATTGTATGTATAAGTCATATTTGCTGTTTTAGGCACTAAACTGAAAGCAATCTGTTCCAGTACGACATTGAAAATAGAATTTGGCAGCTTTATTGATTATATTTTCAGCATCATTTTATTTATAAATGAAAACTATGAACTGATAAATTTTAGTTATTATTGTCAGCCTGGTCGATAATGCTTAAGTCTAATCTGCTAAAGTCTATCTAGGACAGAAAAAAAACAAATGTTAAAACATCAATATTGATTCAGCTTAGTGCCTTTTTGCTGATCACTGGATCAAGTCAATGGACGAGAATTTTAATTAAAAATCGGGTAATCAATCGTGTCTAAATCAGTATTAGTTATTAATTGTGGCTCTTCTTCAATCAAGTTTGCATTACTTCTTGAGGAACAGAACTTCCGTATTCATGGTTTAGCTGAGAACTTAGGCACAGAGAATGCTCGTATCAAAGGCGTGACTGTCGGTAACGAACCAGTCGATATCCATATTCCATTTGCAGATCATAAAAAAGCCCTTGAAGTTGGTTTGGAGCGTCTGGCTAACTATCGCCCAGATGCGATTGGTCACCGTGTGGTACATGGTGGCAGCCTGACCAAAGCAGAATTGATCAATGATGAAATTATTGAAAAGATTCGTGAAGCAACGCCGCTTGCGCCCTTACACAATCCGGCACATCTGATTGGCATTGAAGCCACCAAACGCTTGTTCCCAGACTTACCGCAAATAGCAGTATTTGATACCGCATTCCATCAAAGCATGCCAGCACATGCATATCGCTATGCCCTGCCAAAATTCTTATATACAGCCCATGGTGTGCGTCGTTATGGTTTCCACGGCACCAGCCATGCTTATGTTTCAGACCGTGGTTCTGAACTGGCAGGTAGCCTGAAACAAGGCGGCTGGTTAACAGCACATCTCGGTAATGGCAGCTCGACCTGTGCCGTGTGGAATGGGAAAAGTGTAGATACGTCAATGGGCTTAACCCCGCTTGAAGGTATTGTCATGGGCACCCGCAGTGGCGATGTCGACCCAAGCCTGCACAGCTTCCTGGCAAAGAACCTGGGTTGGGATATCTATAAAATTGACAAGATGCTGAATAGCCAGAGCGGTCTGTTGGGTCTGTCTGATTTGTCGAATGACATGCGTACCCTGATTGAAGCATCGGAACAAGGTAATGAAGATGCTGCATTAGCGATTGAAGTATTCTGCTACCGTCTAGCCAAATCTCTGGCAGCACTGAGCTGTGGTCTGCCACGTATTGATGGCTTGTTCTTCACTGGCGGTATTGGCGAAAATTCTGCCTATATCCGTGAAAAAACCATGACTTATCTGCCCCACTTCGGCTTCAACCTGGATAAAAGTGCCAATAATGACCTGAAACGTGGCACTGAAGGCCGTATCGATTCAGGTACAGGTCCACAAATCTGGGTAGTGCCAACAGACGAAGAAGGTCGTATCGCTCAAGAAGTACATAGCGTTGTAGAACTTGAAGTGGAGCAAAAAAACGCAAAAAAGTCTGAAGCTGAGGTAGCGCTTGCATAAGCAAGCAGGGCCACTTTTTAACTGATTTTTATTATTGTGTGACTGACGTAACTTATGAAAACGATTCTATTGGTTCCCACTGGGGAAGGCGTAGGCTTAACTTCTGCATGTTTAGGCCTGATTTATGCACTGGAATGCCAAGGGGTTAAAGCTGGCTTTCTCAAACCTTTTGCTCAGGAATTGAATGAAGTCGAAGACCGTACTACGGCTTTGTATCGTCATATTTCTCAAAGTGAAACTGTTGAACCAATCCGTTATAGCAAAGTCTTGCAGCAGATTAATCTGGGTGAACAGGATGAACTGCTGGAAGAAGCGGTACGTCTGCATCGTCAAATTGCCAGACAACATGACCTGATTATTGTCGAAGGTCTATTGCCAAATGCTCAGGACAGTTTTGCCGATGATCTGAATGCCTCGCTGGCGCAGGCTTTGGATGCCAAAGTGATTGTGGTCAGCAATGCCAATATCCAGCAGCCAGGTCAGACTGCCGATAAAGTTGAAAACCAGATTCGCAACTTTGGTGGCGCCAGTTCAACCCGCCTGTCTGGCATCCTGTTGATGCGAACCAAAGGTCTGCCTGAAGAATCTGCACAGATTCCTGTAACGCTTGATCCGGATTTACGTCTTGCAGAAGAAACCACACAATTTATTCGTGCCATCCAGCAAACCCATCCACATATTGGTTCAGAAAAGTTACCTGTAATTGGACTGGTGCCTTTCAGTAAAACTTTAAGTGTGCCGCGTATATCTGATCTGGCGGCACATATTCAGGCCTACTGGATTAATGAAGGCGAAGCGAAACAGCGCCGTGTCCAGCACAGCAGCCTGATTTCGGCCAATATTGAACATGAATTGCATAAATTTGTAGCGGGTGAATTGATCATCAGTGCATCTGACCGGATTGATGTGTTATTGGCCAGCAGTCTGGCCAGCAGCAATGGTATTCCTTTGGCTGGCTTGGTGCTAACTGAACATCATCAACCAAATGATCACGTACTGGAATTTTGCCAGACCGCCATCAAACAAGGTTTACCAATTTTACATACACCGCTTAGTACCTTTGAAACCGCACAAAAACTGGTAAATCTCAGCAATGAAATTCCAGTAGATGATACGGAACGTGCAGATCAGGTCACGCGCTTTGTTTCGAGTCACATCAATCCGGAATGGCTCGGTCAGATGTTGAATGGTTCTTATAAGCCACGTCTCTCGCCTTCAGCCTTCCGGCATGAACTGGTACAAAAATCGATTGCGGCCAAAAAACGTATTGTATTACCTGAAGGTGATGAACCACGTACGATACAAGCTGCAGCAATCTGTCAGTCGCGTGGCATTGCACAATGTATTTTATTGGCCAATCCCGAATCTGTTTTAGAAGTGGCAAAAGCTCGTGGTATCGAATTGCCTGAAGATCTGGAAATTCTGGATCCGGATCTGATTCGTGATAACTATATCGACAAGATGGTCGAGCTACGTAAAGGCAAACTCAACGAACTGCAAGCGCGTGAACAGCTGCAAGACACTGTGGTGCTCGGCACCATGATGCTGGCGCTGGATCAGGTTGATGGTCTGGTCTCTGGCGCGGTACATACCACGGCCAATACCGTACGTCCTGCCTTTCAGCTGATCAAGACTGCACCGGATTATTCATTGGTTTCTTCTGTGTTCTTTATGCTGCTGCCAGATGAAGTCTATGTTTATGGCGACTGTGCGATTAATCCTGATCCAGATGCAGAGCAGCTGGCCGAGATTGCGATTCAATCAGCAGATTCTGCCAAAGCCTTTGGCATTGACCCGCGGATTGCCATGATTTCTTACTCTACCGGAACTTCAGGTATGGGTGCCGATGTCGAGAAAGTGGCTGAAGCAACACGAATTGCCAAAGAACGTCGTCCTGACCTGCTAATTGATGGGCCATTACAATATGATGCTGCCTCGGTTGAAAGTGTTGGCCGTCAAAAAGCACCAGATTCACAAGTGGCCGGACGTGCCAATGTCTTTATTTTCCCGGATTTAAATACGGGTAATACGACTTATAAAGCTGTGCAACGTGCTGCCAATGTAGTCAGTGTCGGGCCAATGTTGCAAGGTTTGAACAAACCGGTGAACGACCTGTCTCGTGGTGCTTTGGTCGATGATATTGTATTTACCATCGCCTTAACCGCGATTCAGGCAGAACAGCAGGCTCAATAAATTTAATAGCTCCGCACTCACCACCCTCTCGCAAGATGGGGTGGTTTTTTTAATCATTTTTGTTCTAAAGTCGGACATTCTATAATCTGTCGATTACTTTTCTAAAAATAAAAAATGCTCTCAAAGAGCATCACATCAACACTGATCTTAAATGGAACCGCATCTACTTACACTTACTGAAAGTTAAAAATCTACTCACATTTTTAGCGCTCACGCAAATCGATGAAATGCGTTATATGACCGGCTTGAAATGGCATTTTACACTTGAAGATATGCAGGCACATAGTCAGCGCTGTTTGGCTGATCCAACCCGTTATGACTTTGCGATTTGTTTAAACCATCATGATGAAATGATCGGTAAACTTTGAATTCTAGAAATCAATCTTGTGCTCAACATGCTGAATTTTGTATTGCAATCTCAACAATCACTTGGACAGCTCAAGGCTGTGGCAGTGAAGCGCTCAAGTTGGTCAAAGAGTTTTTCTTTAAGCCATTACAACTCAAAAGTCTTTGGACATAATTGAGGTGGAAGTCGTGCCTAGGAAAAATGTGGTTTTCAAACGCTAAAAATCATACAAAATGGTTTTGAATATGAAGGGAAATTTTCAGATAAAATCATCATACAGGCTCAAAATCCATTTCTGGCAGAATGCAAAACCAAATAAAAAAGAATCAACTACGCATAATAAATGCCAGTCTTTCGAACTGGCATTTTCAACGATTACTAATAAAGTCTGTGACATAAAAAATTAAGCTGAGACAGCCCTGCTTTTCAGTCCATTGACTTTAATTTTTTATAAGGTGGTCCACTCTTTACGCACATCTTCTGCTGTTTTATTGAGCACTACGCTATCGTCTTTGATTTCGCTTACCCAACTCAAGGGAATCAGATGATGCTCATTATTTTCATCATCACTTCTTGTCAATTTAATTGAATCCTGACCTTCTAAATGGTCTACCTTCCCGACTTGAGTACCACATGAAGCAATGACTGAAGCATGTTCTTTAATATCACTTGCATTAAAATTGTTCATTCTACTTGCCTGTTTCTAGAAGTTGGGAGAAACAGTCTAAGCAATAAAAAACGCCACATGTGTAAGGCTTTTCAGGCTTTGGGTTTTGAAGGGTTAAGAATGTAAACGCTTAGCACGGTTTAACCCACTACATAACAAAAATGCTTTTTGAAGTTGAGTATTCAGATATTTTTATAGCTTGATGAATTGGATGTGAAGATGTGAAGATTTGAAGATTTGAAGATTTGAAGATTTGAAGATTTGAAGATTTGAAGATTTGAAGATTTGAAGATAGCGTAATTTAATAACACCTTAAAATAGGAGAAAGAAGATAAGCTTAGGCTTGCTCTTCTTTCTGACCGTACATCCAAGTTGCAGCGATATATACACAAAAACCAGCTGCCATCAAAATACCTGTAACCATTGTTAGGATCTCCTTTATTTGATAGCTGCATTATGTAAAAGTTTTATGACAGTTATATGACAATCTGGTTTTTTATTAAATTTTAAATAAATAATAAAATTCAATTACTTAATACAAAATCATAAAAATTATACGTATTTTTAATCTGAAATATGACACTGAATATGACAACTTGCTGTCATATTTGACCCATTGAATAGCTAAAGTCCTTGCTCAGATTACTTAAACTATAAACTTTCGGCCAATGCTCGCCCAAAATGCCCACAACCCGATTCTTTTGTCTTATAATTTAGCCCGCTAGCTATCAGCCCGCTCAAGAGATATTTGTATGACAACTATTATCAAGCAAGATGACTTGATCACATCGGTTAAAGATGCGCTTCAGTTCATTTCTTACTATCACCCACAAGACTTTATCCAAGCGATGAGCCGTGCGTATGATCGTGAAGAGAACAAAGCTGCTAAAGATGCGATCGCGCAAATCTTAATTAACTCACGCATGTGTGCAGAAGGCCACCGCCCAATCTGTCAAGATACCGGTATCGTCAACGTATTTGTTGAAGTGGGCATGGACGTTAAATTCGATTTAACCATGAGCCTGGATGATGCAATCAATGAAGGCGTACGTCAGGGTTATTTAGAAAACTCGAACGTGCTTCGTGCATCAGTTCTGGCCGATCCTGCTTTTGGTCGTAAGAATACCAAAGACAACACTCCTGCCGTGATTTACCACAAGCTTGTGCCTGGTAATAAAGTAGATATCACTGTAGCAGCCAAAGGTGGCGGTTCAGAAAACAAATCTAAACTGGCGATGTTGAACCCATCTGATTCAATCGTAGATTGGGTACTGAAAACTGTTCCAACCATGGGTGCAGGCTGGTGTCCTCCTGGTATGCTCGGGATCGGGATTGGTGGTACTGCCGAAAAAGCCATGATGCTGGCCAAAGAAGCATTGATGGAAGAGATCAACATGGACGAATTGCTTCGTCGTGGTCCACAAAGCAAAATGGAAGAGCTTCGTATCGAAATCTTCGAAAAAGTAAATGCTCTGGGTATTGGTGCACAAGGTCTCGGCGGTTTAACCACTGTACTTGATATTAAAATCAAAGATTATCCATGTCATGCTGCGGGTAAGCCAGTCGGTATGATCCCGAACTGTGCTGCGACTCGTCATGCACACTTTACATTAGATGGTACGGGTGTTGCCAACATCATCGCACCAAAACTTGAAGACTATCCTGAAGTCACTTGGGATTCTTCAAGCTCTAAACGTGTTGACCTCGACACAATTACTCAAGAAGAGATGAATGCTTGGAAACCAGGCGATACGCTTCTTCTTAACGGTACAATCTATACAGGTCGTGATGCTGCACACAAACGTATGGTCGACATGCTCAACAATGGCGAAGAACTTCCTGTTGATCTGAAAGGCAAGTTTATCTACTACGTCGGTCCAGTCGATCCAGTCGGTGATGAAGTTGTAGGCCCTGCTGGTCCAACAACGGCTACGCGTATGGATAAATTCACACGTCAAGTCCTTGAAGCAACTGGCATGTTCGGCATGATCGGTAAAGCGGACCGTGGTCCTGCTGCCGTTGAAGCCATTAAAGACAACCAGGCAACTTACCTCATGGCTGTCGGCGGTGCTGCTTACTTGGTATCGAAAGCGATCCGTGAAGCTGAAGTGGTGGCGTTTGCTGACTTGGGTATGGAAGCAATTTACAAGTTTGTCGTGAAAGATATGCCGGTTTCTGTCGCGGTTGATGTGAATGGTACTTCTATTCACGCGACTGCACCGAAAATCTGGCAAGCTAAAATTGGCAAGATTCCAGTCGTGGACGCTGCTGCAGGCTAATTTTGACTGCAATAACAAAGCACCCTCTATCGGTAATGCCAGTCAGTTAAGGAATTGACTGGCATTTTCTTTTTCAAATTCATGATTATATCTGATAGATAGAAAAGTCATCCGCAACTGTTTGAGGCATGAGGTGTATTGCACCGCAAGATTTAAAAATGATTGTTTCTGCGACAAACTTACTGGTCGATGGTGGCTGACGAGTTTTGCGGATGAGGAGTGTTGCTCCGCAAGATGCCTTCCTTGCGAAGCTTCGCTTCTCATTTGGGCGAAACCAAAGTAACAAATAATTTACAAGAATTTGATTTATAAAATTAATACTCCGCTGTGAATGACTAAAAAATTAAAGAGTCTATTTCTAAACTCCTTAACTGATCAACATTACCCTCTATCGGTGCTTTTTTATTATATTTATTCTGGGAAATGTTCCATTACCAAGTACGCGGATCCCAAAGTTTAAAAGGTGCCTTCAACTGTACATCTAATGATGGATCATAAGCAGTTGGTTCAATTTTCTGGGCTTTTTTGCGAATCTGGCCAGTTTCCTGATCTTGCGCCACAAAGTTAAAACTGTGAGATTTAAGCTGAGTAAAAGCAATTTCATTCAGACCGACCTTTTCCGGCATGAGCATGAAGGGCCCCGAGACACTACGCCGGGTGCTGATATTTTCTTCATCATATTTAATAAAATAGGATTGTCCTGCTTCCACACTAAAATCCAGATATTTAGGCTTCTGAAAATGCAAAGCACCCAACGGTCGACTGGTACTTAAACGATATGTTCCTGTAGGAACTTCAATCCAGTAATAATGATTATGCAAAAGACTTGGAATATGTTCTTGATTGATAAACAGGCTGGCAGCGACAATTTCCTGACGGTTCCATCTGGAATCAGGACGGTATAAGTACACGATGGCGGCTTGATCATGTTGTGGTTTCACCGTTTGAAACTGATTGCCCTGCTTTTGATTGACCCAGCCACCAATAGTAAACATACCAATACGATGCTGTTCCACAAAGCCCGGTTTTTTTTCAAGATCAATATTTTTTAGAGTGCTGAGTGACTGTGTAGGCTCAACGACGGCTTTCTTACCATGACACCCCAGCAATGCCAAACTGCTGATGAGTACAATTGCGACTCCACGCATACTTATCCCTCACTGCGTCTTTATTCTTTTATATGCAAGTGCTTTGCGATTTATTTTTTATAAGTTTTAGGCATCCACGTCTAGTCAATCAGATTAACATCCAGCTTTATTTTTGGAAATAAAAAACCTGCGAAAACACGGAGTTTTCGCAGGTTTCGGATGAATAGCAGTTAAGCAGATTTGCTATTCACCACTTTTAAATCTATTTTTGTCGCTGTCTCTTGCTGCTCATGCGGTTGACGCTCGGCACGATATTCTGGCTCTGCTTCACCTTTAATCACCGCTTCATTGACGACCACCGTGCCGACATCGCTACGGCTTGGCAGGTCATACATAGTTTCGAGTAATGAATTTTCCAGGATCGAACGTAGACCACGCGCGCCAGTATTACGCTCAACCGCTTTTTTCGCCACGGCACGTAATGCGGATTCTTCAAAGACCAGATCCACGTCTTCCATATCAAACAGATGTTGATACTGACGGGTTAATGCATTCTTCGGTTCAGTCAGAATCTGCATCAAGGCTTCTTCATCTAACTCATCCAAAGTGGCAATCACCGGCAAACGACCAATAAATTCTGGAATTAAACCAAATTTCACTAGGTCTGTTGCTTCAACTTGACGGAACAGATCAGACAGCTTCTTGGTTTCATCTTTTTTACGCACTTCTGCGGTAAAGCCGATGCCACCTTTTTCCTGACGCTGCTGCACAATTTTCTCAAGTCCAGAGAATGCACCACCACAGATAAACAGAATGTTGGATGTATCAATCTGAATGAATTCTTGCTGCGGATGCTTACGGCCACCTTGGGGCGGAATCGAAGCAACCGTACCTTCGATCATTTTCAATAAAGCCTGCTGTACGCCTTCACCCGATACATCACGCGTAATCGATGGATTTTCAGACTTGCGGGTAATCTTGTCGATCTCGTCGATATAGATAATGCCCTTCTGTGCTTTCTCGACATCATAATCGGCTTTTTGCAAAAGCTTCTGTACAATGTTTTCTACATCTTCACCCACATAACCTGCTTCGGTCAGTGTGGTTGCATCTGCCATGGCAAAGGGTACATCAAGAAGGCGCGCCAGCGTTTGTGCAAGCAAGGTTTTGCCTGAGCCCGTCGGGCCGACCAGCATGATATTACTTTTTGAAAGTTCAACTGAATCGTCAGCTTTTTTGCCATTATTCTGCACTTTCAGGCGCTTGTAATGGTTATACACTGCAACCGACAAGGTCTTTTTTGCGATATCCTGACCAATGACATATTGATCCAAGGCCGCACGGATTTCCTGTGGTTTCGGCAAAGGACGATTGGCCCAGTCATTGGTTTCCACCTGTTGACTGGTTTGAACCAAATCTAAGCATACGTCCACACATTCGTTACAAATGTATGCGTCCTCGCCTGCAATCAGCTTCCCGACTTCAGACTGCGTTTTACCGCAAAATGAACAATGCTTTTGTCCTTGAGGATGTTCGGACATATTTACTCCACTATCTGAATCTTTAAAACTTATGGACGTTTAGTTAAAACTTCGTCCACAAGACCGTATTCTTTCGCTTGCTGAGCAGTCATAAAGTTATCACGGTCTGTATCGCGTGCTACTTTCTCGTATTCCTGACCGCTGTGTTCAGCCATTAAACGATTTAAACGTTCTTTAATAAATAGAATTTCACGGGCATGAATTTCAATATCCGAAGCCTGACCACGGAAACCACCGAGTGGCTGATGAATCATAACACGGGCATTTTCTAAGCAGTAACGCTTACCTTTAGTTCCGGCATTGAGCAGGAAGGCACCCATAGATGCTGCCTGCCCCATACAATAGGTCACCACGTCAGGTTTGATAAACTGCATGGTGTCATAAATTGCCATACCTGCAGTCACTGAACCACCTGGCGAGTTGATATATAAATGAATATCTTTATCTGGATTTTCAGCCTCTAAAAACAACATTTGCGCAACGATAAGGTTCGCCATATTGTCTTCAACTTCGCCCGTCATAAAAATTACACGTTCACGCAAAAGGCGTGAATAAATATCAAAAGAACGCTCACCACGAGAGGATTGTTCTACCACCATTGGCACTAAAGCGTTTTCAATCGTTGGAACATACATACGTTTATTTATTCCTAAATTTTTTGTGACCTAACCCATAATCACAATATGAGGGATAATCACTGAAATTGCAAAAAATTCGCCAATAAATCCATCATATTTTTTGCATTAGTTTTGTGAAAATCAGAAATACTTTTTTCAGGCATCAATATGAAAAAAAGGCGCATCAAGCGCCTTTTTTATGGAAAGCTAAAATTAAGCTTGTTGACGAGCTTGCTGCTCTTTCAATAAGTCTTCATAGCTTACAGTCGCATCAGTTACTTTAGCAGAAGCCAAAATGTAATCAACAACTTGGTCTTCTAGTACAACAGCTTCGATTTGTTGACGTTGTTGCGCATCGTTTTTGAAGTATTCGATCACTTCGTTTGGATCTTCATAAGAAGACGCCATGTCTTGGATATACGCTTCAACACGTGCAGCATCTACTTCGATTTTCGCATCAGCTAAAACACGGCTAACCAATACACCAAGTTTTACAGATTTTTCAGCTTGTTCTTTGAACAATTCGTCTGGAAGCATGCTTGAATCAAATGCTTGCGCACCTTGAGCACCGAACTGTTGAGTGAACTGCTGAATCATTTGTTGACGTTGACGGTCAATTTCTTGAGCAAGCATAGCCGCTGGAAGTTCAACTTCGTTTGCAGCTACAAGCGCATCAAAAGTCGCACCTTTTACCTGGTTACGCAGGCCGTTTTTCACTTCACGTTCCATGTTTTTACGAACGTCAGCTTTCAACTTCTCAACGCCTTCTTCTTCAGACACACCGAAGATTTCCAGGAATTCAGCATCAATTTCTGGAAGTTTTTGTTTTTCAACAAGCTTCACAGTGATTTTGAATTGAGCTTGTTTACCCGCAAGGTTTTCAGCTTGGTAATCTTCAGGGAAAGTTACATCGATCACTTTCTCTTCGCCTTTCTTCATACCAACGATGCCGTCTTCGAAGCCAGGAATCATACGGCCAGAACCGAGTACAAGTTTGAAGTCTTCAGCAGCGCCGCCTTCAAATTTCTCGCCATCAACCGTACCTTCGAAATCAAAAGTCACTTGCATGTCTTTTTTAGCCATGCCTTTGGTTTCAGCCCAAGCAGCACGTTGTTTTTGAAGATTTTCGATCATCTTCTCAACGTCTTTATCGTTGACTTCAGTTGCTTTACGTTCAACTTCCAGACCTTCGAATTTCACTTCAACTTCTGGATAAACTTCAACAGTCGCTGTATATACCAGCGCGTCGTCTTTCATTTCAGTTTTTTCGATGTTTGGCATGCCCACAGCATTGATTTTCTCTTGCTGGATTGCTTCGAAAACTGTGTCACGAATAATATCGTTTACCACTTCTTGGTAGATACCCGCGCCGTATTCACGACGAACTACGTTTACAGGCACTTTACCTGGACGGAAGCCGTTGATCTTCGCAGTTTTAGCAGTGCGTTTTAAACGAGCTTCAAATTGCTCATTAATACGGCTCGTCGGTACAGAAACATTTAAACGACGGGCAACGCCCGAAACCGCTTCAGAAGTTACTTGCATGGCTTCCTCTATATATTAGGTTATAACAGGTTTATAAAAATGTGCCACATTATATGACAACATTTAAGGATATACAAAAAATACGCGCGAGTTCCAGTTTTTAAACCCTTTTTTTACTTGAATTGGCGTCTTTTCAAATATTCAGGCGATTAAATTGAAATGAAGGAATTGTATATTTTTATTGCAAATGATAAATATTATCACTAGTATTCACTTTCAAATTTGATACAAAACTCTGAACTCTCTCCATATTGGAATTTTGGTTATGCGTGATTTTAATCTTCGACCTTTAGCTGTGGCTATTCTTGGGGTTACAACAGCTGCTGCACATGCTGAAACAACAAGCACAACATCTGTTCCGACAACTCAACTTTCCACGATTGTGGTGTCAGCGACTGGCTTTGAACAAGAATTAAAAAATGCACCTGCCTCTATTAGTGTGGTCACTGCTGAAGACCTAAAGAAAAAGGGCATTACCAGCATTGCTGATGCACTTACAGAAGTTCCTGGTGTTGACGTACGTAATGGTCAAGGTAAAACAGGCGGCCTTAATATCCAAATGCGTGGTTTAAATCAAAGCTACACCCTTATTTTAATTGATGGTCAACGTCAAAATACCTCTGGCTCAATTGGCCCAAACGGTTTTGGTGAATTCTCTACCAGTTTTATGCCACCTTTAGCTTCTATTGAACGTATTGAAGTGATTCGTGGTCCAATGTCTACACTATATGGCTCAGATGCAATGGGCGGTATTATCAACATCATTACCAAAAAGGTCTCTTCTGAGTGGAATGGTAATGTTTCTGTTGAGCAAAATATTCAAGAAAATTCTGAGATTGGCAATAACTGGAAAACTAGCGCAGTCGTAAATGGTCCATTGATTCAAGATAAGCTTGGCATTCAAGTACGCGGTGAGTTTTTCCATCGTGACGAATCAGATCGACTTGTGACACCTGCAAAAACTATTGATGAAGGTAGTCAAGGACGAGATCCTCGTACTGTAGAAGCAAATAATTATGCTGTTGGTACAAAATTGACCTATAACCTGAATGATAATGTGTCTACTTGGGTTGATTTCGATCATTCTGAACAACGTTTCAATAATAGCGATGCTCGCTTAGGCGAACTTTACGAATTCAACCGCACGACAGGTTTACCATCTGGCCCAGGCTCATATAAAGATGAAATCAAATTTTTAAGAGATCGTATTTCTGCTGGTGTCGATACTGAGTTAAATTTCGGTCAATGGAAAACGTTTGCAAGCTATGTAACTTCTGAACAAGAAGGTCGTCGCTTACCTAAAGGTAATGTTCCTGAATACAACTATTTCTCTGATGGTACCCAAGATCGTATCTTAGAAAATAAAGACTTAACTGTTGATTCTCGTATAATTTCAACGCTTGGCAATCATAAAGTTACTGCTGGTGTTGAATATAAAGATGGTGAAACCATTGACAATTCAGCAGGTAATAGTGTTGCATTTGAGCAAGACTCTTGGTCTATATTTGCTGAAGATGAATGGAATCTAACTGATTCACTTGCGCTCACTTTCGGTGGTCGCTACGAAGACCATAGCGCTTTTGGTGGCCACTTCACACCTCGTGCTTACTTAGTTTGGAATACGAATGATCAATGGACATTAAAAGGTGGCGTGAGCACAGGCTATAAAGTTCCAACAGCCAATGATCTCCATAGCGGCATTAACGGATTTAGCTCTCAAGGTCGAAACGTGACCTTGGGTAATCCAGATCTTAAGCCTGAAGAAACCACAAACTATGAGCTTGGTTTCGTTTACGATAACTTATCTAATTTCTCTTTAACGACTACGGCATTCTTTACTCAATTTAAAGACATTATTGTCAGCGATGCACGTGTGTTTGAAAACTGTTTATGGGCAGGTCGCCCAGCAGGACAAGCGCCTGCGAGTGACTGTATGACTGTAGGTAGTTTCGATAATCAACAAAACTTCGGCTTTGAAGGTAATGCTGATAAAGCTGAAAGCTATGGTGTTGAGCTAAGTGCAAAATACGATATCTCTCCAAGCTTTGATGTAAAAGCAAACTATACGTGGTTAGAATCTGAAATTACCGAAGGTGAAAACAAAGGTAATCCTATTGAAAATACACCTCGTCATGCTTTGAACTTCACAGGAACTTGGTATGTTAATGATAAGTTCACCACATGGTTAGAAGCTGAATATAAATCTGATCGTGTTCGCTTCACGAATCCTAATCTTAATGATGTAAATATAAGTCGCGAGATTGATGCCGTTGGTAATAAATTAAAAGCATATGAGTTATTCAATTTAGGTGCTTCTTATAAAGTAAGTAACCAAGTGACGGTTTCAGGTCGAGTGAATAACTTATTGAACAAAGACTTTGGCGACTACAAAACGTTCATCAACAGTGATAATGATGTAGAAAATGCCTTTCTTTATACTAAAACTACAAGTGGTTTAGCAGGAACATATATTCCTGATCGCAACTACTGGTTATCTCTGTCTTATGACTTCTAAAACTTAAAGTAATTGCAATAAAAAACCCTGCCCTAGCAGGGTTTTTTACTGTCGCTAGACCAGCACCTTCCGAAACCTTGCTAATTTATACCCTTCCATAAACATCACTATTATCAATAAAAATTTAACAATCCAATTTATTTTTCAATATTAATTAAAAACAAATACTTAAATAACTATTGTTACATCATTACATTTAAGAACTCATTTAACATTTTCTTAAAGATCATGAATTCCCATGATAAAAAGATCAAAGTAAAAACAAGAATCATTATTATTCGCATACATTTTCAAATTCATTTCTTAGGTTTAACATGACCTTTATTAAAACACGTAAAAAAATCGTTTCCTCTGCAATTGTTTCGTCTTTATCAATTGTCGGAACACATGCAATTGCTGAAGAAAATGTAGTTCGACTTGACACCATTCATCAAGAAGTCAAAGCTGAACAAGCACCCAGCTTAAAAGTAGATCAATCTGCAAACAGTAAATTTGTTGCTCCTTTACTCGACACACCAAAATCAGTATCCGTTATTTCAAAACAGCTGATTGCAGATACGCAAGTGACGACTTTAAGTGATGCTTTACGTACTGTGCCGGGTATTACCCTAGGTGCAGGTGAAGGGGGCAATCCAAACGGCGATCGTCCGTTTATTCGTGGTTATAACTCTGAAAGCTCCATGTATGTAGACGGCGTTCGTAATGCCACTTCACAAAACCGTGAAATGTTTGCTGTCGAACAGGTCGAAGTGACTAAAGGTTCTGCGTCTGCCATGGGCGGCGCAGGAGCGACCGGTGGTAGCATCAACATGATTTCTAAAGTTGCGAAGAAAGGTGACTTTTTAGAAGGCTCGGTCGCTGGCGGCACAGATAACTATCAACGTATTACTTTAGATGGCAATAAAGATTTCGGAAATGGTATCGCAGCACGTGTTGCGGTAATGGGCCATCATAATGAAAAAGCTGGCCAGAAAGATGGTGCGGAATATAAACGTGCCGGTATTGCGCCAAGTATTAGCTTTGGTCTGGACACCCCTACTCGCGCGACTTTGGGCTATTACTACTTAAAGTCTGATGATACGCCTGATGCTGGTGTACCTTACGGGACACTTGGAACTGCTGATACTATTGGTAAACCCATTGATGTAAAACAAGGCATTTACTACGGATGGCTTAATCGTGACTTCCAAAAACAAGAAAATCAAATTGGTACATTTAAGTTAGAACATGATTTAAATGAAAATTTAACACTTTCTAACATTGCAAGTTATACCCGATCAAAAAATAATTATGTATGGACTCAACCTGACGATAGTCAAAAAAATATTGCCAATGATGAAGTTTGGCGCCGTGCCAATACGCGTATTACCGACACAGAAGGCTATAGCGATCAGCTAAGCTTACGCGGCAAGTTTAATACAGGTGCTTTACAACATAGCTTTAATATCGGTGCTGAATATAGTTATCTAGAATCAGATAAAGGCAATTATACAGTTAACAATTCTGGCAATGTTAAACCTGTTCAAACAGTTGATGCTGCTGGCAACCCAGTCTTTGATAAAGATGGTAAACCTGTAATGACCAACCCAATTGGAGGTAACCCTGCATCTGGTGCATGTTCTACAAATTACGGTTATGGACAAGGTGCTGCATCTGAATACTGGTGTACTTCTGCTCTTAACCCTAATTCACGAGATCCATGGTTAGGCAGTATTACTGTAAATAAAGCCGTCACCACAACAACTGCAGAAACAACATCTATCTATTTATTAGACAGCATAGAAATCAATCCTCAATGGATAGTCGATCTAGGTGCACGTTGGGATAAATTCGATACGGAACTTAAAACCAATGCAACCGGTGTAAAAATTGAAAACAATACGGACTTTTTCTCATATCAAGCAGGCTTAACATTTAAACCTGTAGAAAATGGTTCGATCTATGCGAGTTATTCGACTTCTGCAAACCCAGTAGGGATTGATGCAGGTGATGGCTCTGAAGCAACAGTCAATGCCAACAATAAAGACCTTGACCCTGAAGAAGCTCGTACTTTTGAAATCGGAACAAAATGGGACTTATTAGATGAAAAACTGAATTTAACTGCTGCCATTTTCCGAACAGAAAAACAAAATACGCGGATTCAACTGGATGCTAGTACATATACTAATGGCGGTGAAACCCAAGTTGATGGTATCGAATTGGGCTTAAACGGTAATATTACCGATAAATGGGCAGTTTCAGCTGGCTATACTTATCTAGACAGCGAAACTGTGAATCCAGGTCCATCTTGTAACCGTCAAGGCGTGTGTACACCGGATAACCCTGCCAAAGGTAAACAAATGCAGAATGTGCCTAAAAACAGCGCAACCCTGTGGACAACTTATGCAATAACTCCAGCTTTAACTTTAGGTGCGGGTGCTGTGGCAATGGATAAAGTCTATGGCGATGCTGCGAATACAAAATATGTTCCGGGCTATGTACGTTACGACGCGATGGCACGTTATAACGTAAATAAAAATGTTGATTTACAATTGAACGTCAACAACCTGTCTGATGAACGTTACTTTACCAAAGCTTATGCATCTCACTATGCCACTGAAGCAGAAGGTCGTAGCGCGGTATTGGCAGTCAACTTTAAATACTAATCATTCTTGAGCAATAACGCTGCATAGTCTCTAAATTGAGGCTATGCTATTTTCAAACTAAAATATTCGGGAAGTCTTCGTGCTGCATCATATCCCAAACGTACTGAGCAAAGAACAAGTGCAATATTTCCGTGAGGAGATGAATAAAATCGAGTGGGTGAATGGCAAGGTTACGGCTGGTACGCTCTCTGCAACGGTGAAACAGAATCAGCAATTGCCTGAAGATTATCCCCTGACCCATCATTTAAGTAATATTATTCTTGAATCATTGGGTCAACATCCGCTATTTCTATCGGCTGCGATTCCACTCGATATCATTCCCCCTCTGTTCAACCGTTATGAAAATAACGAAGCCTTCGGTTTCCATGTCGACAACTCCATTCGCCGTATTCGCGGCACGAATGAACGTCTCAGAACCGACTTATCCTGTACGGTTTTTTTGAGTGAACCTGAAGAATATGCCGGTGGTGAACTGGTGGTCGAAGACACTTACGGTTATCACGAAGTAAAATTGCCTGCCGGCGATATGATTCTGTATCCATCCACCAGCCTGCATGAAGTCACGCCCATCACTGCCGGTTGTCGAATTGCTTCATTTTTTTGGGTACAAAGCATGATCCGGGATGATGCAGAACGGCATATGCTGTTTAATCTGGATCAGAGTATTCAAAACCTGAGAATGCAGCTGGGTGATCAGCATGCCGAAGTTATGAAACTGACCAATTTGTATCACAACCTCATGCGCAAATGGGCCGAGCTTTAAAAGCTTGCCCGGATTAAATGTCTTTAGCCATCTAGGGCTATCTTTTCTAAAAACATAGGCTGATATGGCATGATTGGGTGTAAAAAATAACGGCTTATTTCAAAATTAAGAAAATATAAAACACTATACTTAAAATACATGGGAATATTTTTCAAAACTTAAAGCTTATAAGAAAATCTTTATTAAGATACGACTAAAATCTATTAAAAAAGCAAAAACTTTTCGGTTTAACTGGATTAAACTTAAAGTTATAAGTTGATCATGCAGGTTTTGTGATTAAAACTAAATCCCAAATATTCCAGAAGATTTTTAGTTTTAATGCTGGTTCCAATCTGTATGTAGACGATTATAGACACAATCTATTCGGTAACCTTTGCCAGTGCTTTAACCAAGCGCAGACTCTATCAGGTTACACAAGGAGCTCTCTCATGATGTTGGCTGATCCAAGTAAAAAATACCGTCGCATGTATCAACGTGTGGACTTACCAGACCGTCAATGGCCGAACAATGAAATCAACAAAGCGCCAATCTGGATGAGTACTGACCTGCGTGATGGTAACCAGGCGATCTTCGAGCCAATGAACATGGAGCAAAAATTCAAGATGTTCCAGATGTTGGTGAAAATCGGTTTCAAGCATATTGAAATTGGTTTCCCTTCAGCATCGCAAATTGACTTTGATTTCACTCGTAAATTGATTGAAGAAGATCATATTCCTGAAGATGTTTATATCGAAGTTTTGGTTCAAGCCCGTGATCATTTAATTGCTCGTACCTTTGAATCTTTACAGGGTGCAAAACGTGCCATTGTGCATATCTACAACTCCAATTCACCGACTTTCCGCGAGAAAGTCTTGAATGTAGATGTAGCGGGCGCAAAACAATTAGCCGTCAATGCAGCACAAAAAGTCAAAGAATATGCCGCAAAACAGCCTGAAACTGAATTTGTCTTCCAGTACAGTCCGGAATGTTTCACTGCGACTGAATTAGAAGTCGCAAAAGATGTCTGTGATGCTGTGACTGAAATCTGGGAAGCATCACCGACCAATAAAGTGATCTTGAATTTGCCAGCAACGGTAGAAGTCTCAGGTCCACACATCTATGCCGATCAAATCGAATGGATGCACCGCAACATTCAGCGTCGTGACGGCGTGATTATTTCTGTGCACTGTCATAATGACCGTGGTTGCGGCATCGCGGCATCTGAATTGGCGATTATGGCCGGTGCCGATCGTGTTGAAGGTTGTGTGTTTGGGAACGGTGAGCGTACCGGTAACGTCGATGTGGCAGCAATCGCATTGAACATGTATACCCAGGGTGTTGCGCCAAACCTGGATTTCTCCAATATCAATGAAATTATCGCAACTGTAGAAGAATGTACCGGTTTGCCAGTACATCCACGTCATCCATACGCAGGTGATTTGGTCTTTACTGCATTCTCCGGTTCACATCAGGATGCGATCAAAAAAGGTTTCGAATTCCAGAAAGACCAAGAAATGTGGGATATGCCATATTTACCAATCGATCCAAAAGACTTGGATCGTGACTATGATGCGGTGATTCGCGTTAACTCACAGTCAGGTAAAGGCGGCATTGCCTACTTGTTAGAATCGAATTACAACGTGACTTTACCACGTCGTTTACAAATCGAGTTCTCGCAAATTGTACAAAAACGTACTGATGAACAAGGCACTGAAATTTCTGCAACCGAGATCTGGAAGTTGTTTAAAGAAACCTATGTCGATGTTAAACATGTACATTATTCAACCAAAAACTACAAGTTATCGGATGACAATGGCAATCAGGTGATTGAGCTGGATCTTGAAATTGATGGCCAGTCACGTCGTGTTCGTGGTGAAGGCAATGGTCCAATTTCTGCGATTTTGGATGCACTTCAGTTGCCGATTGACGTGGTGAACTATGAAGAGCGCAGCATCAGTTCGGGTGCTCATGCCAAAGCCTTGGCCTTGATCGAACTTCAAGTGAAAGGTACTGGTAAATCTGCATTTGGTGCAGGAGTACATGACAACATCGTGACCTCTTCAATTGAAGCAATTATTGCCTCGACCAACCGTCTGATTGATCAGGGTGTATTAAGCACTGATCAGGTGATTGCTGCTGCGGTCTAAACGACTGTATTAGAATTAGCAATAATTCATAGCACTAAAATGACTTTAGAAGGATATCCGCTAGTGGTATCCTTTTATTATTCATACTAAAGATTTAAGGCGAATCCTCCCCGTGTCTTTTCCAGCTGACTCAGTGGGCATTGTTGTCCCACAAAAGTTCCAATTTGAAGAGCCGTTAGAGCTTGAATGCGGTCGCATCCTCCCACGTTTTGAACTGATGGTTGAAACTTATGGCGAACTCAATGCCGATAAGTCCAATGCCATTCTGATTTGTCATGCCCTTTCCGGTCATCACCATGCTGCTGGCTATCATCATGAAGATGATAAAAAAGCCGGCTGGTGGGATTCATGTATTGGTCCCGGCAAAGCTATTGATACGTCAAAATTCTTTGTGGTTTCACTGAATAATATTGGTGGCTGTAGCGGCTCTACCGGCCCGATCTCGCCAAACCCTGAAAATGACTACCGTCCTTATGGCCCCGATTTTCCATTGGTTACGGTACGTGACTGGGTCAAAACCCAAGCCCTGCTCTCTGATCGTTTAGGAATTGATACCTGGGATGCCATCATTGGCGGTTCACTGGGTGGCATGCAGGCATTGCAATGGTCAGTGGATTATCCAAACCGTTTAAGAAAATGCGTGATCATTGCCAGCGCTCCAAAGCTTTCTGCACAGAATATTGCTTTTAACGAAGTGGCACGTCAGTCGATTTTGTCAGACCCGGATTTCCATAATGGTCGTTATCTGGAAAATGACAGCTATCCAAAACGTGGCCTGATCCTGGCGCGTATGGTCGGTCATATTACCTACCTGTCCGAAGAAGCCATGAAGCAGAAATTTGGCCGTGATCTGAAATCTGGCAAATTTATGTATGGTTTTGATGTCGAATTCCAGGTCGAAAGTTATTTGCGTTATCAGGGTGAACAGTTCAGCCGTAACTTCGATGCCAATACCTATCTGATCATGACCAAAGCACTGGATTATTTTGATCCGTCACGTGAATATGAGCAGTCACTGAAAAAAGCCATGGCCCATACCCGGTGCAAATTTTTGGTGGTGTCCTTCACGACTGACTGGCGTTTTACCCCTGCCCGCTCGCAGGAAATTGTAGATGCCTTAATTAGCAACCATAAACCGGTGAGCTATTTAGATATTGATGCCGAACAGGGTCATGATTCCTTCCTGTTCCCGATTCCGCTCTATGTAAAATCTTTGCGTGCATTCCTGGGTGGTGAAGAACACCTGAAAGCCACACCGAAGGAGGCCGTATAATGCGTATCGATCAACAACTCGCTGAAAAGTGGATTAAGCCCGGTTCTAGCGTACTTGACCTCGGTTGTGGCGATGGTGAACTGCTGGCACAAATGAGTAAAAAACACGATATTCGTGCATACGGATTAGAAATTGATCAGGAAAAGATTGCAATTGCGGTCAGTCGCGGGTTAAATATCATCCAACAAGACTTAAACCTCGGTTTAAGCCGCTTTGCCGACCAGTCTTTTGACAATGTGGTCATGGCACAAGCTTTGCAGGCTGTAGATGCACCTGACGTATTATTGCGTGATATGGTGCGTGTAGGGAAACAGGCCATTATTACGTTTCCAAACTTTGCCCACTGGAAGACCCGTTCTTTCTTGGCGATCAAAGGAAAAATGCCGGTTTCTGAAGCCTTGCCTTATATGTGGTATAACACCCCGAATATCCACTTATGTACATTCCGTGACTTTGAAGCACTCTGTGCGGAAAATAACATCAAAATTATTAATCGACTCGCTGTGAACGGGAATCAAGAAGATAGTTTGCTCAGCAAACATCTCCCTAATCTATTTGGTGAAGTCGCAATTTATCGAGTGAGCGCGCTATGAAAAAATTATTATTAGGTACGACGCTACTGGCTGGACTTTTTGGCATGCAAGCCCATGCAGACTATGTTGCTCCAAGTCCTTCTGTTGCCAGTCAAGCGGCTCAGTATTCAATAATGGATATCAACAGTCTGATCAAAGCAGCTAAAGCAGGTCAGGCCGGTGCACAGTTTTATCTGGCCACCAAATACCAGTATGGCAAAGACATTCAAAAAGATGAACGACAGGCCTTTGCCTGGTACAAAGCTGCTGCCGATCAAGGTTTAGCTGTGGCGCAGTTAAATGTCGGCCGTATGCTGGCAGATGGCATGGGCACCCGAAAAGATGAAGCGCTGGCACGTCAGTATTTTGAAAAAGCAGCCAGCCGTGGTGATAACCGTGCCAGCTTTAACCTGGCCATGATGGAAGAGAAAAAGAAAAACTACATGGGTGCTTATCAGTGGTATGAACTGTCTACCCGTGATGGCATGCTCGACAATAAAGTGATTACCCTTTCTGAAGGCAAGAAAACAGCATTGGCGGCCAACTTGACCCAGGAACAGATCCGTCAGGCGCGTGACCGTGCCGACAGATGGATTCAGGCACAATAAGCTGAATGGTATAAATAGCACCTTCGGGTGCTTTTTTATTGCCTACAAATCCGCAATGGCAGTTAAAATAGCACGATTGATATTTAGAGAATGAGTGACATATGGCTTCTACAGATTGGTTATCCCAAGGCACACTGGTATTGGCAAGTAATAACAAAGGTAAAATTGCCGAGTTTGAGAAAATGTTTGCGGAACTGCAACTGCCGGTAGATGTGATTCCTCAAGGTCAACTGAATATCGAAGATGCCATCGAAGATGGTTTAAGCTTTGTTGAAAATGCCATTATCAAGGCACGCCACGCGGCTAAAATCTCAGGTAAACCTGCGATTGCCGATGACTCAGGCATTTGTGTGCCAGTTCTTGGCGGAGCTCCTGGGATCTACTCAGCACGTTATGCCGGTGAACATGGCAATGATGCCGCCAACAATAAGAAACTGCTGGCAGATTTGAAACCATTGCGTAAAGATAGCGAAGCGATTGAAGGCATGTTTGTCTGTGTACTGGCACTGGTTCAACATGCTGAAGATCCACTGCCACAAATTTTCCAGGGCATCTGGACGGGTGAAATTTTAGAAGCAGCACGCGGTGAAAATGGCTTCGGTTATGACCCGCTGTTCTGGTTGCCGGAACTCGGTATTTCCAGTGCAGAAATGAGCAAAGAAGAAAAGAATAAAATCAGTCATCGTGGTCAGGCCATGCAGCTGTTTAAAGCCAGTTTGGCGAAATAATTTGTTTTACCCCTCCCTTTCCCAAAGGGAGGTTGGGAGAGATTTAAACATTAATGAATCCCCCTAAATCCCCATTTTTCAAAGGGGGACTTTATAACTCTTTCTAGCCTTCTCTCCAAAAAAGGAAACTTTATAGCGTAGGCATCACCGCATGCAACACCAGCCCATAGATCCCAATCAAAATTGCACTCGCAATCGTCCCCGAAGCAATATATTTAGCGGAATGCCCTGTGCCCTGATAATGGGTTTCTAAAGCCACGATGTTCGCTGCCGGTGGCAATAAGAAATACATCATCATTACACTATAAGTCAGGAGCTGATGTGGAATCGGCAAGAATATATAGGCAATACCAGCCAAGCCTAATGCAAAAATAAAGCGCCCGCTGATCAGCACCAGACTGCGCTTTAAATCCCTCAGCTGAATACGGACATGACGAAGCCACATGCCCAAAATGCACATTCCTGCAAAAGTGACTAAAAATTTATTGGCTGCATATGCCCATTGAAGGATGGGATGAAACTCATAATGACTAAAGTCCCAAAATGATAAAACCCCTGCAATACTGAGTGCGATCACCGGTGGTGATTGCAGGACATTTTTCAGAATAAATGTCCAATCTTGGCGAGTTTGGCTCACGGCAATGACAGCACTGACATTCCCAAATAATGAGCCACCAATATAAAGTGCAATCATGGTCGACATTGCGTCAGTGCCAAACACTGCTAAGGCAAACGGCAGACCGAGCCATACGCCATTCAAATAGCTAAAACACAGCGCACGCAATTTATCTTTGGCAAAATAATAAAACAGGCTAAACAGCACAATTGAACTAAAAATACTAAAGCCCATCAGCCACAGACTGCCCGCTTTATAAAACACCATATTGTAAATAATCAGCACAGGAATCAGGACACGTGCCAATAAAGCCGCCAAGACAGGTCGAATTGGCTTTAAATATTGCACGCCCCAATAACCAATCAAAAAAGACAGCAGGGGAAGAATCAAGGCCATGACAGTGCTGCTGAGATTTCCATATCAGGTTATATGCTAGCACAGCATCCTTTTCATCTAATGATAGATTTTTCATATGAATTACTCATTACACTGCTGCCGTGTCGGCAAACTGTCATTAAAGCGTCACTGCATTGTCATACAAGCCTGCTGAGATAGGGGCATGAAATATAGAGGATAAAATAATGGCAGGATTATCAATTTGGCATGTGCTGATTTTTGCAATTGTGGTGATTTTATTGTTTGGTACATCGAAGCTGAAAAACCTGGGTAAAGATGTCGGCGGTGCAATTAAAGACTTTAAAAAATCAGTCAAAGATGAAGAAGCAGAAATGGCCAAGCTGCAAGAACCGCGAACGATTGATGCACAAGTCAAAACCCCTGAAACCTCGATCAAGAGTTAAGAGTCCGCTATGCTCAATATCGGAATGACCGAGCTGCTGATTTTCGGGATTATTGCACTTCTGGTGCTTGGGCCAGACAAGTTGCCTGAGGCAGTCCGTTTTGTCGGAACATGGTATGGCAAGATCAAGCGCATGGTCAGCAATGTTCAGAACGATCTGGATCGTGAATTACGCTTGTCCGAACTGCGAGAACAGATGCAGGCCGAAATGCAGCGGATCCAGCAACTCGAAGCCAAGATGCAGGCACAAATGGCAGATTTGCAGCAGCCGATTGCAACTGATGAATTAAAAGTAAAGCCTCAGGCTGCCCAGCCCGTGCTTCGCTATCAGCCTGTAGTACAGCCCGTATCAGCGGTGTATTTACCTCAGCCTGCACAAACTCAAGCAGTGATTTCCCAACAACGCTATACAGAAATGAAGGTGGCCGTATGACGTCTTTACCGACCACACCTGCCTCAAATGATGCTGCAGCGCTGAACCTTGAAGAGATGCCGATTACCCAGCATTTGGTGGTGTTAAGAAAACATCTGTTTAAAGTGGTTGCTGTCCTGATTGGCCTGTTTTTCTGTTTGCTGCCTTTCGCCAATCAGACCTATCAATGGTTATCTGAACCTTTACGGGCACAATTGCCTGCCAGCTCGACCATGATTGCCACGGATGTGACGGCAACATTCATGGCACCGTTTAAGCTGAATTTCTTTGTGGCGCTGATGATCACAATGCCGTTTATTCTGTATCAGCTCTGGACATTTGTTAAACCGGCGTTATATGCCAAAGAAAAGAGTCTGGCGCTGCCGCTTTTGATCGGCAGTATTGTGCTGTTTTATACCGGGATCAGCTTTGCCTACTTTGTGGCCTTACCTTCGATCCTGCATTTTTTTATCAGTGTCTCGCCGGAAACTGTGGCACCGATGACCGACATTAACAGTTATCTTAGCTTCTGTTTAAAGCTGTTTCTGGTCTTTGGTTTTACCTTTGAAATCCCGATTATTACCTTGGTTTTAATCCTGATTGGGGCAGTTTCAACACAAACCCTGGTGGAGAAACGGCGCTTTATTATTGTCGGCTGTTTCTTTGTCGCGATGTTCGTGACACCGCCAGATGCACTGTCGATGATCATGTTAGCTGTACCGATGTGGTTGCTGTTTGAACTGGGTTTGCTGGCCGGAAAACTGATCGAAAAACGGCGTTTAAAAGCGCAATAAGAACAATCAGCCAAAACAAAAATCATGCTTTAACTCAGGCAGCTCCGGCTGTCTTTTTATTTTCAAAATATTATTAAAATACTGATTTATTTAATCTTAATGTCACATTTCCTTAAGATTAGTGTCACATCCCAGACTTAAGGTATTGAAAACTTCTACACCACCAAGCACTTATTTTTACTTGAGACTTTAAAATGAAAAACGAAGACATGATACCTTGCCAGGATCTGGTTGAAGACAGTAATAATTCAAACAATAGCCACTTTCAAACAATTCTGGATCAATACACCAGTCGCCGTAGTTTTATTGCAAAAACCACCAGTGGGGCAATGGCCTTAGCCTTTGCAGCAACAGTAAGTGGTTGTTCAGATGATGATAATGATTCTGGCACGCCTGACACTAATCCCACTACACCACCAGACACCACGAACCCAGATCAACATGCATGGAGTGACCTGAAAGCGCGCCCGAATAAATTGACCTTTGAGCCGGTTCGCAAAAATACACAAAACTTCTTTAGCGTGCCTGAAGGCTATGAACTGAAAGTGCTATATGCGGTCGGTGATCCAATTAACCCCGCGTATCCAGAAAAGACAGATGCAACATTAGCATCAGGTGCTTCTTATCAGTTCCGTGCAGGCGACAACCATGACGGCATGAGCTTTTTCGGTATGCATCCAAGCAACAAAAACTATGCGGCCAAAGAGTCCACCCAAGGTTTACTGGTTTTAAATCACGAATACCTGCAACAAGCTCAACTCCATACGCCAGAAGGCCCGATTACGATCGACGGTGTACGTCCGGAAGATCAGGTCCTTCGTGAAGTGAATGCGCATGGGGTTTCGGTAATTGAGATTAGCAAAGATGCCAATACACAAGAGGTTAAAATTAACTTAAATTCTAAGTTTAACCGTCGTATCACGGCAGCAACCGAGATGGAAATTCATGGACCGGCTCGCGGTTCTGACTTGGTCAAAACGATTTTCTCACCCGATGGAACGTTGACGCGCGGCACCTTTGCCAACTGTGGTAATGGGTATACACCTTGGGGCACTTACTTAACGGCTGAAGAAAACTGGAGTGGTTATTTTGCCCGTCAAGCCAATGACACCCGCGCGATTGCAAAAGAAGAAATTGCCTTGTCACGTTATGGTCGTGGCGGTAGTGAGGCCCGTTCATCTCAATACCGCTGGAATACTCCGGTTGCTGAATTAACCGGTGATAAAGGACTGTATGATCGTTGGGATATTTCAGTGAAAGGCACCAGTGCTTTAGCCGATTATCGTAATGTCATGAATACCTGCGGATTCATTGTCGAGATTGATCCATTTAGCGCGAACACACGTCCGGTTAAACGTACTGCATTGGGCCGCTTTGCCCATGAAGACTGCCGCTGTAGTAATCCGATTCCGGGTCAGCCATTAGCCTTCTATATGGGGGATGATGCAACAGGCGAATATATCTATAAATTTGTTTCTGATGCAGTCTGGGATCCGAAAGATGTCAATGGGGGTTATACCGCTGGTGATAAATACATGGATAAAGGCACATTATATGTCGCTAAATTCAATGATGATGGTACTGGTGAATGGTTAGAACTCAGTTATGGTGAAAATGGTTTAACTGCTGCCAACGAAATTTATCCATTTGCAGGCCAAGATGATATCGTCATTAATCTCCGTCTTGCTGCCGACCATGTCGGCGCGACCAAAATGGACCGTCCGGAATGGGTTGCCGTCAATCCGGAAAATGGTGAAGTCTATGTCACTCTCACCAATAACGGTAACCGTGGTCGTGCATATGAAACTGATGCTGCCAACCCACGTAGCTATATCGACTTCAAAGGTTCAAATGCCAGCAATTCAGGCAATATGAATGGTCATATTATCCGTTTTAGTGAAAATGAGAATAATGTCAAAGCCACGACATTTGCCTGGGATATCTTCCTGTTCGGTGCAGAAGCACGTGCTGCCTCTAACATCAACCTGTCAGGTCTGGATGATTTAAATGACTTCTCTAGCCCGGACGGGATGTGGTTCGATTCGCGTGGTATTTTGTGGATCCAGACGGATGATGGCCAGTACACCGATGAAACCAACTGTATGATGCTGGCAGCCCTGCCAGGTACAGTCGGTGATGGCAGAAAAGCATTGGCAGCCAGCACCAAGGCTGAAGGACAGGAAACCTTTGTCGGTGCCAAACTGAATAATGATCGGGTTCGCCGCTTCCTCACAGGGCCATCGGGCTGTGAAATTACCGGTGTGACGATTACGCCGGACTACAAAGCAATTTTCGTCAATGTGCAGCATCCAGGCGGTGCATGGCCAGCCAATCAAAGCGAGCGTTATAGCCGTTTAGGCAAAGTGCCTCGCTCTGCGACTGTGGTCATTACCCGTAAGGATGGCGGTGCGATTGCCGGTGAAGCCTTGGAACAAGCGACAGCATAAAAAAATAAGTTTCATTAAAATGCCGGCAGATGTCGGCATTTTTTATCTGGGATTATTGTTGTAGCATCATGATTTTCTCGATCAATTGCCCTGCAGTCACACCTTGTTGTGACTTCTCGATCCAGTGCCATTGTCCTCGCTGCATTCTTAGAAAATTCGAGCAACGGGTGCCGTAAGTCGGGCTTTGAATAAAAGTCGAGGACAGCAGATGTTCCATTTCAACCGAGATCCCTGTTTCCGGCAGCAGTTCAGGAATCACCTTGCGTTCATCTTCCAGAATATCCCAAACCGCATGACACAGATCAGTTTCTGGCATGGCTGGTTGTTGCAGCATGGGTAAAAATTCCTGGGTAAAGCGTTTACGCAAATGCCGGGTCTTATACCAGTCTTCGCTCATCAGGCCGTTAGAGACAACATAGACGCCTTGTGCCAGCACTTGCGGTGCTTCGCCGCGATTGCTCATATACACCGCCTGCTGCTGGTCTCCAACGAACAGGTTAAAACCGGCATAGTCACACTGCCGTTGTTCCAGATCTTGTGCGAAACGAATCGGCGTTAAGTCCGAATTTAAAAAATCCTGGATGATATGACCACGTGAAGTCGGATAATCTGTCCGATCTTGCCCGTTGCGAAAATTGGTAATCACTGCCCAGCGACCTGAGGCCGTGATACCCATCCAGGTGCCGCCCGACTGCAAATCCTGCCCGGCAATAATCGGACTATCTTCCCATTCATGCAATGCCTGTGTAGGCCGCTGATAGAATTCATCCCGATTTGAAATCAGACATAATGGGGTCTCATCCACAACCCGCCAAGCCAGTGCCACGATACACATAATTTACGCTCTCGATCTTTACACATTGAATGTACAACATTTTTCTTTGCTTTCAGCTAAAATCTGTGCAAAACAGAATCACAAGGAACAGGAATGCTCACCTATCCCAATATTGATCCCGTCGCGATTTCGCTCGGGCCCCTGCAAGTCCACTGGTATGGACTGATGTACTTACTGGCATTTTTATTTGCCTGGGGATTGGCAACGTTTCGAGCCAAACAACGCGGCTGGACGCCAGATATGGTCTCTGACCTGATTTTCTTCGGTGCGCTTGGTGTCATCATCGGTGGCCGTGTCGGTTATGTCTTGTTCTATGGTTTTTCTCAGTTCCTCGCAGATCCTTTATGGTTATTCCAGATCTGGACCGGTGGTATGAGCTTCCACGGTGGTTTCCTCGGTGTCATTCTGGCCATGCTGTGGTGGTGCCGGAAATACAAGATGACCTGGTTCCAGACCCTGGATTTTATCGCACCCTGCGTACCAACGGGGCTGATGTTTGGCCGGATTGGTAATTTTATTGGCGGTGAATTGTATGGCCGTCAGGTGACCGATCCCAACTTTGCCTGGGGCATGATTTTCCCGACCGATCCTTTGCAGCTGGTGCGTCATCCATCACAATTGTATCAGGCGCTGTGTGAAGGCCTGATTCTGTTTATTGTATTGTGGTGGTTCAGTTCCAAGCCGCGTCCACGTATGGCGGTCTCTGCACTGTTCCTGATCGGTTATGGTCTGGCACGCTTCGTGGTCGAGTTCTTCCGTGAGCCGGACAATGGTCAGCTGTTTATTGGCTGGATGAGCAAGGGCCAATTCCTGAGCCTGCCAATGATCCTGATTGGCTTGTGGATGATGTGGTATGCCTACCAAAAGAAAATCTATGACTGGGGGCCACAGAAAAACAGTTAAAACCAGCTTAATTGAGCGAGGCACAGGCCTCGCTTTTTTATAGCCAAAATATGCTAAAGTGCCGATTATCTTTTCGATTTCTTCATCACTATGCTTGAGTTCTGGTTCAATCCACAGGTGTCTGTTCTAAAAAAACTGTTGATCTTTATTGTGATTGCCGTGACAGCTGCAGTGTTGTACTGGATGGAACCGCTGCCCTTAGATGCAATTCTGATGTTTGTCGGTACAGGTGTGATTTTTCTGATTTGTCGTTACTGCAAAATCCACTTTGCCAGCAAAAAGCCGACCGGTTTACTGTATAGACTACTGACCTGGATTCCAATTGCCTTATTGATTGCTTTAGTTTTTATGAACATGCAACAGGGTGAAATCCTGATTCCGGGTGCACAAGGCATTGCTTTTATGGCACTGGCGATTTGCCTGTTTTCACCGCTATCGCTGCTCAATCAGAACTCTCACGATCCAGAGCCGCCACATGCTTGAATTTTGGTATTCCGAACGCTGTCACCGTCAAATCAAACTGATGGTGATTATTGCAACCTGTATTGTCATTTACGCAGCATCAACTGTGGCCCAGTTAGGTCCGGTGTTGGTCGCAGTCAGTCTGGGTATTGGAATTGTCGTGCATTTACTGCATCATTTCCGCTTGAAAATCTCGAAGTCCAATCCCTATGCCAATGGTTTTAGCGCCTTAAGCCGGGTCATTCCTATCATTGCCTTAATTACCCTGTTTGGCTATTTGCCTGAACAGCACCAACAATGGGGCAAATTTGCCTGGGGTCTGCAATGTCTTGGCTTTGCCGCGATTGGATTATTTATCGTTTCAATCTATGAAAGCCGTGCGAAGCGTTTTGAGGACTGATCACTTCGCAGTATTTTCTTAGAAGTAAGTTTCCAGACGATAGTAACTATAAGTCACGTTTTTATTGCGATAAACCGCATGATCTCGCTGTTTGAAATCCGATACCCAGGCACTACCTGAATAAGCCGCGATATGTCCATATTTATGTCCCTGAGTACGGTCAATAATATAGATATCGCCTTTTTTCGGCCGATCAAAAGAAGCATTAATTTTCTTATAGCCCAGCTGCATCAGGGTACTTCCCCAATCTGCCGCTGCGACTGGATGGTTCACAATTTTCGCACCAGAGGATTGCAGACCGACACGAATACTGCGCGCACATTTCTGTGTACTGGTATTTCGGGTAATGCCTTGCAGATAACTGGTAAATTTCTCGATATTGATACGATGGCCATTGCTTACGCCTGAAGCATTACGGACAGTGGCTTTGTGGGATGACTTTTTAGGTCTTTGCTCCGATTGGGAACGCACAATGATATTCGCTTGGACAGGAGCATATACTTCGCTCATGTTTACTTGATGATCATAGATCATGCCTTACCAACCGCTCCTCGCCTGTAATTTAGGCTTTCATATTGTTAATAAGCCGAGAATACTAGTCGTTTAAATGTTATCTTTCACATTAAAAATGTAAATAAATTTGTCTATTTTTGCGGCATTCAAATTAAGCCGTTCTTTCTAATACAGTTACAAAACCCATCATCTTTGCAAAAAAAATGTAAAGCAAAGCCAACTCCGACGCCTTGCAAAGTCTTTTCAGCCTGAAATACACAAAATGAGTCCTTATTTTTTTTCTACTCAAACGTGTGACTTTAAGCTGTAGCTCGGCCATTTTCAGACAACATTTCACTACATGATTACATCATTTTGAGCTTTGCACCCTGTATTACACTGATTCGGCATTTTTAAATATTGAACTAAACGGAGAAGAAAAATGAGTCAGACTTTAAGTACCGTTTCAAATTTTAATTTAGAACAATATTTAGGCACCTGGTATGAAATTGCACGTTTGCCGATGAAACACCAACCCGAGAACAGCACCGATATTTCTGCGGTATATAGCTTAAATGAAAATGGCAAGGTTCGGGTTCAGAACCGCTGTCTGGATGGTGAGGGTAAGCTGGATGAAGCCATTGCTGAAGCGACCATTGTCGATGCAGAACATGCCAAGCTCGAAGTCAGTTTTTTACCTGAAGGCCTGCGTTGGATTCCGTTTACCAAGGGCGATTATTGGGTATTAAAAATCGATCCGGATTATCAGACGGCCCTTGTGGGCGAACCTGGTAAAGAATACTTATGGCTGCTACATCGCGGGACGACTTTAGATGAAGCCACTCAACGTGAATATTTAAGCTATGCAGAATCCTTAGGTTATGATCTGTCCGATCTGATTCACACCGTGCATACTGGCCATAAAACGGCTTAATTTACTGTAAAAAGACCTCTATCAGGAGGTCTTTTTTATTCTGGTTTGAGCGATGAAAGCTCATCAAAAAATGTTATGATATGCGCAATTTAAATTCTCCCTTTCGACAGCAAATTATTTTGGAAATAATCTATACTGCTGTTAAAACGGCGATTTTCAACAGATTTAAATAGAGAGACCTATGCGCCAATATCTTGACCTTTTACAACACATTCTCGACAACGGCGGTGATAAAGGCGACCGTACCGGTACAGGGACACGTTCGGTATTTGGTCATCAGCTGCGCTTCGATCTTTCCCAAGGTTTCCCTTTACTTACCACCAAAAAAGTTCATTTCCGTTCTATCGTGATTGAATTATTATGGTTTTTAAAAGGCGACACCAACGTTCAATATTTAAAAGAGCATAAAGTTTCGATTTGGGATGAGTGGGCAACCGCCGAACAGACCGCGCGTTTTGGCCGCCCTGAAGGTGAACTGGGGCCAGTTTACGGTCACCAGTGGCGTAATTTTGGTGCCAGCAAAAATGCAGATAATAGCTATAATCAGGATGGTTTTGACCAGATCAAATGGTTGATTAATGAAATTAAAACCAATCCGAATTCGCGCCGTCTGATTGTATCTGGCTGGAATCCGAATGAAGCGGGCCAAGTGGCATTACCGCCTTGCCATACCCTGTTCCAGTTCTTTGTCCACAATGGCAAATTGTCTTGTCAGCTGTATCAGCGTAGCGCCGATGTTTTTCTCGGTGTTCCATTTAATATCGCCAGCTATGCCCTGTTGACACATATGATCGCGCAAGTCTGTGAGCTGGAGGTCGGTGATTTTGTCTGGACCGGTGGCGATACACACCTGTATAGCAATCACTTCGAGCAAGCCCAGTTACAGCTTAGCCGTGAGCCCTTGGGCCTGTGCCAACTTAAATTGAATCCTGAAATCAAAGACCTGTTCGACTTCAAATTTGAAGATATTGAAATTATTGGTTATGAATCACATCCGGGGATTAAAGCACCCGTTGCAGTGTAAATATTCCCAAACCAAAGAAAATCAAAATCCCACTTTGCTTAAAGTGGGATTTTGCATTTTAATAGGAGCAAATTTTTATTTGTTTTTGAGTGTAGGTATGGCATTTCAGGATTTAGAAGTCGTTCATGTCGTTGCAATGGATCAGCAGCGCTGTATTGGTAAGGACAATGACCTGCCTTGGCATATCTCAGCCGATCTCAAGCATTTTAAAGAAATCACTCAGGGCGGTGTGATTATCATGGGCCGCAAGACCCTTGAATCGATGGGGCGTGCGCTCCCTAAACGCGTGAACTGGGTCATTACCCGTGATCCTGACTGGTCTTTTCAAGGCACTAAAGTTGCTCATAACATTGAAGATGCGCTTATTCAGGCAGTTACTGATGTACACAGCTCAGAAAAACCGACGTCTATTTTTATTATTGGTGGCGGTGAAATCTTTAAACAGACCATGGACATTGCCGACCGTCTGGAACTGACCCATGTCGACCTGGATGTACAAGGTCATGCCTATTATCCTGAAATTCCGGCAGAATTCAAAAAAGTCGCGACCGAGCAACATATTGACGACAAAACCGGGATTGCTTTTGAGTTTGCAACCTACAGAAAATAAAGCCTATTTCTCATGAAAAAGTGACTATGCAGGGACGCGAATATATTTCCAAGCACTGGAGTCTGTGGCTGCTGGGTAGCCTGTTTACCCTCTTTGTCATTCTGTCGAGTCTGTGGCTCAGCCTGATGCTCTGGGTTCAGCAACCTCTCGGCAAGATTGGCAGCTTGATCCTGATTGGTGTTTGGTTAACGTTTTCCCTGCTGGTACTCGGGATCTACTTCACCCGGCACCTGATCTCGCGTAAAGTCGATAGCATTCTATATCTTCTGGTCTTTCTGTTTTGTCTGCTGGGCTATTTTAGTCTGCAAGCGCGTCAGGATCGGGAGTGGAATCCTGAAGTGGCTCAGTTGTTGCACTATGAACAACAAGGCGATCAGGTCACCCTGCACAATATCCGGAACTTTGACTGGCAAGCTGATGGTCGTTATATCGAACGTTGGGAAAGCCGCAGTTTTGACCTGAACCAGATTAGCGGGGTGAATATCATTACCTCCTACTGGATGGGTCCGAAAATTGCCCACACGTTGGTCAGCTTCGATTTTGCCAATCAAAAACCTCTCACTTTCTCGATTGAAATCCGCAAGGAAAAACATGAAGAGTTTTCTGCAATTGGTGGGTTTTTCCGTAAATATGAATTGAGTCTGGTGGCATCGGACGAAAAAGATATTGTGTATACACGTAGTAATATTCGCGGGGAGCAGGTGTATTTCTTTCCGGTAAATATGCCACAAGCTCAGGCCAAAGCCTTATTCAAAGAATATCTGGCCCAGACCGATGAATTGGCCAGAGAACCCAAGTGGTATAACACCCTGACCAGTAATTGCACCACTCTAGTCTTTGATATGGTTCAGGCAGTATCGCAACAACAATTGCCTTCAGATTATCGACTGTTAGCGTCCGGCTATTTACCGAATTATCTCTATGATCTGAAAGTGCTGGATCAATCCTGGGATATGCACACCTGGTACCAACGGGCGCATGTGAATCCACGAGTCAAACAGAGCGCCGATCTGTCCAGCCAGGAATATTCGCAGCGACTTCGTCAAGGCCTGCCTGCACCTCAGACACATTAACTGGCGTTTTATTACTGTAAATAAAGATACAAAATCAACTGGAACCTGAGTCATTTTTTTGTTTATATACAAATAGCTAGTCAATAATCAGAGTATCTTTCATGCTAAAAAAATTAACTGCAATCGCCCTATTGGGTTCGATATTGGCTGTGATGGGCTGCGAAACCGTGCCGAATACCGCCACCACACAAACCACGAATCATTTACAACTTTTGCAAAATCGCACCTGGATTGCCACACAGATTGGCAATACTGAAATCAAGACAGCGCCAACTGTACGCAATATTCCAAGTCTGCAATTTGATGCCAGTACCCAGCGTGTTTCAGGTTCAGATGGCTGTAACCGGATCATGGGCAGCTATACGGCAGGCAAAGACAGCCTGAATTTAAGCCAGATGGCAACAACACGCATGGCCTGTATGCATAATGATCAGCTCGATCAGAAATTTAATGAAGCTTTAGCCAAGGTGACGCATTATCAGGTATTTGGTAAAACCCTAAAACTATTGGATCGTCATGGTAATGTGTTAATTCAGCTGGAAAGTGCAGTTCAGCCACGTTAAGACTTCCCTACAAAAAGCCTGTATTGGCGGGCTTTTTTATCTTTCATACTGATGGGCCAGGATTTAACCATCAGCCCAGTTCAATCGAATGAGGAATCAGCCATGCAACAAGCACTTTTTGGTGGTGGATGCTTTTGGTGTACCGAAGCGGTATTTTTACAAATTCAGGGCGTTCAGCAAGTCCTGAGTGGCTATGCCGGCGGTCATACCACTGAGCCAAGTTATGAGGCCGTGTGCGGCGGTGAAACCGGCCATGCTGAAGTTATTCTGGTTGATTTCGACGAAAACCAGATCAGCTATGTCCAGCTCCTTGAGGTGTTTTTTGCGACACATGATCCAACCACTTTGAACCGTCAGGGCAATGACGTCGGCACCCAATATCGTTCCGTGATTTATTATCTGAATGCTGAACAAAAAACTCAGGCAGAAGCAGCCATGGATGCTTTAAAAAATGAAGGCCTGAATATTGTGACTGAACTCAGCCCGATGCCGACCTTCTATCCTGCTGAGGAATATCACCAAAATTTCTTTGCGAAAAATCCAAACCAAGGTTACTGCAATTTTGCCATTCCGCCAAAACTGAATAAATTACGCAGTAAATTTATGACTTTGTTAAAAACCCATTAATTTGCATAAAAAATGGGGATAAAAAAAGCGACTGAAATCAGTCGCTTTTTTTCGTTAGCTGAATCTTAGTTATCGGTTGAAAAGGCAATGTCGCTGAGTCCGGCTCCACTCGCACGCGACATGACTTGAGCTACCGTGTCATAACGGGATTCTTTATCTGCTTTCAGCACAATCGTCGGCTGACGTTCAGTCTGACCTGCTTCATTAAAACGGGTCTGTAATTCGTCTAGGGTCAGGACATTGCCATTCCAGGCAATCTCACCTTCCGCATTGATGCTGATTGTGACATTTTCAGGCGGCAGATCAATAATCTCCGCAGTGGTTTGTGGCAAGGTTAATGGAATTGATGGGTTCGCAACGGTCGCTGTCACCAAGAAGATGATCATCAATACCAACATAATGTCGATGAGGGGAATGAGGTTCATCTCATTCATACCTACATCGTTGTCTTCACCCAGTTGAAAAGCCATTAAGCTTGACCTCCCACTAAACTCTGTTGTGTTACTTTTTCATCAGACTTTTTTGCAGCAGATTCCTGTTGCAACATGGTGTCAATCAACAAGCCATGTGCCTGATCTTGTAACTCATGCGCCAAACCACGATTGAAACGCACACAGATGTTATAAGCCAGTACCGCAGGAATCGCGACGGCTAAGCCTAGACCCGTCATGATCAAGGCTTCACCGACTGGGGTTGCCACTTGTGCCAGACCAGCCTGACCGCTTTTACCCACTGCAACCAGCGCATGGAAAATACCCCACACGGTACCAAACAAACCGACAAATGGTGAAATCGAAGCAATCGTACCGAGGACGGATACCCCTTTCTCAGCATTGGCTTTTTCGGCTGAAATCTGACGTAACAATGCCTGTTCTGCCACTGCCTTACGCTGTTCAAAGCCCAAAGGAGCCAATTTGGTTTTCAGTTGCTCCAATGCTTGAGACAGCTGGGTATAAGCAACTTGTTTAAGCTGGCGAGTGCCCATTAAACGCAGCACAAAAATGGTCCATGTCGCAATCGACATTGCCAATAACACGAAGTACAGCGTTTTACTGACTGCATCAGCGTGTTGCCAATAAACTGAAAAGTTCATCTTCGAACTCCTAATGGGTTAGCCGTTATTTGGTAATTTGAAAATCGAAAGGTTGCTCAACCCGGGTTGGATAAGCCACACCATTTTCCACATATTTGGTTAGTTGCGCGCGGCGTACCGCTGCTTCAACTTTACGGTTCACTGCCGAGCTACAATCCGAATTACGTGCAGTCGCAGAAACCACTTTACCCTGCTCATTTGCCGCCACATCGACTACCATCGAACAAGTCGCTCTTAACTCACCTGAAGACAAGGAAACTTTCGGTGCGCGCTGCCAGCTCACTCCACCCCCAATCGAGACACTTTTTGGTGATGGCGCAGCAGCAGGTGCTGGCGGTGCTACAGGCGCAGGTGGCGCGACTGGAGCTGGTGCCGGTTGCACTTTGGTTTCGGTGACCACTGTCGGTACCACCGGACTTGGGGTTGGTTTAGCTTCAACGGGTGGTGCTTTCACGACTTTAGGTGCTTCTGCCTTCTTCACCTGTTCTATTTTTTCAACTTTTTTTGGTGGTGGTGGCAGCGGTTTATCTACAATTTTGACTTCTTTGGGCTTAGGCGGCTCTTTTTGTGGCTCGGCCTTCGGCTTTGGCGGTAAAGGTTTTGGTGCTTCCTGCAATTTTACAAAGCGCACTTTAAGCGGCTCTTTCTCTACAGGCTTGAGCTCCGGTGCGTCCATCTGGCTCACTGCCCACAATAGACCCACATGTCCGACGAACACGGCCGCCAGAATCGAGATGACTTTCTTTTTCATCTTGTTGGGCGGTGTAGGTGGCATGGGAGCAGCAACTTGACTCATTAAATCTATTACCTTGAGGAGATGATGTGAAACAAACAATCAAGCTCATCGGTTAGCACAATTAAAGTACGCCAATAATAAATGAGAAGTGTTTTCATTTGCAACTACTAATCATGCCTTTCACTGATTTTTTTTGCATCAAAACAAAAAAAGGCACACTAAAAGTATGCCTTTTTAAATAGGGATGCAAGTTTTATTGGAACACTACAGTTTTATTGCCATCGACAATAATACGGTCTTCCAGATGCCATTTCACTGCACGTGCCAGTACATTACGTTCTACATCCTGACCGAGTTCACGCAACTGTTCAACGGTAAAGTCATGATTGACACGTTCTACGTCCTGCTCGATGATCGGGCCCTGATCCAGATCGGCAGTGACATAGTGTGCAGTCGCACCGATCAGCTTAACACCTTTTTCATGCGCCTGCTTATACGGATTTGCACCGACAAATGCGGGCAGGAATGAATGGTGAATATTGATCACTTTCATTTCCCACTTGCTTACAAATTCTTCATCTAGAATCTGCATATAGCGCGCCAATACCAACAGGTCATTGCCCTGCATTAACTGGTCAATTTCTGCATAGGCTTCAGGCTTGTTGTCTTTGGTCACCGGCACCACTTCAAATGGAATCCCAAAGTTTTCAACCGCTTCGCGTAAAGTCTCGTGATTCGATACCACCTTGGTAATTTCACATGGCAAACCACCACGGGCATGACGCCATAACAGCTCAAGCAAGGCATGATCGACCTTAGACACCAAAATACCGACTTTCTTCACATCGCTGACCAGAGCCAGACGCCATTGCATGCCATAACGCTCTGCGACATTTACCGCAAAAGTCTGGGTAATGCTTTCTTTACGGCTTTGCAGATGATCCAGTTCAAATTCAACGCGCATGAAGTAACGGCCGCCCTGCGCTGCTGTCGCATATTGGTCAAGCGCAGTAATATTGGCACCTTGATGATACAAGAAGCTCGAAACAGCCTGCACGATGCCCGGCTTGTCTTCACAAGTAATCAATAAACGTGCGGTGTTAGCAGTCGTCATATTCATGTTGGTTTAAGTCACTAATCAGTTAAATTAAAAATAAGCCGAGTATTCTAGCGCGTTTCTTGGATATTCTGAATAGTTTGTTCAGATTCAGAATCTTTAGATGACGACAGGCTGGCAAAAAGTTCCGAAGAGCCCAAACTACTCAATAAACCTTCATAGGTTTGACGACTTTCACCACGTAAATACGCCCCTTCCAGGAATACCATTTGACGGAGTGCCTGCCAGACCCATTTTTCTTCCAGCGTATTGGAATCGGTTAAATGACCTGACATATACAGGAAGTTGGTCCAGTTGGTCAGTACAATCCACAGGTTAATGATCAGGGCTTCAATTTCTGAATCGGTCATGTCCATCAGGCCTGCATTAACAAAGCCTTTATAAATTTTCTGGCCCTGCTGCATCACCTGTCCGGCAAAGCGTGGATACATCTTGCGAAAATCTTCGTTATTTTCTACCAGATGATAGACATCACGATGCAGGAAACGGTAAGCCCATAACTGGCTGCTCAGCACCTGAAAATAATGCACCTTATCATTGGCATCCAGTGCACGGTCATCCGGCAGCGCCAGCATTTCCAGGGTCTGATGCTGGTACTGTTCCATCAATTCTTTAATAATTTCATTTTTATTGCGGAAATGATAATACAGGTTACCCGGGCTCATGCCGAGTTCAGCCGCAATGTGATTGGTGGTTACCGATCGTTCGCCACGCTCGTTAAACAGCTGCAAACTGAGCTGCAAGATACGCTCTTTAGTTTTTAAGGTTTTGGTTTGGGACATCCTAAAATAACCATTCAGTTCATGCATTAGCAGGCTAACACACAAAGTCACTTGACTAATTAGAGTATTTGCTCTAAAAATTAATTAATCGATTTTTGAATAATGGTAGTGCGGCATGAACAGTCACACAAAAACAACATCAATGACACCACATTTTTTTGATAGCCAATATCTGAATGAAGTCTTGGCGCAACAAAAACACGCTTACTTACACTACCCTCTGCCGACTGCAAAGGAACGTATCGATCGTTTAGCTCGACTTAAGCGTATCTTAGTTAAGTATCAAGATCAATTTGCTGATGCAATTAATCAGGACTATGGTAACCGTTCCATTGGGGAAACCAAGATTGGTGAACTGCTCACCTGTCTGGAACATATCAAATATTACAGCAAAAACCTGACCCGATGGATGAAACCTTCCAAGCGTCATGTGGGCATTATTCATCAGCCGGCCAAAGCCTGGGTGCAATATCAGCCTTTAGGCGTAGTCGGAATTATCGCACCTTGGAACTATCCGCTGTTATTGTCGATTGGCCCTTTGATTTGCGCACTGGCGGCCGGCAACCATGCCATGATCAAAATTTCCAGTGCATCCGCTGCTTTTGGTGAAGTTCTGGAAAAAGCCCTGGCTGAAGCCTTCCCTAAAGAATTGGTCGCTGTAGTGAATGGTGGCGGTGTGATTTCAGATGCTTTCTGTCGTTTGCCTTTCGATAAACTGATTTTCACCGGCTCAACTGCTGTCGGTAAAACCGTCATGGCAGCCGCTGCCGAAAATCTGGTTCCGGTGATTCTGGAACTGGGCGGTAAATCTCCGGTACTGGTGCATCCGTCGATTGATCTGCGTGATGTGGCACAGCGGATTGCGGTGGGCAAACTCTGGAATGCCGGTCAGACCTGTGTAGCGCCAGACTATATGTTCCTGCCTCGCGGGAAAACTGCCGAGTTCATTGATCACTTTAAAGCCTGTGTCGAAAGCATGTATCCGGATATCACCCATAATCAGGATTACACTTCGATTATCAATGATAAACAGTATAACCGTCTGCAAGGTTATCTGGATGATGCACGCGAACAGGGTGCGCAAGTCATTGAAATTAATCCGCGCAGTGAAAACTCGGCTGATCTGCGTAAGATTGCACCGACCATCGTGACCAATGTCACCCCGATGATGCAGATCATGCAGCATGAAATCTTTGGTCCGCTGCTCCCGATCATGGAATATGATCAAATTGACGATGTCATCGACTTTATTAATAGCCGTCCGCGTCCACTTGCTTTATACTACTTCGACTTTGATCAGGCGCGTGCCGATTATGTCGCACAGCGTACCCATTCAGGGCATTTCGGGCAAAATACGGTACTGACCCATGTTGCGCAGGACGATCTACCATTTGGGGGTGTCGGTGCATCAGGTATGGGTAAATACCATGGCCCAGAAGGCTTCTTCAGTTTGTCGCATGAACGCTCAGTAATGTCGAATCCAAAGCTGTATAGCTTGAAATACATTCTGCCGCCGTTCAATAAACCGATTCACAAGCTGATTTCGAAGACACTTCTCCGCTAAATGATCAAGGCATGAGCTATCGATATAGTTCGTGCCGCGTTTTGACGAAAATCGCTTGTCTTTTAAGCGCATTTTTGATATAAAACGCCCCTTGAATGATTTCAATCCGTTTATTTTTGACTGGCCATACAGATTTGCTGTTGGCTAAATCAATGGAGTTACACCATGTCTAAGGTTTGCCAAGTTACCGGCAAGCGTCCAGTCGTTGGTAACAACGTCTCACACGCCAACAACAAAACTAAGCGCCGGTTCGAGCCGAACCTGCACCACCACCGTTTCTGGTTAGAAAGCGAAAAACGTTTTGTACGTCTTCGTTTAACCACTAAAGGTATGCGTATTATCGACAAATTGGGCATTGAAAAGGTTGTTGCTGACCTACGTGCTCAAGGTCAAAAGATCTAAGGAGTCTGAACCATGCGTGATAAAATTCGCTTAGTTTCTTCAGCTGGTACAGGTTATTTCTATACCACGACTAAGAACAAACGTACTATGCCGGAAAAAATGGAAATCAAAAAATTTGATCCAAAAATCCGTCAACACGTAATCTTCAAAGAAGCTAAAATCAAATAATTTTAGTTTCTTTAAAAAAACGACCTTTGCGGGTCGTTTTTTTTTGCACTTTTTTTATCCGGCTTGATAAACTTTCTGCATGTTTTGGCACTTTTTGTGCTTATTTCCCAGCAAACCTAGCTAAAGGAGTATTTAGTGCCACATGACGTAGAGCTCATTATATTACTGGCTGTTGGTTTTGGCTTAGCTTTGGTCTTTGGCTATCTCGCCGCACGGTTACGTCTCCCCCCTTTGATCGGTTACTTAATTGCCGGCATTCTGATTAGTCCCCACACGCCCGGTGTGGTCGGTGATATTCATCTGGCCAACCAGCTGGCAGAACTTGGCGTCATGTTCCTGATGTTTGGCGTCGGGATGCATTTTTCCCTGAACGATCTGATGCAGGTCCGCCGGATTGCCCTGCCTGGTGCGATTTTACAGATTGCAGTTGCTACCTTGCTCGGGGTCGGAGTTTCGATGCTGTGGGGCTGGAGCTTTGGTTCAGCGCTGGTCTTCGGCCTAAGCCTATCCTGTGCCAGTACCGTGGTTCTACTCAAAGCACTCGGTGATCGCGGCCTTCTCGATTCGATCAATGGCCGGATTGCTGTTGGCTGGTTGCTGGTCGAAGATCTGGTCATGGTCTTGGCGCTGGTACTGTTACCTGCCACTGCGGTACTTTTAGGTGGGCAGGCTCTGGAAGGCGCAAGCGATGAGAATATCTGGCTCACCTTAGGTATCACCCTGCTCAAAGTCGCAGGCTTTATTGCCTTCATGCTGATTATTGGTAAACGCTTGATTCCAATGATCATACGGGTAGTGGCACGTCTCGGTTCACGTGAGCTGTTTACCTTAACTGTGGTAGCTGCTGCTGTTTCGATTGCCTTTGGTGCCTATAAAGTCTTTGGGGTATCTATGGCGCTGGGGGCTTTCTTTGCCGGGATGGTGGTGAAAGAGTCAGATTTCAGTCATCGCGCGGAACAAGAAACCTTGCCGCTGCGTGAAATCTTCTCAATCTTATTCTTTGTTTCTGTCGGCATGCTGTTTGATCCGCGTATTTTACTGGAACAGCCACTCCATGTGCTGACAGTCGTCGGCATTATTCTGATTGGTAAAACTCTTGCAGCAATGGCACTGGTATTGTTCTTCCGCTATCCAATCAATACCGCGCTGACTGTTGGCGCTTCGCTGGCACAGATTGGTGAATTTTCATTTATTTTGGCAGCACTTGGGGTGTCACTGAATCTGCTTTCACTAGAAGGTCAAAACCTGATTCTGGCGGGTGCATTGATCTCGATCACTCTTAATTCCTTTATCTTCTCCGCGATTGAACCGGTACAAAAATGGATTCGGGAACGCTCGACCCTGGCACGCTTACTGGAACGCAGTGGTGATCCATTGGCAATGTTACCCGATGAAGTTTCACAGGATTACTTGCGTGATCAGGTGGTGCTGATTGGTCATGGTGAAGTGGGTCGTCGTATTACCCGCTCATTAATGGAAGAAAATATCAAGGTGGTTATTGCAGAAGAAAACCGCGATATTGTCGAAAATCTGCGTGAAAAAGGTATTGCCGCGGTTTCAGGCGCTGCGACTGAAGCCGGTGTTTTGATCCAGGCGCATATTCAACATGCGCGCTTACTGGTCATTTCCCCTATGGATATCATCGATATTCATAAAATTGTAGATATTGCCAAGACCTTGAATCCGAAAATTCAGGTATTGGTCTGTGCCGAAAGCAAGGAAGAAGCTGAAGCGATCCGTCGTGATAATATCGGCGCGGTGTATTATGCCAAAGAAGAAATGGCGAAAAATATGAGTAATCATATTTTAAACCAGATCGAAATTGCGCATCAGCATCCCCCTTCTCATTAATCTCTCTGCATAAAAAAAGTTGCCCAATGTGGCAACTTTTTTTATGCATAATCACAAGATTTTTTGTAATAAGCTGACTTCAAATCATCAGGAGTAAAATCAAAGAAACGAGGTTTTCATTTCTTGAAACTCACCTTGAGCTCGTACTTAAAATCTAACTTATTCCCCAACCCTTTAAAATCAAAAAGCACACCGATAGTGTGCTTTTGAATACATTGTAATCTTAACTCATATACTTCGGCTCTTCATCCACCACTTCTGCCTGCCATTCATTGACCTGCTGTTCCAGCAAGCCATACAGGGCCGCCTGAATCATCTGTTGCGCAATCACAGGCGTCTGCTCTCCGAGTAGAGCCTTCACCTCGTCATTAAACTGAATCATGACCAAAGGCTGTTTATGCGAACCTGCATTGCGTAAAGCCAAGGCACCACCTTCAAGTTGAACGAGTTCTAAAATCGCGTCTTGATTACCAAATAAGTCTTTCAACTGTTCTATAGACATATATCCTCCATGTTCAACATGGTGGCAAAGAGCCGGGTGCACTTTGCATCATTAGAGTAATTAATATAGGGTTAAAAATTCTAATTTCAAGTACGGTCGATCCGATTAAAATTCAATCATCTCATTGCGAAAACCATCGATGAGTTGTGTCAAGTCACGATGCCATTCTCTTAATATAGCAGGATCAGGTAACCATGCTTGTGGAGACTGTGTGACTTTAATGATGAGATTTGAGGAGGTTTCGTCTTCGGGTTCCGGTGTAATCGGTTCAGGCGCATACTGGCACAGACGATACGCACGTTTTAGTTCAGCAATGAAACCGCTCTTGGATAAGTGTTGTAATACGGCTACTTCGGGTGAAATCTGGCCTTTGGCTGCCATTAGTTCTTCGATCGATTTTAACGTCGGATTGGCATCATTCAGGCGATAGTAACGCACCAGTTCCTGCAAAAATGCCAATAAAGCGCCATGCAAATGAAACACAGTCGCCTCACGTTGTGCCTGAGCCTGTTGCACATGCTCGGTTTGCTCTGCCTGCTGACAGGCAAGACGGGCAAAATACAGTTTTTGATTGGTACGGTCCGCATGATAGCGAGCAACACGGGTCATTGATATTTCCTAAGGTTTTAAACAAATTTTGGCTTTTATAAAGTAAAAGGTTCGCTTTCATTTCGCAATCAAAACATGTTTAAACTGAATCCATCCAGTACTGAAATCCAGAAAATCTAACTGCCTGCACGAGTACAACCATGAGCACAACAAGGCTAAATTTCAGCCATAAAAAAGGAGCATATCAAGTGCTCCTTTTCCAGTTTAAGCCTCGGGCTTATCTTCTGCTTGTTTTACCCGGATTCCATGTCCGTGCAAACGCAAAGTATTCAGGCCTTTAATGGCTTTGATGGCTTCACGTGCATGCGGCATTTCTACAAAGGCAAAGCCTTTTGATTTTCCGGTTGCCGCATCGAGCACCAAAGTACAAGTATTCACTGTGCCATATTCCTGGAACAACTTCAGCAACTCGGCTTCTGTGACCGTACGTTCTAAATTACGAACTAAAATTTTCATCTGATAACCTTAAGAAGATAGGCAAAAAATATCAAAAAGCACGCGCCTACTCTACTTTTTGTATGCAACAACTTTGCTATAGTTTAATCGAGATCAATGCCAAAATCTAAATTAATCGATTGACGTTCAATTAAGGCACTTTTCACGGTCTGCTGCCGGGTTTTGTAATGGGTTTCCGTGGTACATAAATGCCGGGTGAGATCATTCAAGAAATAACTTGCGACTTTACGCCCCTGCGCATCGACCGTTTCCCGCGCCCAGTGATTCAGGTTTTGTTTGGTCAAAATCAATTCATTTTTGGCCCGGGTCAGCGCTACATACAGCACACGACGTTCTTCTTCAACATCATCAAAGTCGCCTTGGGCGCGTGCATGCGGATAATTTCCCGGCGTGACATTGGCCACATAACAGACATTTTGCTCTGTGCCTTTGGCTGAATGAATGGTAATCAGGGTCACTACATCATGATCGGACTGGCGTTCAATTTCCGAAATCGACACTGGATCGAGCACATATTCCTCTAAAAATTCACTCAGCTGTGAGTGCTTGGAGGCCAGTTGTTTCACCAGTTCAAAATCACCCTGACGACGTGGCCAGTCTTTTTTATAGTTCTCTGCCAGTTGTGTTTCAATTGCCTGAATCGCAAGACTGACACAAGCCTGCACTTCGCCTTTCAGCACGCTCATCTGCTTCATGATCAGAATCGCATTTAGAGGTATCTTGCCAAATTTCTCCAGTCTATCGGAGATTTTATCGATTTCAGGTTCCAGCAGAATGTGTTGCGCCAGCTTGCTTGCACCGACATCACCGACACCATTCCACAGGGTCAAGAAACGCATCCAGGCGATATCATCCAGCGGATTGGCGACCACACGCAGCATGCTGAGCAAATCTTTGACATGTGCCGTTTCCAGCAGCTTCATACCGCCAATAAATCGATACGGTACATTGGCCGCGATACAGGCTGCTTCAATATGCCGCGCGGCAAAACTGGAACGCACCAGTACCATATGTTCGCCCCATTTGCTGCCCTGTAGATAATGACGCTCTTTAATATCAATTGCGATCCATTTGGCTTCATCAAACTCATTCGGAAATATATGCATGCGCGGCTTTAGGCCCTCGCCACGATAAGCTTCCAGACGTTTGTCATATTTGATTTCAGACTGATCCAGCAGCCAGTTGGACAGATCCAGAATTTCCTGGGTCGAGCGGTAGTTTTTTTCCAGTTTAAAAATCTGCGCATCTGGTACCCGTTCTTTGAAATGATGAATATTTTCAAAATCGGCACCACGGAAACCATAAATCGATTGAGCATCATCACCGACACAGAACAGGCTAATCCGGTCTTTCAGTGGCTCCAACAAAGCCCATTGCAATGGATTGGTATCCTGCATTTCATCGACCAGCATATGTCGACAGATTGAAGCCACATAATCGACCAAGCCTTCTGATTGTGCCAAAGCTGTCGCCACCACCGCCAGAATATCGTCATAATCCAGAAAACTGCGCGCCTGTTTGCGTGCTTCATATTCCTTCATGATCTCGGCAATTTGATCTTTCAGCGCCAAATATTCCGGCATCTGCTTTTCCAGCGCGAGACTGAGCTTCTGCCGAGTATTACGTGCAAAGGAATATAAATCGCAGAGTTCTTGTGGCTTGGGCAGATGATTGGGATTTTTCTTGTCATCACGGCCACGAATCAGACGGAACATCATCAACTGATCATCACGATCAATAATCGAGAACTGTTCCAGACCAAAGGCCTTCGGAATACGGCGCAACAGATACATACAGAAAGTATGAAAAGTCGAGGCACGCAAACCTTTGGCTTGATCCCCCAAGGCTAATTCCACCCGCGCTACAATTTCACTGGCTGCACGGCGGGTAAAGGTCAGAATCTGAATCTGGTTGGCGGGTACACCCTGCTCAATCAGGTAAGCTGCACGTGCCACGATGGTCTTGGTTTTGCCACAACCTGCCCCGGCCAGCACCAGACTATGTTTTGTTTCTGTGGTCGCTGCTTGCTTTTGTTGGGGATTTAATTCATCAATCAGGTTGGCTAAACTCATTTTCACTCATCGTTTTGTGGATGGCTGTAGTTTAGCAGATCGCTCTTATAATTATGGCTTTTCATCCGCCCTGAAACAGCAGCAAATTTTATCTCTTGATTTGTTTGCTATAGGGTCGACAGCATAGATGCCGTCTGCTGGATTGAGATATAGGAACATACCCTCAATCCAGCAAAGGATTTCTGTTACCTTGCGAAGCAGTGCTTCTCATCCATGAAAAGCAAGATCTGCTTATGCGTTATTATCTGCCATTACGTAAAGCTTGTGCAGCAATGACGATCTTGTAAAAGAAAACTAAATACGCTGTTCCTCAATATTTTTAATTGTTTTGGACACTGCTTTTTCCAGATTCACTTCCGCATTTTTTAAGGCTTCTTCCCGGCTACAATCTGGTGGATTAATCCCGATAATCTGACTAAATCCAGACTCATATAGTGACTCAATCCCATCCCCCACCAGTCCAGCAAATGCAAGCACCGGTTTATTGAATTTTTGTGCTACTTGTGCCACGCCAAATGGGGTTTTGCCTAATTTAGTTTGATGATCAAGCTTGCCCTCACCAGTCAGAACATAATCGGCTTGAGCTATTTTATTGGCTAAATCTGTCTGCTGAATGATGAGTTCCACACCTGATCGAATAGAAGCAGCTGTGAATGCCATTAAGCCAAAACCGAGTCCACCTGCCGCACCCGCACCTGCAACATGACGATGATCACGTCCAATGTGCCGAGCAACCAGATCGGCGAAATGACTGAGGTTTTGATCCAGTTGCTTGACCATTTCCGGTGTCGCACCTTTTTGTGGGCCAAAGATCGCTGAAGCACCATTGGGTCCACACAGCGGATTATTCACATCCGATGCAATGATAATTTCAATATCCGCCAGCCGTGAATCCAGTTCGGATAAATCAATTGCTATGATTTGATCCAGGTTTCCACCGCAAACCTGTATTTCTAATCCTTGGGCATCTAAAAACCGAGCGCCTAAAGCCTGTGCCATTCCCGCACCGGCATCGTTCGTCACACTGCCACCCAAGCCAATGATGATTTTACTGGCCTCTAAATCGAGCGCAGACTTGATCATTTCTCCTGTGCCACAGGTTGAAGTCAGCAGAGGATTACGCCTTGCAGCTTCCAGCAGATCTATGCCATTGGCTTTGGCCATTTCAATGATTGCGGCTTTTCCTGCATCAATTACGCCAAAATACGTCTGGATGCGCTGATCAGGCAATGGGCCTGTCACTTCACAGGGAATGCGCTGTCCTTTTGAACTTGAGATCAGCGTATCGACAGTGCCTTCCCCTCCATCCGCCATAGGAACATGAATACACAAAGCATCAGGCAACACGTTTTGAATGCCACGCTGCATGGCCTGACAGGCTTGTTCAGCACTCATACTTTCTTTAAAGGAATCTGGAGCAAGAACAAAAGTAAGCGGCATATGGTTATTTTTATCTATCAATAAAGTCTAGATTCTGGATAAATCCAAGAGAATCTACAAGTCTTTATTTCCAGCCCAACTCAATTGCTGTGATCTCATTAATCAGGGTCTGATCCAGAGATCCCGGCATTTTACTCGTGGTTTCGGACAGCGGGATATGTCCTGCCATCAGTTCTGCCTTGGCTTGTGGGAACACAGGTTGCTGATCTGGAAATGCATAACCTATTGGATAAATCGGCTGACCTGTGGCCAGATCATATTTATCACTGGCACCAAAGGCATGCAGTAACTCATGTACCAAAACAATTTTATTTTGTTCAGACTGCTTTTGAGAGGCAAACAGGTTGACCGAACCAATCCGGCCTTTTTGCAAGGCAGTTGAATGCTTTAATTGCCGGGTTTGTGCCGGATCATAATAATTTAAAAACAGGGTCAGACTGGCAGAAGGGTCCGAACTTTGTTGCTGTTTCCAGGCATAAAATCGAAACTTTAAACTCCATACAACAGTATCGAAAATTGAGGCCTGCTCAGGGACTTTAGGCGGTAAAACTTTAAGCTCACGACCCAAATTAAAATAAAAATAAGTGGGTTGATTACGATATTGCTGTGCTGATTTTTGTAGAAAGTCTCTTGCCGTTTCTAGATCCTGAACTGACAGTTGCTGGATGTATTGCTGTGTGGTCGGTAATCCATCTGCATTAATTGGATGCAACAGAACCATGACCGGCTTTGACCAGTTCTGATTTTGATCACGATAGGCATTGACTGCAACGATCAATAAAATACTTAATAAAATCAGAATCCGAATCTTTTTCCACATATCCCCCAGCAACCTTATTTATTTCGCAGATTCAAATCTCAAGTGCGACACATTTGTAGTTAGTTGAAAAAGTTAGGTGTATTCGTAGAATCATTGGACTTTTTCAACTCGCAATTGGAAAGCACACAATGAAGAAATACACCCAACT
>NZ_VPEB01000011.1:0-45372 GCF_013417415.1 Acinetobacter sp. YH12254 | reverse complement strand
TGAAACTTTATTACTCTCATATAATTAAACCACTGATTTTCTATTCAAATATTTCAAAACAAAATATGCAAATTTGAATCTTAAACCACCACCTTAATCTGCTATAATTTGTACATCATACTGATGTACAAATTGGTGGAAAAATATGACTAACTTAGCAACAGAACGAATAAATGTTCGTTCAACTGTAGATGCAAAGAATGTAATTGAGCAAGCTGCGAATTTATTGGGTCTTAGTGTGAGTTCCTTTATGATCCAGTCCTCATTTGAACGAGCAAAAGAATTACTTAAATCTAATCACGAGTTAAAAGTAAATAATGCTGATCGTGATATGTTAATGAATTTGCTTGAAAATCCACGCCCTGCAAATGATGAGATGAAAAAATTAATGAGTTTATTGGATGAAAATTGAGGTTTTACAAGCCCATCATCAGAAAAAATCATTTAATTGTGGGCAAGATGATTTAAACAAGTTCATCAAACAATACGCATCTCAGCATCAGAAATCAGGAACAAGTAAAACCCATGTTGCTATTGATGATGATACACAGCAGGTGCGAGGATTTTATTGCCTATCAAGTACCTCTATTGGATTTGATGGGGTTGATGCGGTTCTCACTCAACGATTACCTCGTTATCCACTCCCTTGTGTAGTTATAGGTCGCTTTGCCGTTGATCAAACTGCCCAAGGGCGAGGAATAGGAAAAGTGCTTTTAGCACATGCGCTTAAACAAGTTTCAAAAGTTGCTCAAATTATTGGTGTAAATTTTATTGTAATACATGCCAAGGATCAAAAAGCGATGGAATTTTATCAGCGTTTTGGCTTTATTTCATTAACATCAAATCCATTAACATTAATATATCCAGTGAGTGAAATACCTAATTTTAATTAAATGGCCTACTAGCAACAGGAGTGACTAGTAGTAGATTACGAACAAGAATAGGTGACGGACTTATTCAGCAATTTGCAATTTATGAAGACTAATGAGGAAAAGTCAGTTTTTCTCAAGCTGATTGATAAAAAACCCTAGGAAAATTAATATTTTGGCTACCAAACAATTCAATAGTAGCTCATTTTATTCTAGAGTTTTCACTGGAATTTAAAATCATACTTTCAAAAGTAAAGAATGAAACTTTATTTTTTTAAATTTTTCACAATAAGATGAAACATTTTAAAATTAACCAGAATAAATATAATTAAATTATAAATATCAATAATTTGAAATAAAAAATATAAAACAAAATATAAATTTCTGGAAAAAAGTAATAAAGATACATACCATATTGAATAATAAACAACCTAATGATATGCTCAAAAATATACTAAAGCAGGTTAAAAAAATATGTTAACCAAAGAGCAACAACTAAAATGGATAAAAGAAGGACGTGGTCAAGGCTTTCTAAGTAAATACAAACCCTTCTTGACAGTTAAGGATAATAAATCCCTAAACAACCGCTCAAGTCGAGTATATGGCTATAAAACCGGTCGAACTCATCACTTGTTTTCAGATTTAGAACTCGCTGTTTTTTTGATTTTAGATAGAAATATTTTTATCAAAGATATTCGAGAACAAATGCCACTGAATTTAAAAGAAACTGAGGATTTGGCGCGTACTTTTTCCCTTTATCATCCAATGAAAAATGGTATTGCACAAACACTAGTTTCTACATTTTTTATTGTCAGTGAAGCTACTAATGCTCCCCCTGTTTATGTCATCAGAGCTATTTCTCATACTGAATTAGAAAATTTAAATATTCTTGAAAGTCTCGAGTTAGAAAGACGCTATTGGCAAAAAGAAAATATCCCTTGGTATCTTGTTACAGAAAAAGATATCCCTCTGACGGTCGTTGATAATATTAAATGGTTATATCCTGCAAATTACTCAGAAAGTAAAAATCACACTCCAGATAAAATCAACTTCTATTATCAGCAATTTATAAGAAATTCTCATCTGAGTCTAATTGAACTATCAAAATATATTGATGTTCAATATTCATTAGAACCAGGAGAATCACTATTAGAAATCCGCGAGCTCATTGCTCAGAGGTACTTCGTATTTGATATCAACATTAGTTATAGAAAAATCACATGTGGCAATATAAAACTCAGTGAACAAGATTCATGGGAGGTCATCTGCAATGCTTCGAATCAATGATGTTTATGAGCTTGATGAGAAAAAGTATCGCATCCTCAAAGTATATACAGATCATATAATTTGGATAGAACTTGAAAATCAAAAAGCTTTACCTGAATTGTATACAAGATCTACACTCATCGAGGCAATTGAATCGGGCAACATAAAAATTACTACAGATCCTTTTGAAGACATGTCTTTGATGGTATTAGAAGAAAACTCTGTCTATCAAATCAAACGTGACAAGAATTTAGCTATTATAAAACCTATAATTGAACATGAAAAATTTTATGATTCAAACATACGTGCATCTTTGATTAATGAAATTGTAAATCAAAAGATTACCACTAAACAGACTATATATCGCTTACTTCGCCAGTATTGGCAAAGAGGAATGACCCCCAATGCCTTAATCCCTCAGTATTACAATTCTGGAGGAAAAGGTGTTAAAAAGGCTGTAAATAATAAAAAATTAGGTCGCCCTCGTATTATTTCTGAAGGGACAGGTGCTCTTATTGATGAAGATATTGAAAGACTATTTAGGAGAGTCATCAATCAGTACATGCTCAATGAAAACAAGCATACTCTACCCTACACATATCGTAAGTTTCTTAGTATATATCAAAGCCTATATCCCGACATTATTGAAACTGAAGTCCCATCAATCTGGCAATTAAAATACTTTTATGATCGTGAATATAGTCCTATTCTAAAAATAAAATCACGAACTAGTAAAATTGAATATTTAAAAGACAAAAGAGTTTTATATTCAACAGTTAATACACATGTTCTCGGACCAGGATCTCGTTACCAAGTAGATGCTACGATAGCTGACATCTATCTTGTTTCTGACTCAGATAGAGGCTGCATTATTGGACGTCCAACCATTTACTTTATGATGGATGAATTTAGCCGTATGGTTACTGGCATGTACGTGGGATTAGAAAATCCATCTTATGTTACGAGTATGCTAGTTCTTCGTATGGCGATGTCTGATAAGGTCGATTATTGTAAAAAATTTGATCATGAGATTACTTTTAATGATTGGCCATGTATTGGATTACCTGAGGCAATCTTGGCAGATAGAGCCGAATTACTTGGACATCAAATTGAGAATCTCGAAAAAAACTTTGCCATCCGAATAGAAAACACACCTGCCTATCGTGGTGATTTAAAGTCAATTGTAGAGCGCTATTTCCGCACTATCCAGGCTGAATTTAAACCTTATGCACCTGGTGTAGTCCAAGCAATCAAAGAAAAGAAACGTGGTGGTAAAGACTACCGACTAGATGCAACACTCACTGTTAAGGAATTTACCCAGATCATTTTAAATTCTGTTCTCATTTACAACAACACACATGAACTTTCTTCTTATGATCGCGACATTGATATGCCAACAGATTTACCCTGCATTCCTATTCATTTATGGAATTGGGGCATACAGAATCGAACAGGTAAGTTACGCTCAGCATCAGAAAAAGCGATTTATATTGCACTACTTCCCCGCACAGATGGCACCCTCTCTGAGCTAGGATTAAAGGTTTTCGGAGTCTTTTATAATTGTAAAGAACTCATTGAACGCGGCTTGCTACACAGGAAAAGTGCTTCAAGACAAAGGCCTAAATTTAAAGTTGCTTACGATCCAGCTAACGCTGAAAAAGTTTATATATTTCATTCTGAAGATCATTCAGATTATTGGGAAGCACAACTTTCAAATCGTTCTAGAGAATTTAGAGGTTGTAGTTTTTGGGAGGTATGGCAAGTTCAACTTGAGCAAAAAATAACACGATCTCGCTACAAAATAAATGCAAATCTTGCACGTGCTGATTTAGAACAACGCAATGAAGATATCATTGAAAAAGCGATTTCTTCAAGATCTTCTACTCAAAAAAGTAATGCTCAACGTCTTTCATCGATACGGAATAACCGTAATCAGGCAAGAACTGAAGAAAGAGAGGATTTAAAGAAATCTACCCAAATCCAAAGCTCACAAAATGCGAAGGTTAGAGACAATATTATTCCAATCTCAGGAATTAAAAAAGCAGAAGACGAAGAATCCACCTTACTTCTTCCAACCTATTACGAATCATTATTTGATGAAGATGATGATTAAAACGAGGTAAATAAAAATGAAAGTTAATGCAGTTTATCATCCAAGTTTTGGGCAGTATCAAGGAAATCCTCTTATAGAAGCATTACCACCTGTACGTGAATTTTCAGAGGTGAAAAATGCACTAAAAAGTACAATTACCATTAACCCATCAGAAAAACATGAATCAGGTGTAGTTAGAGGTCACCTAATTGCTCAATTGATGAATAATTTTTTTCAACCGATTGCACGGCATATTCAATTGGAACAAAAACTCTCCATTATGCTTCGTGAAGGTTACGTAGGGCGTAATCTTGCAAATGGCTCTCTTAATTCACATCTACAGAATGGTTATGAGCGAATGATGACTGGTGATGTAAATGCCATTCGCTTTGAAGCAGCTAAGTCCACTGCACGAAGTATGTGTTTTATTGGCTGTTCAGGAAGTGGCAAAACTACTACATTAAATCGAATTCTCGCTACTTATCCTCAGGTCATTTTTCATGAAAAATATAATTTTACGCAAATTGTTTATTTAAAAATTGATTGCCCACATGATGGCTCTTTAAAAAGTTTGTGCCTACATTTTTTCAGAGCAATCGATCAAGCACTAGGGTCTGATTATGAAAGAAAATATGCATTAAAAAGACATGGTATTGAAACATTACTCAACTTAATGCGCCAGATTGCCAATTTACATGCAATTGGATTGCTTATTATTGATGAAATTCAGCATCTAAGTGTGAACAAGTCTGGAGGTGCAGATAAAATGCTGAATTTCTTTGTCACTTTGGTTAATGTGGTTGGCTTGCCAGTCGTGATGGTTGGCACACCAAAAGCTCGATTTATTTTTGAAGATGATTTGAGATCTGCTAGACGAGGGGTGGGATTAGGCTCAATTCTGTGGGAACAGATTAAAAATGAAGAAAACTTTATTCACCCACAGACAAAAAAAATAATTAAATCAGAATGGGTCGGATTTACTGAAGCACTTTGGAAGTATCAGTGGCTCAAAAAAGCAGATCTTATGATAAGTGAAGAAATCAGGAACTGCTGGTATGATCTCAGCCAAGGCATTCCAGATATTGTGGTTAAATTATTTGTATTAGCCCAAATGAGAGCAATTGAATCAGGGCTGGAGCGTATCACGGTAAAATTACTGAAACAGACATATGAACAAGATTTAATCCCAATTCACCCAATGATTAAAGCGCTACGCTCAGGTGATGCCGAACAAATTTCACAATTTTCCGATCTGATTATTCCCGAAGTTGATAAAAAGCTACTCCTCTTACAAGCAAAACTAGAGCAAAAAAAAGAGTTCATGGAAGATATTGATATCTATGATGGACATCAAGAATCTATTCATTTACATCGCCTACTGATTGAGCTGGGATACGAATCAAATTTATTAGCACCTCTAGTTAAAAAAGTATTCCGAGAGAATCCTAAATTTGACATGAAATCAGTAATGCCGATTATCCTAAGCTGGCTGCATGAGCAAAATGAGGAGTTCTCTTCACCTTCTAGTGCAAATAAACCACAAGATACACAAAAGATAAGAAAACAGAGAATTCAATCCAAATTATGGCACTCTCTTGATAATGATGATTTACGTTTTCAGTTCAGTCAGAAAGAAAATAAACAAAGCTTTTATGAACATCTAAAAAACCAGACTGATTATGTCATCAATATGGAAACTTTAATAAAAGAGGCAGGATAAATATGCTAAATTTTCCGGTTCCTTATGCTAATGAGTTAATCTATAGTTCAGTTGCTAGAGCTGGAATACGATTAGCAATTAATAGCCCAAAACAACTTTTAGATGAGATTTTCCAAGATCGTGAAGTTGTAGCGACAATAGATTTGCCCGCAAATTTATCAAAAATTTTAAAGCTGTTACCTGAAACACAATTTGATGCAGAAAAACTAATTTATCAGCATACTCTTTTTCCTCTTTATGCCCCATTTGTTCCAGAAGAGCGAAGACAAGAATGCATGCAATGGATGCTGAATAAATCAAATGGTTCAGTACATTTAGCCCTAGGAATTAATGCATCTTACATAGCAACTCCCACCTATTTGCAATATTGCCCAAGATGTATAAATGAACAGCTTAAACAATATAAAGAATACTATTGGTCCAGACTTTGGCAAGTCCAAGGTGTTACTTGTTGTCAAAAACATGGTGAACTTATACAAACAAATATAGAGTTTAGGTCACCACACAAACATGAATTTATTGCAGCTGATGTTAAAAACTGCCCGATTGTCACTCAGTCAGCAGCCAAATTAGATGATCTGTTCATCTGTAAAAAAGTAGATGAGCTTTTACAGCTTTGTCCAAAACAATCTGCAAGTTTTGAGCAATGGAGTCTTTTTTATAAGAAACTTGCTCATCAAAATAATTGTGTCCGAGGAAACTCTCATATTTTATATGACTCCATTTATGAAAAAATTTCGACCCGCTGGTCTAAACAGTTTTTAAAGCAATATCATTTGGACAATTTCAGTTCTGAAAATAGTTGGCTACGTAGTATTTTCCGAAAACATCGTAAATGTTTTAGCTATCTTCAACATTTAATTGTAATTGAAGCTATGAATGCAGGTAGAGACTGGTCATTTAATGAGATCTTAGTAACTGTTAATTCTTTACAACCAGTCATTAAACCACAATCTATAAAATTACAATCCTCGGATATAACAGAATCTCAAAATACAATTATATTAGAAAAACGAAAAAAATGGCTTGAGGCAATCAATCAAGACAGCATCAATGCATCAAGAAAACAAAATAGTGCTCTATATGCATGGCTCTATCGCAATGATAAAGAATGGCTACTTGAAACAAACAGTCATTATCAGCAACCTCACATACCTACAGGAAATAAAATTGATTGGGGTACACGTGATCTTGAAACCGTTAAACTATTAATCAATATTAAACAACAACTTATAGAAAATTTGGATTTACCTAGAAAATCAAAAAACTGGTGGATCAAGCAACTTAGGAATCCAGCTACTATTGAAAAAAATTTAGATAATTTGCCATTAACTAAACAGTTTTTAGATCAATATAATGAGGATATTAGCTGCTTTCAGATTAGGCGACTAACCCGAGTATTACTGCAATCATATTCAGCAAATGAACAACTGTCACGCTGGATCATCTTACGAAAATCGGGTTTAAGTGAAGAAAGAATAACAACTGAAGCAAATAATTTTTTAACGAACGTTATTAAACTTATTCATTGGGAGAATTAATTTTGGTTATTAGGGGTTTTCCGTTAAACGCTAGAATTTCATATATTGGGGCAATTTTTAAGAATAAACAAGAGAGAGATTGGAATATTAATCTCGGATTAGAATATGAAAAACAAAGGTTTTTTAAACATACTCGATTTTCAAGCATGCACTTGGTCGCACAACGGAGATGCTTAAATTCCTCAGTTGAATTGAAAGATGAAAATCATTTAACACTAAAATTTAAAATTAGCGATCTCACAAAATGGCAGGTCAGCAATAATATTGCGACAAAACAATTTCAACTCACACAGAAATTAACTGACCTTGATCAAAAATTTAAAAATACAATTGTACATTTGCCACAATTGGAACTTGCTAGAGCATTATTTTTTCATAATGCTTATTTTGCGAGAAATGCACTTTCACAAAATTTTTTAAGTCTGGAATTTGACGTTCAAAGAGTTTCAGAAAACCATGTGCTGATTACAGAACTATCCTCGAGTAATTTTCCCCCATCTCAATATAATCATCCTGGCATGCGCAACTTACTCGCTTGGATTTTAATCAACCCTGAAATCAGAAGAAGCTATGAAAGTATTGCTACTCATTTTTTTAGTGAAAAAATACAAGGTACAAATAAAGAATGGTGGTATTTCAATTTTGATCCCCCTTCTTTAGCAAATGTAGAAATAACTGTTAAAGCCTATTATTCTAAAAAATTGAATCAAATTTATATCAATGAAATTGTAGAGATTAAAGGATTAGAATCGAACTTACCCAAGAAGATTGATTTTTCTAGTTCGCGATTTACTCAAAATAAAAATACATCGTCTACAGGGAAATCAGGTACTTACTCAACCCGACAAGAGTCCGAATCTCCAGAAATTGATGATAGTCAAGAGGCTAATAGTGATCGTAAAATCCTTACTTTGCCTAGCTACCCTGTATTACTCAGCTTTTCCGATCCAGTTCTCACCCGTAAAATTTATAATAAAAAAAGAGCCAAGAACACATCCTTGCCTTCGCTGGAAGAGGAAATCCAAGACTATGATGCTGTAGGGACTGATGAAGCGACTAGGGTTGGAACAATTGGTCGTGGTGAATTTGAGGGTTTAGAAGATGAGAGTAATAATTTAGATTTGCTTATGGATCGTTTTGAAGCCTTCAGATTCATGATAGAAAAGTTTATTGAGCAAAATAATATTAAGGCGACAACCTCAAAACTCTATAAACTTCCTAGATTGCAGCGATCTAAACTCCACATAACTTTGGATGGAAACAAGCGCTCTCTAATGATTTACAGGTTGGATAAACTATTCGATCACAATTTCATAATCTTTGAAATAGATGTCACAGATAATGTGAAAAAACTTTCAACCCTAGTCCTCTGCTTAAATGATATAAAAGAGTTTGATGAGACATCAATTGAAGCAATGATGAAAAAAATTATGCAGTGTTCACTAAGATGGCCGACTTTAAAATATTTTGCAGACTATGGTTTGGCAAAAACCTTACATCATCCTAAAAATCTAAATGAACTTAATGAATCAAGTCAGGAGTTCGAACGATGGGTTGAACGATTCGATAAAATAATTAAGGAATTACTTAAAAAAATTAGAAAAGAATGAGACAGTGTAGATAAGGATACTGAACCGTACCTACCGATTTGTCGAAGGTCAAATATTCCAGCATAATTTTGTCGGTGATATCACCTTCCTCTACAATGGCGTTACCGCTTCACGTTTAGACAAACGTTATGGTTTAGCCTCAGTGGGAATGTTTCTAAATTATCTTTGAATAAAAGACTTTAGCTCGCTTGAATCTATATCCTAAAACCTCTGTAATTTTTTTATGGGGTTTTTTGTTTTTTAATCTTGCCACATTATCTCTATACTATTTCAATACTTTATACCTTCGACTCTTTTTTGCGAATTTTGAGAAATCACATGACACAACTGACTTGCTTTAAAGCCTATGATATTCGCGGCAAACTCAGCACCGAGCTGAATGAAGAGATTGCCTATAAAATTGGTCGTGCCTATGGACAGATCTACCAACCGAAAACTGTAGTGATTGGCTGTGATATACGCCTCAGCAGTGACGGCTTAAAACAAGCCACCATTCGTGGTTTAAATGATGCTGGAGTCAATGTGCTTGATCTTGGCATGACAGGGACTGAAGAAGTCTATTTTGGTGCCTTCCACCTCGATGTGCAGGGTGGTATTGAAGTGACGGCCAGTCATAACCCTATGGACTATAATGGCATGAAATTGGTACGTGAAAATGCACGTCCAATCAGTGCAGCTACTGGTCTTAAAGAGATTCAGGCTTTAGCAGAATCAGGTCAGTTTATTGAAGTTGCACAAAAAGGGTATACTGAAAAATACAATATTTTGCCTGAGTTTATTGATCACCTGATGACTTATATTGATCCGGCAAAAATCAGCCCGATGAAACTGGTGATGAATGCCGGCAATGGTGCTGCAGGTCATGTCGTTGATGCAATTGAACAGAAGTTTCAACAGCTGCAGATTCCAGTGAAATTCGTGAAAATTCACAATGAAGCCGATGGCAATTTCCCCAACGGAATCCCTAACCCGATTTTAATTGAAAACCGTGACAGCACCCGTAATGCAGTATTAGAACATCAAGCAGACATGGGTATTGCCTGGGATGGTGACTTTGACCGCTGTTTCTTATTCGATGAAAAAGGCCAGTTTATTGAAGGCTATTATATTGTCGGTCTTTTAGCTCAAGCCTTCTTACTGAAACAGGCTGGCGAGAAAATCGTGCATGATCCACGTTTAGTCTGGAATACCTTTGATATTGTTGAACAATTCAAAGGTGAAGCAATTCAATCCAAATCAGGCCATTCTTTCATTAAAGAAAAAATGCGTGAACATAATGCGGTTTATGGCGGTGAAATGAGTGCCCATCACTATTTCCGTGACTTTGCCTATTGTGATAGCGGTATGATTCCATGGTTACTGGCAATAGCGGTACTATCTGAAACAGGAAAATCATTATCCTCTCTAGTCGAAGAAATGATTGCCAAATTCCCATGTTCAGGTGAGATCAACTTTAAAGTTGCAGATACTCAAACCACGATTCAAAAACTCTTTGATCATTATGCCGATCAAAAACCTGCTATCGACCAGACGGATGGAGTGAGTCTGGATTTTGGTGCATGGCGTTTTAATGTCCGTGCATCGAATACTGAACCTTTACTGCGTTTGAATATTGAAAGCCGTCGTAATCGTAACCCGCGACCGATGCAAGACTATGTTGATGAGTTAACTCAGCTAATTCAAAGTTAATTAAAATATTCATTAACAACTTAGATTAGCATTTGAAGTGCAACACCATGTTGTTGCCATAATACCTGACTCGAACTTTTAAAGCCGAGTCTTTTTCTTGGGCGGTGATTAAGGCGGTGAGTGATTTCTGCAATATAACCATAGCCGTAACTTCCAGCACTTTTTTGAACCTCATTCAGAATAATGCCTTAAAACAGCTTATGCTGCAAAAGTGGGTGATTCATGCAGATGAAACGCAGGTCACCATCATGCAGATGGGCGATGATGAGAAAAAACCGAAGAAAGGTTATGTGTGGGCCTATGCCACCACACAGTACAATCCAGTTCATGCGGTAATCTATGACTTTCAGGATAGCCGTTCAGGTCAGCATGCTGAAGAGTTCCTGAAAGGCTGGCAGGGCCATCTGGTCTGTGATGATTACAGTGGTTATAAAGCACGCTTTAAATCAGGCCAGGTCATTGAGGTGGCTGCATGGCGCATGCACGTCGTAAATTCCATGAACTGCATGTGACCAGGAAAAGTCAGATTGCTGAACAGGCATTAGTGCTGATTCAGAAACTGTATGCCATAGAAGCTGAACTCAGGAAAAAGACCGAGGGTACAGCAGAACACCGCCGCGAATACCGATAACAACATAGTCAACTGGTGATGCAACAATTGTATGAATAGCTCAACCAACATTATTTGACGGTGCCATCGAGTTCTCCAACCGCCAAGGCAATCAATTACAGTCTGAAGCGTTGGCTAGCTTTAAGTCGATATCTCGATGATGGCAATAATGATGTATCCATACCGCCATATTTGGCACGCTATTTATAAAAGGTGGCATTACTCATACCATTGTTCACGACAAAGGGCAGTTACAGGTGTCTCTGACTATGCCTATTTCAAGATGGACATGATGATCTGACTGTCAGTAAATTTAGATGTTTTCATGCAGAAGCTCCTACTTGTATAGAGAAAATTCTAATTTTAGATCCTATTATTTGTAGGGGGGATTACCAGGGCTGTCCTAAATATAAGTATTTAGTAGATAAGATCCACATATAAACTATCTTTATAAACTCCAGCTGGAGTCAAGGCAGAAGGTTGCTCAGCCAGCTGTACCAATACAACAAATTTATTTAGGTTAGTTGCCGGTTGAGATATCGGCATATTCCAACGAGATGAGGTCGCCCCAGAAATATACATTTGTGTTCTTATTTTATGATTGCGCTCATTAACCAAATAACTGCTGCCATTAGTGCTGGTTAAGTTTTTAGAATTAAATTGAATAGCATAACTGCTATCACACCTTACAATAAATGAAGTCGCAGCTTGACTCAGATAAGAAGAATTCAATTTAAGTTCTGATGCTGTCGACCGTTCAATCTGACAACGTTGGGCATGACTTAGATTGGTCAATAATAGAGAGAACATAAGTATAATAAATTTAAGTTTCATTATTTTTCATCCTTTATTTACAGATAAGCGTAGATAGTCCGCTTTCTTCTTTTTGATTTTCTGTAACCATTAATTGTGCAAAGCAAGTTTTAGATTCAGTGCTGGTGATTTTAATATTGTAAGTATTTGGAATAAGCCCATATAATGTGACCGTACCATCAGACGAGATAGGATAAACCTCCCCACCATCATTATTGATATATAATTCTGAACCAGCTGTAAATTTATTATTATTACTATCCACAGGTAAAATCGTGACCTGTTTTGTATTATATATAGGAAAGTTAATAATATAGCCCCGCTGATCTAAAGCGGTAAGCCTCTTGGTTGCATAAGGAATTTTATCTTCAACAGGTAACTGATTCTGATCAAAACTAATATCATAATTTACATAAGGGATTATATCATGAACAAAGGTATAGCCTTTCTTATTCGTCTTGTCTACTACAGATAAAGACCTTAGAACATCGACATCCTGATAATCTCCTACACTAACAACAGAAAATGCATTATCAACCAACTTGGTAAAATTAAATTTATTATTCAGAAAAATAACCGCTCCACGATAATTTAGTTGTGATTCAGACTCATTATCTCCTTCTATATGATAAAAACCTAAATCCCCAACATCTGTTTTCAATCGCCCATTAAAATTATATAGTGTTTCATCATCCAGCCTATTTACACCTGTTTCATAGTCAAATCCAACCTGATTAGGATTACTTTTAACAAATTGTAATTTAGTTCTTTCCTCTGTTGAATGACTAAAATAAACTGCTTTATCATCATCAAAACTATAACTGAGTGATAAGACAACTCCAGAATCCCGATCATCACCGAATGAGCTAAAATAACTTAAACCTAGGCTCCCCTTCCTACCTAACCGACGATTAAACCCTAAATTTAAAGTTTTACGATCATTTTGAAAAAATAAAGGAATCTCATCTTCCACGCGTATTTCTTGCTGATGAAAACTCTGGGCAGCATAATTCAAATAAATATTATGTAGGAGAGGAATATTGCTCATTCCTCCATAAATTAAATACTCATACTTAGGATAAGTATAAAAGTTATCCAGAGCATCACCTAAATATTTAAAATCTCTTTCTGTATATTTTGCACTTGCACCAAGTGAAACTCTTCCAAAATCCTTTGCAGCAGATAATCCATATGAATAATTAAACTTATTAAGTTCATCATGTGAAACTTGAACAACACTATCCAAAACCAAATAATGACTAATCGCTTGAGTCCATAGAAAGCCTAAATTTTGCAAGTCTTCGCTATAAGAAAAATTAGAACCAAGTGTTGTCCGATTAGATACCCCATAACGATAATAAAAGTTAGAGAAAAAATCACGATAGTCATCACTTTCTATATTATAGTTATAACGTAACTTCCCTAATGAAATATTATACTCACTGAGATCGGGCCTTAATAACCGATTTGTAACCAGAATAGGAAAACTTTGTACACTTCTATTTCCTAGTACATCTTCAACGACAATTTGTGCATTTCCTGCCTGTTGAATTTGTGTACCAGTTTGAAGATTAAAATCACCAGGACTGACTCTTTGACTATATATACTTACCCCATTAATATACAAATCAACTGTAGAAGGAACACGTGCACTTCCCTGTAAGGTTGGAGTATTCCAATAAATAAAATTTGGTCGCTCAGTAAAATTAGTTCCCCAGTTTAAACCGGCAAAACGTAAAGAATTAATTAATGGATTATATACTGTAGTTGTATCTCCTAAAGTAAGCTGAGTCATACTTTTAGGAAATTCAAAGTCAACACTAGTACTGAGTCGAGTAAAATACTCATTCAAAGGATGATTATAATAAGCTATTGAGTTCTTAAATATCCAATAATCTTTAAAAATACCGAGCTCTGTCATGCCGTTATATACAGAATTTGTTTCTCTGTGTATTTTTGAATTTAAATAGGTAAAATCATAATTTACAAAACTTCCAAAGCTGGCTTTCTCTGGCATAGTCTGTAACTGAGAGATCTGTGTACTTGACTTAAATAGAGGAGTAGGTATCGTCAGATTAATTGTTTGCTCAGAGACATCAAAATTCGATTGAATATTCTGATCTGAAATAAGACAAAACTCATCCCGAGAAGCCATTTTTGATAATTTAGATATATCAATGTCTCGTTCCAACAACACACTACACTCTATATAAAAATTATTATCACTTTTTATTAAAATAATATCTATATTATGATCAAGCTCATTTATCCAGAGATTAGCAAAAAACTCTTCATCAGGATTCTGGTTAGCATTAGCATTACATAAGAATAAAATATTGACTAAAAAAATTATTTTTCTGTTTAACTGCATAATATAATCCTTGATTATAATTTTAATCCATAAGCTTTAACTCTACTTCATCATTTGACTTATCTGTCATTAATTTAACAAAATAATTCTGAGGATTATTTATTTTAACTCCTCCCAACTCATAGAAAATATTCTTATCTTCAAGTGCATATTTCATATTATTGCTAGTAAAAACTTCTTTCTTATTCGAGTCTAAAATTTGTAACTTTGAAATTTGAACATGGGATTTTGCTTTATTTTTAACTACAAGCTTATCATTTTCAATATTAAAATTTAATTTTAGGTTATCTTGCTTTCCAATAAATAATGGCAGGTTAAAATTCATCAAAAAAGTAATAGATGATCCTTTTACAGGCTGAGGTAATTCCTCAATTATAATACGCCAGGCACCCTCTTCCCTACCATCTAATACAGATGCTATTGGACGATTAAACCCAACACGTATAACTTGTTTTCCATTAGGTTTCAAAATAAAATTTCTTGGATTAATAATAAGAGTGTTATCCTTCTCCAACACGTCTTCACCTTTATTATTTTGATCCCATTTAAATGCTTTTATTTCAAATATCTTTTTTTCTGCTTCATTTATAGATTCTAAAGTAAGTGTTGTTGTTTTTTGTTTTGTATCATTAAGTATATACATTTGTACTGGATCAATTGCCACATTAGCCTTTACCCCAGTCATAGAAAAAAAAGATATAATAAATAATTTAGCTATTTTTCTCATATTATAATTTTCCACTTAAAAATATAATAAGGCAACCTAACCCAACATAAATGTTAGGTTAGGTTGATTAAATAAATTAGTAGTAAGCTTTGATTAGATAGCGATCGGTATAATTACCTGCTAACTGTGTAGCATCAACTGCAGCATTAGTAACTGCAAGTGTATAATTATCAACTGCTTGACCGTTATGATTTGAATTACCAAACGGAACAGCGCCTGCACCTTGTTTAGTTGTCACAATTGTTGTAGAAATTGTTTCAGATGCATCTGTTTCATGTCTAACAAACGTATTATTACTAGCGCCAGCATTTGCAGTTTGCAAATTCAGAACATAAGGGGTGTTTGTTGTAATTGAATAATTTGTACTTTGAGTTCCACCGGCAGCAGATAATAGTATTGCATTTCCACCAGTTAAAATACATTTCTTGTTAATTTTAAGTGAAATTGGAATTTCTTTTTCACAGCCTAAAGTATTACATTTACTCCAGTCAATTGGTGGTTTAGGATTATGACCTGGGCGTCCTGCAGTTTCCGCATCTGCTGCATAAACAACTGTTGAGCCAAAACCAAAGCTTAGTGCTAATGCTGCTAATACTGCTTGAGTCATTTTATTCATGATCTTCTCCATTCCTTAAAAAAAGAATATATTTATTTGTTTGAGTAACACTGGCATAAAAACTCTTTCTCATGATGAGTAAGGTTATGCAGCGTGTAGTTATCTTATTATCATTGATTAAAAAACATACACATACTTTATTATTCACAATATATTTTTCCATTTCCCCCAATTATTATTTTTTGTATGCCATTATTTTATATTAAATTATTTAAAAATAAGAATTGTTACATATAATTCTTACAAAACTCCCTCTAAAGCTAAAAAAGAACTTAGAAAATAGAAACTAATCAATTATAACTTAACCATATGATTTTTATATTTTTTAGGTAATTACAATCTCAAACCATCAATAATTTTTACAAATACTTACAATTTACCCGCAGATAGGTAAAAATAGTGTGATTCTGTTGTGTTTTTTTTGTTATTTTTCATACATCATCGCATTTACCAAAAATCTCATTACTATAGTTACTACCAATCTGACTTGACTGTGTTGCAAAATCCTAGCACTGAAGGCTTCTTCAGCAATATAATTCTCTAATGAAACAAGCCTACACCCAAAATCTACCGTACAACCAATTAATCCACCTACAATAAAATGGGAGCACAATATTGCTCCCATTCTTATTCATGCCACTTCAAGCATTTTAATGATAGCCCTTCGGATTCTGTTTCTGCCAGTTCCAACTATCTGCCAGCATATCTTCCAAGCCATATTGTGGTGTCCAGCCCAACTCTTGTACTGCACGGGTATTATCTGCAAAACAGGTCGCCACATCACCTTCACGACGAGGCACTAACTCAAATGGAATAGCAACGCCATTCACCTGCTCAAACGTATTTTTCACTTGCAGCACTGAACTCCCATGACCGGTACCAATATTCCAGGCACGACATCCTTGTGCAGTCAGACGATTATTCAAAGCGCATAAGTGTGCATTGGCCAGATCCACGACATGAATATAATCACGCACACCGGTACCATCGACGGTGTCATAATCATGACCAAAAATAGACAACTTTTCACGACGGCCCACCGCAACCTGGGTTACGAATGGCATTAAATTGTTTGGAATCCCTTGCGGATCTTCACCAATTTTCCCACTTTTATGTGCACCGACCGGATTGAAGTAACGCAATAAAGCAATCGACCAGCGCTCATCCGAGATCGATAGTTTTTGTAATAACTGTTCAATAATCAACTTGGTATAGCCATAGTTATTGGTCGGCATTCCGGTAGGCATTTCTTCATTTAAAGGTGAAGGATTATTTTCGCCATACACCGTTGCTGAGGAACTAAACACCAGTTTAAAAACCTGTGCGCGTTGCATGGCCTGAACCAGGCTGATTGAACCGGCAATATTATTGTCAAAATAAGCCAATGGTATTTGCTGGCTTTCTCCGACCGCTTTCAGACCGGCAAAATGAATCACTGCATCAATCGAGTGTTGCTGAAATACCTGATCTAATAATTGAGCATCCCGGATATCCCCTTCAATAAATGTCAGGCTTTTCTGGGTCAACTGTTGCACCCGATTTAAAGACTCAGCAGCGCTATTGCACAGATTATCTAAAACCACCACCTCATAGCCGGCATTTAATAACTCAACACAAGTATGCGAACCAATATAGCCTGCCCCGCCCGTTACCAGAATTTTAGCCATGCTGCTTCCCTAATAAAATGTTAATTAAACCTTGAGTTGAGCCATCCAGACCACCTAGCTCAGACTGTTCACCATTCAAAATAGGCAGCAACTGGTTGGCAATTTCCTTGCCTTTTTCCACGCCCCACTGGTCAAATGGGTTGATATTCCACAGCACCGATTGCACAAAGACCTTATGTTCATATAGAGCAATCAGCATACCCAGACTATAAGGATTCAGCTCTTGCATCAACAGCGTAGTGCTCGGTTGGTTGCCTTCATACTGTTTATAGGCCGGCAAGCTCTCTAATTCTTTTTGGTCCAAAGCCTCATTACCAAAGGCCAGTAAACGTGATTGCGCCAAGCAGTTAGACAGGGCCAAATGATGCTGTTCCACCAGCGCTTCGGCACTGTCTGCATAGGTATATTGCTGACTGTTATAGCGCTTGACCGGCGCAATAAAGTCACAACTCACTGACTGCGTACCTTGATGGAGGAGCTGATAAAAAGCATGTTGCGCATTCGGTCCCACTTCGCCCCAAATAATCGGACAGGTATCCAGCTGAACTTTTTCACCATCACGTTGAATCGATTTACCGTTGGATTCCATTTCCAGCTGTTGCAAATAAGAAGCAAAGTATTTCAGTCGTCCATCATAAGGTAGGATGGCATGGGTCTGAATATCCAGAAAATTGTTATTCCATGCACCCAAGAGCCCCATCAACACCGGAATATTGCGCTCAAAAGGCTGATACTGAAAATGCTGATCAACCGCATAGGCACCGGCCAGCAGCTGCTTAAAACCGTCAATGCCGATACTCAGTGCAATCGGCAATCCGATACAGGACCACAGTGAATAGCGACCACCGACCCAATCCCATAATAAGAGCTGGTTTTCCGGAGCAATTCCCCAGGCCGTCATTTTCTCCGGCTTGGTAGAAACTCCAATAAAATGATGTTTCAGAATATAGGGATGCTGACCCAAGGCCTTTTCTAACCACAAGCGTACTGTCTGGGCATTGGTCAGAGTATCAATCGTGCCAAATGATTTGGACGAAATAATAAATAGCGTGGTTTCCGGACGCAGTTGATGCAACAACTCGGACAGCTGACTGCCATCCATGGTCGAGACGAAATGCACATTGAGTGGCTGGGCAGACTGGTATTTAAAATCCGATAAGGCATGGGTGACCATTAGAGGGCCAAGATCTGATCCGCCCACGCCAATATTGACCACATCCTGAATCACTTCCCCGGTGGCACCACGACGCTGCCCGGCATGAATTTGCTCGACCAAGGCATACATGCGCTCAAGTTGAGCATGCACATCAGCGGCCAGATCCGCATGCTGCTGATCCTGGACTGGCAAGCGTAATGCCCAATGCATGGCAGCACGTTGCTCGGTATAATTAATGTCCTGATTTGAAAATAAAGACCCGATCCAGGATCTTAAGTTTTGTGCATCTGCCCATTCAATCAGGTCCTCCATCACCGTGTTATCAATTCTGTGTTTACTATAATCGAAGACCAGCTGTTCAAACTGAATTGAATATTTGTTAAAACGCTGGGGGTCTGCGGCAAACAGTTCTCGTAGATGCACCGCATCAAGTTGTTCTTTGCTCGAGGCGAGTTTTTGACACACAGTTTCAGTATTTAGATCTGGTTTAAGCTGACTTAACATTAACGTCCCACCCCAATATAATTAAAACCACGCGCCTTGATATAGGCCGGATCATACAGATTACGCCCATCCAAAATCAGGGGATGCTGCATCAGTTTAATGAGGTGTGGATAATCTGGACTACCATACTGTTTCCAGGCAGTCATCAAACATAAGGCATCTGCCCCCTCAACTGCCTGATATTGATCTTCACACAGGATTAGATCCTGCCGTGTCCCATAGACTTTTTTAATATTGGCCAATGCTTGCGGATCATGCAGTTTGACCGTCACCCCTTGCGCCCATAATGCAGTGAGCATGGCATGCACTGGAGATTGCTGGATGCTCGGGGTATTTTCCTTAAAGGCTGCGCCCCAAATCGCCACCACTTTTCCCTGTAAATCGCCACGGAAATAATTCCATAGTTTGCGGAACAGTAATTCTTTTTGTTGTTCGTTAATCTCCCAGACCTGTTCCAGCAACTGGTTTTTTACCCCTGAATCTGCTACTGCATGCGTTAAGGTGCGGATATCATGCGAGAAGTTCTCTCCACCAAAACCGACGCCCGGAAACAAATAGGCCGAACCAATCCGGTTATCCGCCGCCATGCCTTGGCGCACCTGTTCAATATCGATGCCGAGTTTTTCTGCCACGCTGGCCAGATCATTCATATAACTGATCCGGGTGGCCAGCATGCCGGAAATACTGAGTTTGGTAAATTCGGCATCCAGTACCGGCATAAACAGATACTGCTGCGCACGCGGAAATAAGGGACGTAACAGCTCTCTGATTTTAGCCTGTGTATCTGCATGATCACAGCCCACGATCAGCTGGGCGGCCTGAACAAAACTACGCAGGGCATTACCTTCCTGAATAATATCGGGCAGATAAATCCAGTCATCATTCGGCAGCAGTTGTTGAAAACGTTGGGTGCCATGCAAGCCAAAGGTCGAAGCATTAATCATCAGCTTCGGATGAGCAAAACAGGCATGCCGAATGGTATCCAGCATCTGAAATGCCTGCTGCTCTTCGGTGGCGTTAAAACTAAAGAAAAAAACATCCTGATTAAAATCCAGATGCTGAAAATCACAACAGTTTAAAAAACCGGATTTTTCCTGTTTGTGCAGCAATGACTGCAAGGATTCATCCTGAAAATAAGTCCGGGCCGGCTCATCTGCACTGAAGCTGTTACACCACACCACCTGATGACCACATTCAGACAAAAGGGCCGAAATGACCCCGGAAAATAAGGTTTTCCCCAGTACTGCGACTTTCATAGTATTCCTTTGTTATTATTTTTTATTATAAAGCGAGTTCTTGGATCAACGCTTTAAACTCGTGACCGAGCTTGGGATGATCAACCCCATAATGTAATACAGCTTTAAGATAGCCAAGTTTGTTGCCACAGTCAAAAGTTTGACCTTTCATACGATAAGCTTCCACTGCTTCAGTCTGCTGTAACATGGCAATCGCATCGGTGAGCTGAATTTCATTGCCTGCCCCGCGTGGTGTCTGTTCCAGAAGCTGCATGATTTTTGCCGGCAGGACATAACGTCCAACCACAGACAGATTCGATGGTGCAGTGCCGACTGCCGGTTTTTCAACAATCCCTTGCATGACAATGCTTTCGCCTTCGGCCGGAGATGCGGCCACATCGACAATCCCATACTGGTCCACCAGATGTTCAGGTACCGCTTCGACCATGATTTGTGCTGCTTGAGATACATCATAGCGTTGAATCATGCGAGACAAATCATTTTCCGGATCCTGATCCTTGACCAGCACATCTGGTAATAATACCGCAAAATCTTCATCGCCAATCACGGCTTTGGCACACAGTACCGCATGGCCCAAGCCCAAAGGCTGCGGTTGACGTACACTAATAATACTTACACCGCTAGGCAGAATTTCAGTAATTTCTTTAAGTAAATCGGTTTTGTTTTTTTGCTCAAGCGTGGTTTCAAGTTCAAAATTACGATCGAAGTAATTTTCAATCGATGCTTTTGAAGAATGAGTCACCAAAATAATTTGTTCAATCCCGGCGGCTACCGCTTCACGGACCACATATTCAATCGCCGGACGATCAACCACCGTGACCATTTCTTTGGGAATCGATTTGCTGGCCGGTAAAAAACGCGTACCAAGGCCGGCCACAGGAAGAATTGCTTTCTTAATCATATCTATAAATAACCTAGTTCACTTGAATTTCGTTGCCACGGACATAACCATCGACATAGTATTCCAGCTGCGCCAATGCCCATTCAATATCAGATTGGGTCGCTGAAAGTTCATGCATCCGGTTAAAGACCTCCAGGATTTCTGCCAATGGATAATGCTTCTCGACTGATCTCAAAATACGCTTATGCGAGGTGATTTCTGTATTTTCTTCATCAATCAGCAGTTCTTCATACAGCTTTTCACCCGGACGTAAGCCGGTATATTGAATTTCAATATCGCCATTTGGATTTTTTTCTTCACGGACTTTGAGTCCACTGAGTGAAATCATTTGTCGTGCCAGATCCTGAATCCGTACCGGTTCGCCCATATCCAGCAAGAATACATCTCCGCCCGTACCGAGGGCACCAGCCTGAATCACCAGCTGCGAGGCTTCCGGAATGGTCATAAAGAAACGGGTCACTTCAGGATCGGTCACCGTGATTGGCCCACCCTTGGCAATCTGCTGTTTAAACAGCGGTACCACTGAGCCAGAAGAACCCAGTACATTACCAAAGCGGACAATACTGATCTGGGTCTGGTCCTGAGCTTCTGCCATGGCCTGACAATACAGCTCTGCCATGCGCTTGGTCGCACCCATCACGTTAGTTGGACGTACCGCTTTATCGGTTGAAATCAGTACAAAGGTTTCGACGCCTTTTTTCACCGCAGCATTGACACTAAATGCCGTTCCCACCGCGTTATTTTTCAGGCCTGCTAATGGGTTACACTCCACCAGAGGTACATGTTTATAAGCTGCTGCATGATAAACTGTTTGGATCTCATATTGTTCAATCACCCGCTCCAGCTTGCGTTCATCCAGTACTGAGCCCAGGATCGGAATAATGTCACATGATGCTGTGAGACGTAATTCTTTATCAATACTATATAAAGCAAATTCTGTCAGTTCATAAATAATAATCTTGGCCGGCTGGTTTTTAATAATCTGACGACAAAGCTCAGAACCAATTGAGCCACCTGCGCCTGTCACCATCACCACTTTATCTTGAATATTTTTGGCTAAAAGTTCTGCCACCGGAGGGACAGGATCGCGGCCCAAGAGGTCAATAATATCCACTTCCTGAATATCGGAAATTCGAATTTCACCGTCGACCAGTTTAGTCAGGCCGGGAATTTCGGTAATTTTAAGATGCGCCGGTTCTAAAGATTTAACAATTTCACTTTTACGTATCCGCCCGACTGAGGGCAGTGCAATCAGAATTTCACTAATCTTTAATTTAGGGAAATATTTCAAGGCAATATCTGGTAAATAAACTTGAATACCCCCAATATTTTGGCCATTTAAAGACGGATTATCGTCAATAAATATAATCGGCACATGCTCATTGGAGCGATTTAAGGTGGCTGCCACCTGCTGCCCTGCATTGCCAGCGCCGTAAATCGCGATCCGTTTTTTAGGCACTCCGGCCTGTAAATAAGAACGCACGATAAAACGGATAAAACCGCGGCTAAACCAGACCCAGGCAAACATCATAAAGCCAAACATCAACGGGATGGATGTCGGAATAAAGGCATGGGTGCTATAAGCCAATAAATACAGACCAATCACGGATAAGATCGTTGCCAAACCCAGTTTAACAATAAAAAATTCATTGAAGGTACGCACAATAAAGCGATATACACCGCAGAGAAATAGAGCCAATACAGCAATAGCACTGACCCAAACCGTACCAAAAGGAATATTGGGTACAACTTCTGCGCCGAGGTCAAACTGGCGGATGGCATAACACAGCCAGATTAGAACAGGGAAAATACAAAAGTCTAAAATGACTAAAAATGCGAGTTTTGCTGAACGTGGAGATTCGACTAAAGGCAGGATGATGGACTTCACGTGATATGTCTTCTCAATAGTACTTATAAGTTTCAATCCAATTTAGGTATTAGAATGACTAAATTGAAACTTGGGTAAATTTATCAAATGCACCTGTTGGTGCATTCTACGTGATTGAATCATGATTAGATTATATGCGACTAATGATCTGCTGGATGGCAGATTCAGTTGTTTGAATATTATTTTCTGTTAATGTCGGATGGACCAAGAACATCAAACTGGTTTCACCCAGTTTTTGCGCATTTTGCAAACGCTGTGTCGGTCGCCATGCTGTACCATCAAAAGCATGCTCCAAATACACCTCGGAACAAGATCCACTAAAACATGGCACACCCAAGGCATTCATCTCTGCCATAATCCGGTCACGTGACCAGCCTTCAGGCAACTGATCTGTATTGACCTGCACATAACATTTATATGCGGCATGGACATAATCATCGGATGGGCGATGCACGCTAAAATATGGACTGTCTGCAAATGCAGCATAAATTTTTTCCATATTGGCCATGCGTTTTGCAGTCCACTCCGGCATCATTTTAAGCTGAATACGTCCAATCACCGCCTGCATTTCCATCATGCGCCAGTTGGTACCAAATGAATCATGTAACCAGCGGAATCCCGGTGGATGCTGCTTGTTATAGATGCTGTCAAAGTTCTTGCCATGGTCTTTATAAGACCACATTTTTTTCCACAGGGTTTCATCATTGGTGGTGACCATACCGCCTTCACCACCTGTGGTCATAATCTTGTCCTGACAAAACGACCAGGCTGCGATATGACCGATGGAACCGGCCGACTTACCTTTGTATCTTGCCCCATGTGCCTGTGCACAGTCTTCAATCACATAAAGGCCTTTTGCCTGTGCCAATTGCATGATCGGATCCATGTCACACATCCAGCCTGCCAGATGCACACAGATAATCGCTTTGGTATTTGGGGTCAGTACTGCTTCGATGGTTTCAGCAGAAATATTCTGTGAATCCAGCTCAACATCAGCAAAAATAGGATTTGCTCCAGCCGTCACAATCGAACTGGCCGATGCCAGAAAGGTGCGTGAGGTGACAATTACATCATCCCCGGCGCCAATGCCTAAGGCTTTTAAAGCAACATCGAGTGCCACGGTTCCATTGGCTAAAGCCACTGCATACTGGGTTTCTGCAAACTGGGCAAATTCTTTTTCAAACTCACGGCATTCTTGCCCTGTCCAGTAGTTGACTTTATTCGACAATAAAACCCGGGAAACCGCATCCGCTTCTTTCTGGGTAAAACTTGGCCATGGTTCAAATGCAGTATTTAACATGATGTTTCCTGAATTTTTAAAATTTAAAAGCTTATTTTTTCTCTAAAATCCGTGCCGGATTACCAACGACCGTCACGCCCGGTGGCACACTTTTGGTGACGACAGCGCCCATGCCTACCACTGCCCCTTTGCCAATCACTAAAGGTTGATCTGGTGTGCCCTGTTTGATCACGGCACCCGTACCAATATAGGCATGGTCTTCAATATGAATATTGCCATTACATTTCACGCCGGGAGCAAAAGTGACATAGTCACCAATGACACAGTCATGCTCAACATAACTATATAAATTGGCATGAAAGCATTTGCCAATCTTGATATTAGAAGTGAGAGTCACAAACGGACTTAAAGCAGCACCGGGGGCAATTTCTATTGCATCCATACGTACGACATTATCTGCCTGAACCGTCCATAGCTCAATTGCATCTTGTTCAAGTTTTATCGCTATTTTTTCACGGATCTGACTATTGGCAATCGCAATGAGAACTGTCTTTCTATCCGCCTTTAGATTTTTAAATGCTGCGTAATTTAAGGCTGTATGCCCATTAACCGTCATTTCTTCGATCAAGCTGTCATCAATAAAATAGATTTCGGCATTTATATTCTGCCGCTGTAATTGTTGACGGGCGACTGGCATCAAACTGCGTCCACAACCTGAAGCACCATACACGGCATAGATTTCAATCATGAATTTTGTCCGTTTTTGTACCGGTAAATTTGGTCATGGTCGCTTCACCCTCGGCACTGATATCATCTTTTGCTAAAACTTTATGTACCGTTTTAAACATGATTTTAAAATCCAGCCAAATCGACTGATTTTCGACATACCAGGTATCCAGCTTGAATTTTTCTTCCCAGCCAATTGCATTGCGGCCATTCACTTGTGCATGACCTGTCATACCCGGACGAACATCATGACGTTTGGCCTGTTCAGGGCTGTAAAGTGGCAGGTATTCCATCAGTAGGGGGCGTGGGCCAACAATACTCATATCACCTTTAATCACATTCCATAGTTCCGGCATTTCATCCAGACTGGTAGAACGCAGCATTTGTCCAAAAGGCGTTAAGCGTTCACTGTCCGGAAGTGGATTGCCCTGTTCATCCACAGCATCTTTCATAGTTCGGAACTTGATCATTTCAAAAGGCTTGCCATGTAAACCGGGACGTACTTGACGAAATAGTACAGGCGAGCCCAGATTTTTTCGTACTTTATAGGCTACGAAAGCATAGAGCGGTGAAAGCAGGATCAGGGCAATGGAGGCGATGATAATATCGAGAAGGCGTTTTAGCATTTATAGACCTAGAATATTCACTAAACGTTGATTTACTTTTTCTGCATCAAACTTTTCAACAGCTATTTTATAGCTTTCGGCACCCATTAATTGAATTTGTTCAGGGTGTTCAATGAAATAAATCATTTTTTCTGCCAAAGCTTCTGAGTCCCATTTTGGCACTAAAAAGCCATTTACGCCATCTACAACCGTTTCTCTACAACCAGGTACATCTGTCGTAATAACTGCACGTCCAATAGCCATAGCTTCTTGTGTACTTCTTGGCACACCCTCACGATACGATGGCAATACAAATACATGACTATCAGCAATCCAGTCTTTAATATTACTCACATGACCAGGGTATTGAATAATATTAGAAGAAATTAAAGTATCCAATTCTTTTTGTTGTAAAGCGCCTAAATTATGATGGTCTATTGCACCAAGTACCGTAAATTGTGACTCAGGATATACTTTCTTTACCAATTTAGCCGCCTGAACAAATTCATGTATGCCTTTTTCTTTCAATAAACGACCAATAAATAAAAATTTAAGGGGTAAATGAATATTACTCAGTACTTGATATGAATAGTCTTGTAAGTTTAAGCCAATCCCCCCTAAAACCTCTACCTTTTTGACATTTATAGCATATTTTTCAAGTAAATCTTTAGGATCATCAGGGTTTAAAAAAATAAGCTGATCGAGTTGTGGTAATGCAATTTTATATAAAAAAACCTGTATCTTTTTTATGAGTTGAGTTTTTTTACTTAAGCCTTCTGGTTGTTCCGTAAATGTATAGCCTAAACCTTCTAGCATACCAACAACACGCGAAGCTCTAGCTAATTTGGCTGCCAAAGTACCAAAAATGACAGGTTTAGAAAAATAAGAGAATACTAAGTCTGGATTAATTACTTTAATTTTTTTTGAGAGCTTATATGTTGCAATCATATCTGCGAGTGGGTTTAGTCCACCACGGTTTAATGTATATGTAATTGGCGTAGCACCCAACTTTTCTATTTTTTTTAGGTCTTCTGCCGTATATTCCGAAGTAAACGCATAAACTTGATGACCTTTTTTTAAAAGTGTGCGAATTAAATCTGCACGAAAGCCATAGAAGCTTGATGCAACTGTGCCAATAAATGCGATACATGCCATTAATCAGCTCTCCCATATACGATGATATTTTTGAATCATCGTATGTATCTCAAAATTATTTTGAATATGCATTACACAATCATTTTTTCTAGCATGCCAATCAGTTGGCTTAAATTGTAATTCACTTAAAGCTGCAGAAATAGCATATGCTAATTTAATAGAATTCTGAGCAGGTACAATCCAGCCATATTTATCAATAATTTCTTGTGCATCTCCCACATCAGTTGAAACACAAGGTATTCCACATGCCATAGCTTCTGCTAATACATTCGGAAATGCCTCGCCAAGACTTGATAATACGTGCAAATCAATTGCATTCATTAATGCAGGTATATCATTACAACGACCATATAATGTTATATCTTCATTCAACTTTAAATTATTTAGAGAAATTAATTTCATTAACTCTTTATTATCTTCAGTCATACCTGTTCCCACCAAAACAGTATGAAAATAAGTATCTTTACTTTTAAGTATGGATAATGCTTGAAGTAAATTTTGGTGGTCTTTTTGAACATCGTAACGTGCGACCATAGCAATTACTGGTTTTTTATAATTAAATTTAATTTTTTGATCTAGCAGCGGACGAAATTTATTTAAATCATAGCCATTTTGAATAAGTTCAAATTTATTTTTTACGTAACCTTGATTTTTATGAGATTCAATTGCATCTCTAGAGCAACTAATAATTTTTTTAGGTATAAAATGAGAAAGAATAGCGCACATTTTCATTATAAAATATGTAGATTTTTTTATAGTTCCTTTACTTAAATTACTATGACGAATACCCCAGAATATTTTAGGCACTCCTGCTATTTTTGCAACCATGCCGCCTAAAAAGTCTGCATGATACATCCATGTTTGCACAATAGTAGGCTTTATACTACGAATTAAAGAGTATAATTCTATAATTTTTTTTAAATCAATTTTAGATGGATTTAAATTTAAACAATAAACTTTAACACCACCTTGCTCTAAAATTGGTCCATACTTCCCCATATCCATTAAAGAAATTACAATGTGCTTTCCTGGTTCAAGCAAACACATTCTAGCCAAAACACCTTCTGCGCCACCATCATTTAAACCAGTAATTATATGAAGTATCACTTTTCTTTACCTCTTCTATTCTCAATTTCACTATACTTCTCATAAAAAATTGAAAAAATTAAAAAGAAAATTACAGGTAGAAACATCCACTTTTGTCTCATAGCGATACCAAGGTTTGCTGTTGTAACCGACAAAAGAAACCATGTAATCAGAAAATAAGACCACAAATATACTCTATTTGAATAAATTATAGGCTTGTATCTTTTAATACCTCTATAAATACCTACTATTAACAATATTAAAATTATTATATTATCTAAACTTGAAATTAAAGCAAAAATACTATGTGCTTCAAAAGGAAGAGGTCTAATTAAATAAGTTAGTAATTGCATAGGTAATGACATAGATGAAATATCAACACTACTACCACCCTCTAAATTATAACTTTGCCTTTGGTCGATATAATCTTGAACATCACCTACTGAATTCCCATCATCTAAACCAGCATAATTTAATGCAAATGGAATTAAGATAGCAGTAACTCCAATACCGATACCCAAAGATAGAATCTTAATAAAAGAATTTACATCTTTTGAAAAAATCACAGAAATCATAAATGCTACCAACATGATTGCTGCTATATGTGGACGAACCAACAACATCAAGACTATCGCAATAACTAAAATTGAAAATTTTGTACGCTCTACAACTGCCCAAATTGACAAGCAAACAGCTAAAAATGAAAAAACATCTTTTCCTATTGCTACAGACCAAAAGCTTAAGGTAGGTAAAAAAACTAAAAGATAAAAGAGTATTTTTTTATTTTTATGATTATAAATATTTGTTTTAATTAGTGAACCTGCTAGAGCTAACACTCCCAAAAAACCAATAAAATTATAAATTAAAAAAACTCCCAAGTATGAAAACCCTAGATATTTAGAAAACAATGAAGTAAAAAAATAAATAAAATCTGTTCCAACTTTAGGAAAACCTTCAAAAATTAAAGATCTTTCAAAATATAATGTTGCATCTGCAATTGAATTTAATGAGTATAAAAAATAAATAAAACAAAAAAATGTATGCCACAAGAAAATTTTAAGAGAAAGCTTATCACCAACCAAAAATAATCTACCAACCCTCATAGATAAAACTAGAGTACTTAAAAATACAAAAAAAATACAAAAAATTTGCCAACTGTTATTAGAAATTAAAATATCCATGCACTACTCAAAATGATCTTAATAATTAAAATTCTTATCCAAAACCAGTTTCAAAGCTAACTCTTGCACCCAAAACTTACCTTGTCTAAAATCATAATTGTTTTCTGATAATCGTATATATTTACCAGCTACACCATTAATAGAAAGTTGTTCGCAAGTATCCACACCAATAAAAATAGATGATTCTATGATCAAAAATTGCTTTCTTTTTTCACTATAGACAAAGTCTGTAGCTAAACAAACGGATCCAAATTTTTCTTTGACTTGATAAGCCAACTCTAACGCCTCCACAGGAATTTCTTTCTTCTCATAGTTCCCAGCACCAGAGGCACGAAAGTCACCCTTATTAGGGTATCGATAATATCCAAATAAATCGTTACCTATACAAATAATACGCAAATCATAGGTAGCATCATCAACAAACTCTTGAAAATAAACATAGTTTTTCTGATTAACGTATCTAAAATAAGTTTCTTTCCCTTTATAGGAAAAAATCTGATCTACATTTTTTTTAGCTTGCTCGTAATTTTCAATTTTATCTACGCCAAAAGATGCTGAACCAGTTGAAATTTTAGCAATTAGTGGGTAATTTGCCTGCTCTAGATAAGCAAGAACATCTTCCTTACAATGACTAATAAAGGTAGGAATATGAGGTAAATTATATAGCTTATATAAATATGTAGCTCTTACTTTATCCTCATAGGACCATATTTCATCATAACTTGGCAAACTTTTTATTCCCATTTTCTCAAAAATGTAAATTTTACTTTTCGCAATATCTTGTGTAGAAGGATCTGAATCTGTATGCCAAACGATGAGATCAAATTTTTTTGCCTCTTCCATCCAATTCGACTTGAATGGATCATAATATTCATAGTAAATATTATTATTTTTTAAAAATCTTTCGTACTTTGGATAATAAGCACGCTCTTTAACTAAGCCAACATCTGCATAATTATCATCGTCTTTAACTAATCCTACTCGTATATTGACAGGATGTGTTAAAAGAACTTTTTCAGCCTCATTCAAATATTGATTCAATTGCTTAGTGTTCATTAAATCATTCTCAGATTTAATACGTCTTTTCAAATAAATTTTTTTTAACCAAGGGGTAGATAAAACCAACTCACGAATATACATTTTTGACATAATAAACCTAAAATTTAATTAAAAAAGGCAACAAGTTGATCTTTATTTAAATTTCCCAACCCCAGACTTTCTAAAGTACGAGATTCTTTCAAAAAGTCATATTGAACCAGTGATGAGGCTATCGTTATTAAAGAATTTGCTATTGGTGTATCTATATTTAGAACTTTACCAAGCATACTTAAAAGACATAGACCATTTGCCACATCTTCATGTAAGTATCTCGTTGATAAAGAATCTGGTCCTTTTGGTCCACCTGTTTCTGCATATCCTTTAAAAACTTCATAGGAATCCATATTCAGATCATCTGCGTTACGAAATTTACAGGCATCTAAATAGGATAGTTTTTCCCCTTTAAAGGCTTCAATGATTTTATTCTTTTCAGAATCTAAATCATGAATAAGATTCCAAATAGCAGGTGAAAATGACTCCTTGTACATCCAAAACTCACCCTTCATCATTTCAATACGACTAGCAGACATAATTACCCCTATAGTATGAACAACTAGATTAGGGTTATGTAAAGCAGATTCTACCAAATTTTGTCTTTTAAACTTGTAGGTATCAACTAGAGTAGAAATATACTCAAGACCTTCATCTGCTCTTGATTTTGGTAAAAATGAAACAGCATTACGTCTATTTTTGAATAATATTTTCACTACCCCAGGTTTCTCTAATCTTGCATCATAAGGTGTTGATTCACCTTCAGCATAGATAACTTTATTACCTATTTTTTTATATAAATATAATGATCCTAAATTACCAGGAATCGTAAAAATAATTTTACAAGAATCTGGAATAAAATGAGCTATTTTTTCAGCAACACTTTCATGATGAACGCTCTGGGTTAAAATTATAATCATTTCAGCATGCTGTAAACCATCTTTTATATTTCTTGTTATTTTAGAAATTTTTATAAAATTTTGACTATTATCTAAATCATGCAACCAAATACCTTGTTGTTGATTAATTACATCAAAATTTTCTTCATGTAAAGATTTAGATGTTTTAATTAAACTAACAATATGACCTTGTTGGGTAAACTTTGCAGCTAATGCACAGCCAGCATTACCCGTCCCTAAAATAGCTACTTTCATTTTAAATCCTTAGAATCTAATTGCATTTTTAATGATGCCATATAAAGATCTCGATGAGCTTCACACCTAATCATATTTAATTGACTTAACATTTTAGGTTTACTCAATAAACTTGGTAATATCCCTTTCCGATATGCCCCACTTAAAAGGTAACCAGGATATGGCTGTAAAGCAGATAAATAACTTCTTAAACGTTCGCTAGTGAATCGGGAAAATTCAGTATTTAATTTATTATCATCCTGAATTATCTTATTTAATAACTCCAAATCGTCAAAGAAATTTAATTTTTCCTGTTCTTTCAATAAAGTTAGAGTTACAGATTGACTAGATTGACTATAAGGATGAATATCAATTTTATTAATTACTGTATCAATCTCAATAAAGCAACCATAATTCCAAGGCTTATTATAAACTGAGGGCCAGTCAAAAATAAAATTTCCTAAACCATAGTATATATTTTTATTTTTATAAACTTCATAACCACTATGACAGTGAGCGTGATGACAAACTACTAAATCCGCGCCAACATCAACAAAGTATCTAAATATCTTTTTCATTCTTGGGCTAGGATATTTATAACCTTCATGTCCACCATGATATATTACAATTACATAATCACTCTTATCTTTTGCACTTTTAATATCATAATAATTGTTGACCAAATCTAATGGATTCGCTCCAGGAGAACAATCATGAGTTGTTGAAAACTCATTTTCCGTAATATTAATAATAGCAACTTTCTGATTCAAATCTGAAATAAATAGCGGCTCCCTTGCTTGCTCAAGACTTTCACCAGCACCTACATATTTTATAGAAGCATCTTGACATCCTTTTATACTACTAACTAATCCTTCATTACCATAATCCATAATATGATTATTACTTAAAGTAACTATATTTACATTTAAGTAATTAAGAAAATTAAAGGCTTTACTAGTTGTTTTTATTGAAGGACCGACTTTATCTATATTTGAATTTGTAGATTCAATAACAGGGCATTCTAAATTAACAATGTTGTAGTCCATTTTAAAAAACAAATCCACAACTTCTTTAGAAATGATTTCTTCAAATTTATTTTCTTCAAGAAGATTTTGAACTCTATTATATGGACAAAAATCACCAGTGATTATTAATTTCATAGTCAAGCTCCCATTTTTTTAGCAAAAAACATGGTTAAAAATCCTCTTATTGCCCATACCAATGTAATACTATAAGCAGCACCGACATACCCCCAGAAATATATAAAAATAGCAGTGACTAATGCTCCAACTAACGAGCAAAATATAATTATTTTCACTAATATGCTTTCTTTATTTTTTAGCACCAGAAAATTAGTGCCATATATATTCATCAAACTAATAAAAATTGGAGAAATTGACATAATTTTAATAACCTCTGATGCTTGCTCATACCCTTCACCAAACATAATAGAAACAATTATATCGGAAAATAAGAAAAGAATACTAGATGACACCAAAGCTAAAGCTAAATTTAATTTAATATAAAAATTATGAAAATTAATTTTCCTAGATAAAAGTGGGAAAAAAGCTCGAGATAACACTGAACTTAATGTTTGAGAAATTCCATTTATCTTATAACCAGCATCAAATATACCAGTTGCGAACTTACCATGAAATTGACTTAACCATATAAATGATATATTTGTATATAAATTTGGTATAAACAAACTTATAAACATATTAAAACCTGATTTTAGGTAGGTTATTAACTCTACAATAGGTATTACAACAAATTTTAAATTCAATTTACTTACAATTAAATAAAGAGAGATCATACCTGTTATCAATATGGATATCGCATTAATAACTGGAACTAGATAAAAATCCTCTGATTTTTTTATTAATAAAAAAATAGCGATAGTATACAAAACTTTTGAAATCAAAGATAAAAATGCTAACAGATGCATTTTTTCCAATGCTTGAAAAAGCCATTCCTGATAAAACACTGTTGAAAAAACTGAAAAAAAACTTAAATACAAAATTAGTGCATTTTTTTGGAAAAGTGGTACAAAAAAAACCAGTAATGAAAAAATTAAAAATGATATCAAGAACAAAATAATCTTTGAGTAGAAAACAGTTGATAAAATTTTTGAAAAAGCTATTTTATCTTCTTTAACTCGCGCCCCATCTCTAACAGCTGTATAATTAAACCCATAATCGACAACTGTAAGAAAAAAGACAATAATAGCTGAAGAGAAAGCCAATATACCAAAGTTTTCTACTCCAACTACTCGTGCAATATAAGGTAACGTTATAAAGGGTAGAATTAAGTTAATTAATTGCAATAAAGATAAAGAAATTAAGTTTTTAAAAACAACTAGAATATCTTTCTCTTTAAAAACTTTTCTTAAATTCATTGAGATAAATTCTCTACATACCAACTCATTGCAAATGCAATGCCTTTTGATATTTTATATTTAGCTTTATATCCTAAATTATTTTCAATTTTAGCTACACTGGCTTGCGAATGTCGAACATCCCCAGCACGGAAGTCCCGATATACAGGCTCTTTCGTATAAGTCACATCATTTTCATTTAATGCAGCTTTAATGGCATTAAACAAATCATTGAGTGTAGTACGATCCCCTACTGCCACATTATAAACCTGATTTTTGGCTTCATCATTTTGAGTGGTAGCAGCTAAAATATTGGCCTGAACCGTGTTTTCAATAAAGCAGAAATCACGACTGGTTTCGCCATCACCATTAATGAATACATCATCGCCAGCAATCATGGCTGCGGTCCATTTTGGAATCACAGCAGCATAGGCACCATTCGGGTCTTGACGCTTGCCGAAAACATTAAAGTAACGCAGGCCAATAGTTTTAAACCCATACGTCCGTGCAAAGACTTCTGCATACAGCTCATTTACATATTTGGTGACTGCATAAGGCGAAAGTGGCTTGCCAATATTTTCTTCAACTTTAGGCAGTGCCGGATGGTCGCCATAAGTTGAACTGCTGGCGGCATAGGTAAAGCTTTTTACTTCTGCATCACGTGCAGCAGTCAGCATATTTAAAAAGCCGGTAATATTGGCTGCATTGGTGGTAATCGGGTCAGCAATCGAACGTGGTACAGAACCTAAAGCGGCCTGGTGCAACACATAGTCCACTCCTGCACAGACTGTCTGACAATCTTCAAAATTACGGATATCACCTTTATAAAACTTGAAGTTTGCCCACTGTTCAGGCTTGACCAGACTTTGCACTTCATCCAGATTATGCTGATGACCTGTAGCAAAATTATCCAGACCCACCACATTTTGGTTCAGCTTTAATAGGGTTTCCAGTAAATTTGAGCCAATAAAGCCTGCCACACCGGTAATTAACCAGGTTTTTGGTGCTTGTTGTAATTGCTCGCATACAGTTTGATATTGGCTCATATTTATGGTCCCTATAAATTACAGACGAAGGTCAGATTCAGAATGATCCAGTACATATTTCAGGTCATATAAAATATGTGCTGACTTGCCCAAGGCACGTAATGCTTCAGTGCCCATAGCTTTAAACTGATCATGGGCAACGGCCAGAATCACAGCATCATACTGATCCTGTTCCAGATTTGCGACTGGAGTAATTCCGTATTCATGTTGAGCTTCGCTTGCATCTACCCATGGATCATACACATCGGCAGCAATATTGTATTCTGTTAGTTCATTGACAATATCAATAATTTTGGTATTACGAATATCCGGGCAGTTTTCTTTAAAACTTAAGCCTAAAACCAGAACCTTGGCACCTTCGACCTGAATTTTTTTCTTGATCATGGCCTTGACCAGCTGGGTCACTACATAAGCCCCCATACCGTCATTTAAACGGCGACCCGCCAGAATAATTTCAGGGTGGTAACCGATAGACTGCGCTTTATGGGTTAAATAGTACGGATCAACACCAATACAGTGTCCACCGACCAGACCTGGACGGAATGGCAAGAAATTCCATTTGGTACCGGCAGCCTGCAATACTGCTTCAGTATCAATACCCATTTTATTAAAGATCACGGCCAGTTCATTAATCAATGCAATATTGACATCACGCTGAGTATTTTCAATCACTTTCGCCGCTTCAGCCACTTTAATGCTAGTTGCTTTATGCGTACCTGCCTCAATCACCAGGTTATACACCTGATCGACAAATTCAGCGACTTCAAGGGTAGAACCTGAGGTAATTTTCAAAATATTGGTGACACGGTGCAGTTTATCGCCCGGATTAATTCGCTCTGGACTATAACCGGCAAAGAAGTCCTGATTGAACTTCAGGCCTGACACTTGCTCCAGAACCGGAATACAGGTTTCTTCAGTCGCACCCGGATATACCGTAGACTCATACACCACCACATCGCCTTTTTTCAGTACCTGTCCAATGCTGGTCGAGGCCTTAACAAGCGGAGTTAAATCTGGCTGTTTAAATTCATCAATTGGCGTAGGTACAGTGACAATAAAAAAGTTACAGCTTTTTAAATCTTCTAAATTTGCTGAATAACTCAGCTGATTTGCCTTTTTGAGTTCTTCTGGAGAAACTTCTAAGGTATGGTCTTGGCCACTTTTAAGCTCATCAATTCTTTTCTGATAGATATCAAAACCAATTACAGGTACTTTTTTCCCAAATTCAACCGCAAGTGGTAAGCCTACATAACCTAACCCAATGACCGCGATTTTTAAATCTGCAATAGATAGCATTTCAACGCCTTATTTATGTACTGTACTTATGAAGATTAAATCTTTCGGCAGGCATACTAGCAGAAAACCATGAAATTTCTATTATGATTTGTGCTCAAATCCTATTAAAAAATAGCATAGTGTATATTTTTTGTAAGAATTACTTATTTTATTTATAACTATTAAAATCATTTACCCCAATCTCAACTTTTTAAGTGATTGAAATAAAAAGGACATAACCCTATTTTAGTTTCCACCAAGAAATTAAAGCAAAGTTATGTCCATTGAAGAATTTATCATTTTTGTCTATGTAATCATAGAAGAACTTTATCCCATTGTTGTTACTCAGCCCCTGAGAACTCGTGGTTTTCCGCCTGCTGTTACTGATGCAGAAATCATCACTATGCAAATAGTAGGTGAATTTCTTGGTTTAGATACAGACAAAAATATTTGGATGTATTTCAAAAACAATTGGTTAGAATGGTTTCCAAAATTAGGATCTTATCCCAATTTCTGTAAACATTGTGCAAACCTGTGGCATGTCAGTCAATCCATTATGGCACAGCTCATTCAGCGTTATGGTTCAGATAACATTCACTTTATTGATGGCTTCCCACTCCCTGTCTGTAGTTATACCAGAGCTAGAAAGCATAAAAACTTTAAAGAATACGCAGGTTTTAGTTATTGTGCTGCAAAACAAGAAAAATATTATGGTTTCAAAGCTCATATCGTCATTAATCTTTCAGGCATGATTTCGGGTTATACCTTTGCACCTGCTCATTGTGATGAGCGAGATGTTGCACCTGAAATTACGAATGATATTTACGGTTTACTGGGAGCAGATAAGGGCTATTTAAGACCAGAATTGAAACGATATTATGAATATCAGGGTATTGATTTACAAACACCCTTTAGAAAAAACATGATAGATTTCAGACCTAAAGAGACACTGCAAATACTGATGAAAGCAAGAAGAAAGATTGAAACAGTGATTGGTCAATTAACAGATCGCTTTCACATTCAGAAAGTGAGGGCAAAAGATGGCAGAGTAAAACTTGAAGTGCGACATAAACCACCTAATTAATTTAAAGGGTTTATGGAGTATATAAAATTGTCATACCATCATCTTAACTTTGAAGATCGTACTGCATTAATGCTTGAGTCAAGAAAAGAAGGCTTTTCACCCAGAAAATTTGCTGAACTCATTAAAAGACATCCTAGTACGATCTATCGTGAACTTAAAAGAAATAGCATCAATGACGTTTATCAAGCTCAATATGCTTCTGATAACACCTTCGCTAGACGTAGACGTGGTCATAGAAAACTCAAAATCGATTCAATCCTCTGGAATTTATTGTTGAAGCGATCCGTTGTTTATGGTCTCCTCAGCAAATAGCAAAGCGTTTAAAGAGATTTCCTGATTTGGATCAAACAATGAATGTAAGCCATACAACGATTTATTCAACGATACGAGCATTACCAAAGGGTGAGCTGAAAAAAGACTTACTATCCTGTCTGCGTCATGAAAATAAAAAGCGAAAAGCTAACGGTGAACCTAAAAAAGATTCTATATTACAGGATATTAAAACTATTCATGAGCGCCCAACCGAAGTTCAAGAAAGAAAAATACCGGGTCATTGGGAAGCCGATTTAATTAAAGGTAAAGACAATAAAAGTTCGATAGCAACACTTATTGAACGAAATACACGGCTCTGTATCTTGGCAACATTACCTGATGCAAAGGCAGAATCAGTGCGCAAGGCTTTAACTGAAGCTCTGAAATATTTACCCGCAGAACTGCGTAAAACATTGACCTATGACCGTGGACGTGAGATGTCAGAACATAAAATCCTCGAAGAAGATTTAGGCATAGATGTATATTTCTGTGACCCACATTCGCCATGGCAGAAAGGCACATGCGAAAATATGAATGGTTTAATTAGGCAATATTTACCTAAAGGGATTGATTTAAACCAGGCAGATCAGCATTATTTAAATCAAGTTGCCATGTCACTGAATACTCGCCCTAGAAAAGCGTTAGATTGGCTTACACCATTAGAGAAATTTGCTCAGCTTGTTGATTATCATAAGGCTTTTGAAACTGTCGCACCTCATGTTTGAATTCGCCGATCTATGGCATTTAACCCACCGCATAACTCGTAAAATTCTGTCGCATACAATTTGTGTGGTGCTAAATAAAAAGCTTGGTCATTCACCAATTCAATTCGAAAATCTTATTTTAAGTTGAGATTGGCGTATCATTTACATTTTTAATACCATTCAGCTTTATATAAACCAGAAGATAGTTACAAATTGCTATGTATATGTTCAATAACATGGGTAGAATAACTTCAATTTTAAAATTTAAAAATAATCTTTGGGAAAACATGTGCGACACTTTCAACTAGCTGCTTTATTGGCATGTGGCATTGCTACTACAGGGTGTGCAGTCACCTCTGGTTTACAAACATATGACTTACCTAGCGAAGGCGTTTTTCAAACCGACCTCGGCACGACAGTCAATGTCATAAAACTCACTCAAGATTCTATGCTGGCTGTTCAGCCTGCTGTACAGAATATTCAACAACAATATGCCCATCTGTTTAACACACAGCATCGTAACTACAGCCTGAGCCCAGGTGATATTTTGTCAATTTATTTATGGGCTTATCCTGAACTCACCTCTCCAACTATTAGTAGTGATCAATCCGCACAAGCGAATGGTTTCCAAATCGATTCGGAAGGCTATATTCAGTTTCCCATTATTGGCCGTTATAAGGCCGCTGGAAAATCACTAGCGCAAGTCAATCGTGAATTACGTAATCAGCTATCACGTTACCTAAAAAATCCAGATGTAATCGCACGAATAGTATCGTATCAAGGCCAGCGTTATTCAGTGCAAGGTAATGTGATGAATGGAGGTCAGTTTTACTTAAGCGACCAACCTGTCAGTGTTTATACTGCTTTGAGCATGGCAGGTGGTGTAAATGCACAGCAAGGTGACAACACCTCTATTACTCTAGTACGTCAGGGACGATCATATAGCCTAAATACCGTAGAACTAGAAAAAGCAGGTTTTTCGCTGCATAACTTATTGATTCAGCCAAATGACACATTATATGTAAACAACCGCGAAAACCAGAAGATCTATGTCATGGGTGAGTCAGGTAAAAACCAATCTTTACCATTACGTGACCAAGGCATGAGCCTCAGTGATGTATTAGGCGAAAGTCTGGGCTTAAATCCACTTTCTGCCAGTCGTAGTAAGGTGTATGTGGTGCGTAGCCAACCAAATACTGCCCACACTGAAGTCTATCAGATGGACTTGACCAGCATTGCTGATTTTGGTCTGGCCAACCAGTTTAAAATGCACAGCAATGATATTGTCTATGTCGATGCATCCGGCCTAGCGCGCTGGCAGCGTGTCGTAAACCAGGTTATTCCATTCTCAAATGCGTTGTATAATTTAGATCGTTTGGGGAATTAATGAAAATTAATAATATTTTAGTGGTCTGCATTGGCAATATTTGCCGTAGCCCCATGGCAGAATACTTTTTAAAACAGCAATATCCGCACTTAAAGATTGAGTCTGCAGGTATTGCTGGCGTCGTCGGACATGCAGCAGATGAAAAGGCTAGTCTATGCATGCAACGTTTTGGGATCGACATGAGTCCACATGTTGCAAAAAAACTCAATGCTGAACTGATTAAAAAAGCTGATTTGGTTCTGGTCATGAGTCAGAACCAGCAAAAGCATATTGAACAGACCTGGCCATTTGCCAAGGGCAAAACTTTTAGACTGGGGCATTGGCAAAGTAAAAATATTGCCGACCCTTATCAGCATGATCAGACATTTTTTGATGATACCTGTCAATTAATTCAAGACTGTATTGCTGACTGGAAAAAATATATTTAATTTTTTTAATATTTTCACTTTTTGATATTTAAATTATGAGCCAAACCGCCAACACCGAAGATACCATTGACCTCAAGGAATTGTTTTTTTCCTTAATTGCGCAATGGAAACTGATTGCCCTGTGCATTATTTTAAGCTTGATCTGTGCCTTACTCTACTTAAGAACCACACCAGATACATATACAGTAGATGCATTGGTACAAGTTGAAGATAGTAAAGGGACTTCAGCTGCACTATTGGGTGATTTATCCGGCATGATCGACCAAAAATCTCCAGCGCAAGCCGAAATTGAGATTTTAAAATCGCGTTTAGTGCTCGGCGAAGTCATCAACCATTTAAATTTAAATATTCGCATATCTGGTACAGAAGACAGTTTCTGGAACCGGTTAATGGCCAAGCATAAGTACAGCACCGAATACTCAAAAAAATCAGTATTATTTAAAGATAATCAGAATAGTTTTGATGTTCGCCAGTTTGATATTCCACAATATTTCCAGGATAAAAACTTAATTTTAAGTTTTAAAGAAGGCAAATATAGCCTGACTGATGAGACAACTAAACAGGTGGTTTTTTCTGCGCCTCTAAACCAGATCAGTCAATCCTCATCTGAATACGGCCTTTGGAAAGTAGGTGTTTTTAGTCAAGACCGTTTCGATGCCGCTTATAATATCCGAAAGCAAAGCTTGCCTGCTGCGATGCAGACTTTAACCGCCAGCTATTCCGTCGCTGAAAAAGGAAAATTGACTGGCGTATTAGGTCTCAACTATGAAGGTGAAGACAAAAAGCATATTACGCAAGTACTAAATGCTATCCTTACCGCCTATAGCCAGCAGAATATTGAGCGCCGCTCTGCAGAAACGGCTCAAACACTCAAGTTTTTAGAAGATCAGTTACCTGAGCTAAAACAGCAACTGGATGTTGCAGAGCGTGAATTTAACCGTTTCCGTCAACAATCAAATACAGTTGATGTCACCAAAGAATCAGAATTATATCTAACCCAAAGTATTGCTTTAGAAACACAAAAAGCTCAGATAGAACAGCAAGTGGCAGAAGCTTCTTCCAAATACACTAATGAACATCCCATGATGCAGCAAATGAATGCACAACTCGGTGCAATCAATAAAAAAATTGCAGAGCTGGATGGGACTTTAAAACGTTTACCTGAACTACAGCGCCAGTACTTACAATTATTCCGTGAAGTTGAAGTCAAACAGCAACTATATACAGGTTTACTCAATTCATACCAGCAACTTCGTATTGCCAAAGCCGGTGAAATTGGCAATGTACGTATTGTCGATACTGCAGTTGAACCTATTCAACCGATTAAACCGAAGAAATTACAAATCCTGATTTTGTCGATTTTTCTGGGAGGATTCCTCGGTACATTATTAGCACTGTTACGTAATATGATGCGTTCAGGCATTAAAGATGCTGCTCAGATTGAAAATGAGCTGGATCTGCCAGTATATGCCACCGTACCACGTTCTTTAATTCAAGAAAGTCATATCAACCTGCTGAAAAAGAAAAAGAATATTCCTATTCTTGCAGTGAAAGACGGCGGTGATATTGCGATTGAAAGCTTGCGCAGTATGCGCACCGCAATTCACTTTGCCTTAATGAATGCCAGCAATAATGTGATTGCACTGTCAGGCCCTGCCCCTGAAATTGGGAAATCTTTTATTATTGTTAACCTTGCAACCATTTTGGCGCAAGGTGGAAAACGGGTACTCGTCATTGATGGTGATATGCGTCGTGGTTATTTGCATAAATATTTCAATGCAGAGCTAAGCCCTGGCTTAGCAGAACTGTTAAATCTTCAAAATAGCTATGAAGATATTGTCCAAAATTCTACTGTAGAAAACCTGTTCTTTGTTACTCGCGGCAAGAGTCCAGTCAATCCGTCTGAACTGTTAAGTACCGATAAATTCAAGGCTTTCCTGGATCAGGCATCTGCTCATTTTGATCACATTTTAATTGATACCCCACCAGTCCTTGCTGTGACCGATGGTATTATTATTGCGCAATATGCAGGGGTCAATTTACTGGTTGCCCGTCATGGAAAAACGCAAATTAAAGAACTTGAAATTACGGTGAATCGTTTTGAACAGGCCAATGTAAAAGTTAATGGCGTCATTCTCAATGATGTACAAAAAGGTGCAGCGGGTAGTTATGGTTATAATTATGCCTATGCCTATACTGCACATAAAGATAATGACTAATCTATTCTAAACTCAAATTTCACACTCTGTCTGAGCAGGGTGTGAAATTATCCTTCCTTACATTTATTGCAAATGATTGTTGTTGAAAAAATCAACTAAAAAACCTATCGTGGTTATAGTTTAAAAGTCCTGAGAATATACAAGAATGTTATCCAAAACACTGCTCGCTACCTTGGCATTAAGTTCTTCCCTCGCCTTTGCACAAGGCATCGTTTTAAATGACCAAAACTTACGTACCGATTTAAACTGGCTCAATCAGCAGGGTGTGATTCAAATCAGTACTTCCACTTGGCCCATCAGTGGTGATGAAATTCAACGTGCTCTTGCCCAAGCTAAAATCAACAATAATATTCAGCAAAAAGTCATTGATACTGTATTAGCACATTTGAATGCCAATAACCAGTCGCTCAAAGCATCCTTATTTGCAGAAACTGATCAAAAAAATATTCCTCAAGCCTTTGGCGATCAGCAAAAAGCGCAATATCAGGCAGGTATCGAGCTAAATGCGGGTAACGAGAACTGGGATGCCAGAATTCGTGTGAATGCAGAAAAAGATCTACAGATTGACAATGATCAAGATTTTAATCTTGAAGGCTCATATATCGCTGGAAAATTATGGAATCAATGGTTGATTGCTGGACAGATCCCGACCTACTGGGGTCCTGCACATGATGGCAGTTTAATTCGTGGTGATGCCAGCCGCCCTGTCTATGGCGTGACGATGCAGCGTGCCGAACAGAATGCTTTTGCAAACAAATGGTTGGCTTGGATTGGACCTTGGCAATATCAAGCTTTTGCAGGGCAGTTGCAGGATTATGATGCTGTGCCTGATGCCAAACTGATTGGCTTACGTGTCACTGCACAACCCTTGCCTTATTTAGAACTGGGTGCATCGCGTGCTATGCAATGGGGTGGTGAAGGTCGACCTGAAAGCCTGAGCTCACTTTGGGATGCTTTTGTTGGCAATAAAGACAATGGTGGTACAGGTGAACCTGATCCATCAAATCAAATTGCCGGTTTTGATGCACGCTTAAATCTACATCCCCTCGTGCAAGTCCCGATGGGTATCTATGCGCAATATGTCGGTGAAGATGAAGCAGGCGGCTTGCCGGCCAAAAAAATGTATTTGGCTGGAATCGATTATTCATCAAGTTATAACAATATGCCTTTCCAACTGTATACCGAATGGGCAGATACCCGTACCAATGGTAAAGTACAAGGCATTTCCTATAATCACACCAACTACACCGATGGTTTTTACCAGCATGGTTATCCCTTGGCGCATGCCATAGGTGGTGATGGTCAAATGCTGTCTGTAGGTGGCGATATTCGTTTGGATCATCTCAATCGTATTAATACACGCATCCTATTTGCGAAATTTGATCAAGCAGCTAATCGACGTGATAGAGGCATTACTAATTTAGCTTTTCCAGCGCAGGATGAATTAAAAGCGCTAGATCTAACCTGGACACATTATCTACGCCCAGATATTCCACTTAAACTGAATGGGTGGGTGGGTGACTCTGATGTACACGGTAACGATGGCGGTGTATCAATTGGTATCGAATTCCCCTTAGAAAAGGGCTTATTTTCCTATTAAGACCTATTCAACACTCAAGTTCGGGTGATAGCGACAACTTTTCCATACCTTCCAAAATACTGATGAAACTGAAAATAAAAAAACCAGCACTTGCTGGTTTTTTTATTAAGTATCCGGTAATGCATCGAGCTACCCTACACCGACTGAACCAGTCTTTAAAAAAGTAATCGACCCCAGCCCGCTGATAAATCAGCTACTGATGAGAGAGGGGGCAATAATCAACATACTTATCAACTCATATATGGCTCAGTAGCTCAGGACTGGCTATACTTTTTTTAATCACTTGCGTCAGCATCAATTTTCTAACCTGAATGTCACATTGCTCTCAAACCACTTGTCATACACTTAGTATTTTTTGTGGAACTGTCAATCTAATATTCAGTTTTTCACTCGTATCTCATTCGATACCTGTAGCTGGTAGCCATAGATACATTATGCGGTGGTGTTTCAAAAAGTATGCTGAAACAAAGCAGGTTGAATTTTGATAAAATAGAGAAATGCGAATAACTCTAGAAATCAAATGTCCAACCTGCCTCAGTGACAGTATAAAGAAAAATGGCATCAAAGTAGATGGGAAACAAAACTATCAGTGCAAAGACTGTAAACGTCAGTTTATTAGTGACCATGCTCTGAGCTATCTAGGATGTAATTCAGGCATTACTCGAAAAATATTACAGTTGATGGTCAGAGGTAGTGGTATACGAGATATCGCTGAAGTTGAGCGAATCAGTATCGGTAAAGTTTTACGTACTTTAACCGAATCGACCTACCAAATTCAGCCTAAACAAAGTCATTATGAGTCTCTTGAAGTTAATGAGTTTTGGACTTTTGTGGGAAATAAAAATAATAAACAATGGCTTATTTACGCCTACCATCGAGAAACAGGTGAGATTGTTGCTTATGTTTGGGGTAAAAGAGACTTAGCTACAGTTCAACGATTGAAGACAAAGCTTAAACAATTAGGTATTCACTACACCCGAATTGCAAGTGATCATTGGGACAGTTTCATAACTGCTTTTAAAAACTGCAAGCAAAGTATTGGTAAATTTTTTACTGTAGGTATTGAAGGTAATAATTGCAAAATAAGGCATCGAATTAGGCGCGGTTTTAGAAGGAGTTGTAATTTTTCAAAAAAGATTGAAAACCATTTTAAAGCTTTCGACTTAACCTTTTTTTACATCAATAATGGCTTCATTTAATGTCAGCATACTTTTTGAAACACCACCCATTATGCTAATACTCGCTTATGCTCAAAATTAATAGTTTAGATAGGCTTTGTTGCACAAACCTATCTGTAAAGGGTTTTTCAGCGATATAATTTTCAAATGAAGAAGCCTACACACAAAATCTACCGCACAACCAATTGGCCCGCATATAACCGAGCACTCATGAGTCGCGGAAATATTGCCATTTGGTTTGATCCTGCTAC